>JAZKDY010000095.1:0-28617 GCA_040387325.1 Pseudomonadota bacterium | reverse complement strand
GCCATCAGGCCAGGGGCCAGGTATCCATCGTCGTTGGAAATCAGAATTTTCATAAATCGTGGGGGGTTGAAGAGCCATTGTAGGGTCGCCCCAGCGACATATTTTGTGGTGGCCAATGCCCGTAACATATAAGCTTGATGGACAGACTTCAGCTCTGCCCCCATTGACTACAAGGATTCCCCATGCACGCCTGGCTTTGCGAAAACCCCACTGGTATTGACGCCCTGAACTGGAAAGAACTGCCCACACCCACGCCAAAAGCAGGCGAGGTGCTGATCGAAATCAAGGCCGCGAGCCTGAATTTCCCCGACATCCTGATCGTGCAGAACAAGTACCAGATGAAACCGGCCCTGCCCTTTGTACCGGGCTCGGAATACGCCGGCATTGTGCAAGCCGTGGGCGAAGGCGTCACCCACCTCAAGGTTGGCCAAGCCGTCGCTTGCCTCAGCGGCACCGGAGGCTTTGGCACCCACACCATCGCCCCCGCAGCCCTGTGCATGCCGCTGCCGCCAGGCTTCCCGATGGTGGATGCCGCGGCTTTCATCATGATCTACGCTACGTCGCACCACGCGCTGGTGGACCGGGCGCAGCTCAAGGCCGGTGAAACGCTGCTGGTACTGGGCGCCGCAGGTGGTGTGGGCACCTCGGCCATCCAGATCGCCAAGGCCATGGGCGCCCGGGTGATTGCCGCTGCATCCACCCAAGAAAAGTGCGACCTGTGCAAAAAGATTGGCGCCGATGCCACCATCAACTACAGCACCGAGAACATGCGCGAGGCGCTGAAGGCGCTGACCGACGGCAAGGGCCCTGATGTGATTTATGACCCGGTGGGTGGTGAGTTTGCCGAGCCTGCTTTCCGCTCCATCGCCTGGCGTGGCCGTTACCTGGTGGTGGGCTTTGCCTCCGGCCCCATTCCCGCCCTGCCCTTCAACCTGGCCCTGCTCAAGGGCGCGTCCATCGTGGGGGTGTTCTGGGGCGATTTTGCGAAAAAAGAACCCAAGGCCAACGCGGCCATGATGGCAGAACTGGCCCAGTGGTATGGCCAGGGCAAGATCAAACCGGTGATCGACCGCACCATGCCCATGGGCGAGCTCAAGGCCGCCTATGCCCACATGGGCTCGCGCGGGGTCATGGGCAAACTGGTGATGGTCAACCCTTGACCAATTCCTGATGTACCTGCCGCCCTACCACGTTGAAACCAACGTGGCCGTCATGCAAACGTTGATCCAGGCCCACCCACTGGGTACCTGGGTCATGTCTGGTGAGCAGGGGCTGGTCGCCAACCATATTCCCTTCGTCCTCGACCCAAACCGCGGCCCACACGGAACCCTGCGGGCACACGTGGCGCGGGCCAACCCGGTCTGGCACACCTTGTCGGGCGGCACCGATTCGCTGGTGATTTTTCAGGGGCCACAGTCCTACATCACACCGTCCTGGTATCCGGGCAAACAAATTGACGGCAAGGTTGTACCCACCTGGAACTACACCGTGGTCCATGTACGCGGTGTGGCGCACGCCATCGAAGACCCGGTGTGGATCCACCAGCTCATCACCGACCTGACCCAGGCCAACGAATCGTCCAACCCGCAGCCCTGGCGGGTGTCCGATGCACCGGCTGATTTCATCACCCAGATGGCCAAGGCCATCGTGGGTATCGAGATCGCGCTCACGGGTATGGAGGGCAAGTGGAAACTGAGCCAGGACGAAACCCCGGCCGACCGGCAGGGCACCGTAGCCGGCCTGGCGGCCCAAAGCGACACCAACGCAACAGCCCTGTCACGCCTGGTGCAGGAGCGCATGACCTAACGCAGCCATCAGGAGAACCCCAGCATGCCCATCCAACTTGACCACCTGATGGTGCCTGCACGCGACAAGATTGCTGCAGCCAGGCTGCTGGCTGGGTTACTGGGCGTGGAATGGTCCGAAACCGGTGTGGGGCCTTTTGCTCCGGTGTTTGTGAACGAGGGCCTGACGCTGGATTTTGACGAATGGCCCGAGCCCATTCCGCAGATCCACTTCTGCTTTCGTGTGGGGCAGGACGACTTTGACGCCATATTGGGCCGCATCCAGGCCGCTGGCATTCCCTACCGCAGCCAGGTCCACGGACCGGTGGACTCGCAGGTGGATACACAACACGGTGGCAGCATCGTCTACTGGAATGAGCCCGACGGCCACCAGTGGGAACTGTTGACGGTCAGTTATGCGAGAAAGGCCTGAACCATGGCACGCCGCTCACGCTGTTCACGCCGCTGGCCTCACCTGTTGTTAGCCCTCGGCCTTGCTTCTCTGACCCTGGCCGCCTGCGGTGGCGCAGGGCCGTCTGCCAGTGCAACACCCTCGACACCATCACCGCCTGCCAGCACCACCGCTGGGGCCGACATACGCGTGTTGATGATGGGCAACAGCCACACCTCGGTAAATGGTCTGCCCCAACGGCTGCAGGCCATGCTGCTGGCTGCGCGGCCAGGCAAAACCGTGGCGGTGACTGTGGCGCCGGACTCCCTGTTTCTGGACGAACACCTGCTCAACACGCGCACGCTCCAACTGCTGGAGGGCCAGACCTGGAGCGCGGTGATCCTGCAGGCGCAAAAGTACAGCACCAGCGGGCTCAATACCTATCCAACCCAAGAGGCCGAAACCCTGGTGCGCATGGCGCGCCAATCCAAAGCGTTGCCGGTGTTGTTTCCCGAGTGGCCACGGCGCGAAGTTGCCGAGACCGATCGCATCTACAACCTACACGTATCCATCGCACGCAAGGAGCCCGCTTGTGTGGCACCCATGGGCCAGGCCTGGGACCTGGCCGCGCAGCGCCACCCAGGGCTGGAGCTCTATGCCGCTGACGGCAACCACGCGGCACCAGCCGGCGCACACCTGTCCGCGCTGATACTGTTTGCCACCTTGACCAGTGTGCCCCCCAACAGCTTGCCGACATTGAGCCCCAGCGATATACCGGCGGCCGTGCAGGAACAGCTCAAGCAGGTAGTGACCGACACCGTGCAAACGCTCGCCCCCCGCACACACTGCCTTGCCGATACCCCCCTGTAACCTTATGAAAATCACCGGACTGGTACTTGCCGGCGGACGCGGCTCCCGCATGGGCAGCGTGGACAAAGGCCTGGTCCACCTGGATGGCCAGGCGATGGTGCAGCATGTGATCACGCGCTTGCGACCCCAGGTGCAAGGCCTGCTGATCAGTGCCAACCAGAACACCCATGCGTATGCTGCCTTTGGCGTACCGGTGTGGCCCGATGCCATGCCCGGTTTTGCCGGCCCGCTGGCGGGTCTGCAAACCGGCCTGGCGCACTGTGAAACACCCTATCTGGTGACGGCGCCTTGTGACTCTCCCTATTTACCGGCCGATCTGGTCGAACGCCTGGCACACGCACTGGTGTCCGCAGACGCCGAACTGGCCGTTGCGGTGACAGGCGCAGGCGACACCCGCCAGCCGCATCCCGTGTTTTGCCTGATGAAGACTTCGGTGTTGCCCCACCTGAACCAGTACCTGGAGGGGGGTGGGCGCAAGTTCGAGCGCTGGTACGCAACCCTGCGCGTCACTGAAGTGCATTTTGCAGACGACGCGGCGTTTCGCAATATCAACACGCTGGCGGAATTGCGCCAGCTCGGGCCCGGGGCCGCGGGCTGACACACCCCGCTAGGACATAGCTAGGGCATAGCCTGCGCCACAACAACAGGCGCTTTGTGCCTTCGCGCCGCCTGGGTCAGTCCACCATAACCCCAATCGGTGGCAGCGACTTCACGCACCGTGACATAACTGGCGGCTTCCAGCGGCTGGCCGTAGCCCAACTGCCGCTCCAGTTCCGTGAACGCGGCGGCTATAAAAACTTCCTTTTGCGCCTCGGTATTGGTGCCGGCGGTGATGGTGACCTCCAGCAGCGCCGTGGCGCGCTCCGGCGCACGTCCACCAATAAACCAACGTGCGGCGGGCAGATCGTCGATCACCACCGCAGTGACTTCTTCACGCTTGCCCAGGTGCTGCGCGGTGAGTTGGGTCAAGGCTTGGGCCAGCGCGCGGTAGCGTTCCGGGTTCAGCAAGGGGGCGACTTTGAGTTGCAGTGTGGGCATGTTCAGACTCCTGATGGTTTGCGCGCTGGCGTTGGCATTGGCGTTTGCGCGCGGGTGGATCGGTGCAACAGGCCCCAGGCTGCATGCAGCGCCTGGGCCATGTGCTCGTGAACGCTGTGCCAGAAACGGGCACCGGCGACCTGGCGCAAATGCCGGGCCTGGCGGCGGGCCCGTGTGTGCAGATCTGCCCGCTGTTCGGCGCTCAAGGAGTTGGAGGGGTACATGGTGTGGTCCTTTTCAAATGCTATGGACTGAACTTTATTGAGTTATCCCTTCCTCGGAAACAGCGAAAAATCGCTATTGGTTTTGCATAATCTGCAAAACCACCGCACAATGCCGCATGCAACTCCAACTCGATGACGTCGCCCTGTTCACCCGCATTGCTGAGCTGGGCACCCTGTCGGCCGCCGCCCGTGAACGCGACGTGCCGGTCAGCCAGGTGACCCGCTCACTGGCCCGGCTGGAGGCGGCGTGTGGCGTGCGCCTGCTGCACCGCACCACCCACGGCCTGAGCCTGACGGATGAGGGGGATACGTTTCTGAGCTACGGCCGGCGCCTGCTGGACACCACGGCCGAGCTGGACAGTGAACTGACGGGCAAGATCAGCGGCCCCAGCGGTTGGGTACGCGTCAGCACCAGCGCACTGATGGCCGAATGCATCATCGCGCCCAGCCTGTGCGGCCTGTACGAGCGTTACCCGCAATTGCACCTGGACATCAGCGCCGATGACCGCCTGGCCGACATGGCACGTGATGGTTTTGATGTTGCCATCCGCAGCGGATCGCCCAATAGCGACACCGTGGTGGCACAACAGATTGGCGTGCACTGCCGCACGCTGTGTGCATCACCCGACTACCTGCGCGCTTTCGGCACCCCCGGCCACCCGCAGGACCTGAAACAGCACCGGCTGATTGCCAGCAGCGCCATCCCCAGCCTGAACCGCTGGACGCTGGACGATCCCAAGGGCCCGGCTGAAGTGCAGGTCCGGGGCTACACCCGCACCGACAACTCATCCCTTCTGCTCAGCATGGTGTTGCAAGGCGTGGGCATTGGGCGCATTACCGATTTGTATGCCCGACCCCTGATACGCCAGGGCCGCCTGGTACCGGTGCTGCAAGAACACTTCAGCAGCCCACCGATACCAATCTTTGCCGTCATGCTGCAGGAACGCCACCGCCTGCCCAAGATACGGGCTTGTATCGACTACTGGGCACAGTGGCTATCGGAGATGTCCAAGGCCTAGGTGATCCGCGCCGCACAAGGAAAACGCCGCCACAAAAATAGCACCTGGCGTGGTGGCACGCTACCCGGTTTTGACGAAAGGCCCGCCACGGCCTATGCTGGGTGACCATGCACAAGCTCTTCATTGGCGCCCTGTGGCTTGTTATCGCAAGCACCGCAGCGATGGCACAACAACGCATCCGGGTCGGGACACTGGAGGGTGCGAGGGCTTACGAGCCGGCCATTGCGGCCATCTACACCGAGATCGGCATGACAGCCGAATTCGTGCTGTTGCCCCCTGAGCGATCGCTGAAGAGCGTGGACAGCGGCGCCATTGACGCCGACATGGCGCGTGTGGTGGGTGGCACCGCGGGTTACCCGAATCTGCTGGAGACCCAGGAACCCCTGCTGGAACTGCAACTGCTGGCCGTGGTCCGCAAAGACTTCGAGCCCACGCGCCTGCAAACGGCCGACCTGAAGAACTACAAGCTCGGCTTTCACCGCGGGACCAAGATGGCCGAAGGCCTGGTCAACAGGCTGGATTTGGACGCCACAGCGGCCAATTCCACACGGCAGATGTTGCAGATGCTCCACGCCGGGCGTTTTGACGTGGCATTGACCAGTTCGGTGATACCGCTATCCGGTTTTCCCGAATTTGCGGGTTCGCTCAGGACATTGCAGCCACCCTTGGTTCAATTCAAAGTGGTTCACATCGTGAACAAAAAATGGGCTGCCCTGGTGCCTAAAATTGACGCCGCCGTCAAAGCCATGAAGGCCGATGGCCGCTGGGCCAGGCTGACCACAGGCTTGTAATACCCCGGCCCTGTGCCTAAGGGGCCGCCGCCATGCTGCTGGCATGCAGGCAGATGGCCGCTGCAGCCGCCACATTGAGCGACTCCTCGCCCCCCGGTTGCCCAATACGCGCGTGAAAAGCAGCGCGCGCCATCAGCTCCGGCCCCACGCCCTGCCCTTCATGGCCAAAAGCCCAGGCGCAGGCAGCAGGCAAACGCAGGTTCTGGACCAGTTCACCCTGGTGGGAACTGGTCACAACGATGGGAACCTGCAGGCCCTGCAGATCGTCCAGACCCAGACCTTCGAGCAAATGCAGGCCAAAATGCGCGCCCATACCAGCACGCAAGACCTTGGGCGACCACAGCGCGGCACTGCCTTTGAGCGCCACCACCTGCCGGAAACCGAATGCACCTGCGCTGCGCAGGATGGAGCCCACGTTGCCCGCATCCTGCACACGGTCCAGGATGACGGTGGGTGCATCGGGCAGCAGGGGCGCCTCGGCCGGCAGGTCCAGCACAAAGCCCACGCCCGCGGGCGACTCCAGGTCACTCAGCTCCCGGAACAGCTGCGCGGGGATTACTATGCTTTTGATAGCGGACTGCGCATACTGCACGGGGGCTAGAGGCCAGAACTCCTCAGTGAACACGGCCACGGCAGGCTTCAGGCCACGCTGCAGCGCCGCGCTGCACAGGTGGTCGCCCTCGACCCAGAAGCGCCCGGCCTTGCGGTAGGCGGTGTTGTCCTGCGCGACCTTGCGCAGCTCTTTGAGCAGCGGGTTCTCGCGCGAGGTGATGGGTGTGGGCTGGCTCACAGCGCGCGTCCCATCGCGCCGGCCAGAACCTGGGTCACCGGGCTGAAAGTCTTGCGGTGCTCGGGGCAGGCGCCATGGGTTTGCAGCGCCAGCAAATGCTCCGCCGTGCCATAACCCTTGTGGCCGGCAAAACCGTATTGGGGGTACTGCACGTGCAGTTCGGCACACCAGCGGTCCCGCGTCACCTTGGCCAGGATGGAGGCGGCCGAGATCGCGCTGACCTTGCTGTCGCCTTTGACGATGGCCTCGGCCCGCATGCTCAGCACCGGCAGGCGGTTGCCGTCCACCATCACCAGCGCGGGTGTCAGGCGCAGGCCTTCGACGGCCCGGCGCATCGCCAGCATCGTGGCTTGCAGGATGTTGATCTGGTCTATCTCTTCGACACTGGCTTGGGCGATGGAGCAGCACAGCGCCTTGGCACGGATCTCGTCATACAGCTGCTCGCGGCGGCGCGCGGTCAACACCTTGGAATCGGCCAGGCCCTCTATGGGGTTGCGCTCGTCCAGTATCACGGCTGCGGCCACCACAGGCCCTGCCAGCGGGCCACGGCCGGCCTCGTCCACGCCAGCCATCAGGCCCGGGGTGTCCCACGCGAGCACAACCTGCTCAGCGTGCAAGAATTTTTTCGATCGCATCGGTTGCCAAAGTTGAAGTGTCGCGCTGGAGTGTGTGGTGCAGCGCCAGAAAACGGTCTTGCAGAGCGGCTATTTTCGCAGGCTGGCGGTCCATGGCGTCAAACCATTGCAGCATGGCATCACTCAAGGCCTGGGGTGTGGCCTGGTCCTGCAACAGCTCAGGCACCACAAACTCGCCGCTCAGGATATTGGGCAGGCCCACCCAGGGCTGCAGTTGCTTGCGCTGCATCAGCGTCCACGACAGCCAGTGCATGTTGTAGGCAATGACCATGGGCCGCTTGAACAGTGCCGCCTCCAGCGTGGCCGTGCCGCTGGCGATCAGCGTGGCATCACAGGCGGCCAGCACGGTGTGCGACTGCCCGGCCACGATCTGGATGCGGCCCGCCATGCCGGCCTCTGCCGCCAATGCCTCGATGCGCGCACGCAGCGTGGGCACAGCAGGCACTACAAATTGCATAGCAGGGTAGGCTTGTTGCATGTGGGCTGCAGCCTGAAAGAACCTAAGCGCCAGGTATTCCACCTCGGATTTTCGGCTGCCCGGCAAGATGGCCACTACGCGCGCATCGGGCGCCAGGCCCAGCTTGGCACGGGCAGCGGCGCGGTCCGGCTCCAGCGGGATCACATTGGCCAGCGGATGGCCGACATAGGTGGCGGCAATGCCGTGTTGGGCCAGCAAGGCCGGCTCAAACGGGAATATGCACAACACGTGGTCGGCCGCGCGGCGGATCTTCTCGACCCGGTCGGCGCGCCAGGCCCAGATCGACGGGCAGACGAAGTGCACGGTGGGAATGCCCTGGGCCTTGAGCGCCGCCTCCAGGCCCAGGTTGAAGTCGGGCGCGTCCACACCGATGAAGACGCCGGGACGCTCTTGTAACAGGCGTTCACGCAGTTGCTTGCGGATGCGCAGCAACCCGGCCACGCGCTTGAAAACTTCGATGCTGTAGCCGTGTACGGCCAGGCGTTCGCTGGGCCAGTGGGCCACAAAGCCGCGCTGCGCCATCTGTGGGCCGCCGATGCCACTGGATTGCAGATCGGGCCAGCGGGCACGCAAACCGTCCAGCACCAGCCCGGCGAGCAAGTCGCCGGAGGCCTCTCCGGCCACCATGGCTACTTGCGGGGCTGGCATGGTCAGCGCGCGATGCCGCTGGCGGAGGTGGCGAGGAACTCGTCCATCAACGCGATGTCCGCTGCCGCTTCGGGCATGGTCGCAACCAG
Source organism: Pseudomonadota bacterium (assembly GCA_040387325.1). Classification (GTDB taxonomy): domain Bacteria; phylum Pseudomonadota; class Gammaproteobacteria; order Burkholderiales; family Burkholderiaceae_C; genus Allorhodoferax. Next base: position 19,860 of record JAZKDY010000095.1, on the reverse strand, counting down.
TCCCTGGATGGACGCACGCGCTTCGTCCAGGGTCTTGCCCTGGCGGTAGAGGAACTTGTGCATCTCGCGGATGGCGGTTATGCGTTCGGCCGAGAAATCGCGCCGGCGCAGACCGACCAGGTTCACGGCACGCACCGCCAGCGGGTTGCCGTCCACCACCATGAAAGGTGGTACGTCCTTGCCCACATGGCTGGCAAAGCCCACCATGGCGTGGGCACCGATGCGCATGCGCTGCAGCACACCGGTCAGGCCGCCTACAGTAGCCCAGTCACCCACATGCACGTGGCCGGCCAGCGTGGTGTTGTTGGCCATCGTGATCTGGTTGCCCAGCTGGCAATCGTGCGCGATGTGCGTGTAAGCCATGATCCAGTTGTCGTTGCCGATGCTGGTCACAAAGGCGTCACCGGGGGAGCCGATATTGAACGTGCAGAACTCGCGGACGGTGTTGCGGTCGCCAATGCGCAGCTCGCAGGGTTCACCGTTGTATTTTTTGTCCTGGGGTATGGCGCCCAGCGAGTTGAACTGGAAGATGCGGTTGTCGCAGCCAATCGTTGTATGGCCTTCGATGACGCAGTGCGGGCCGACGGTGGTGCCGGCGCCGATGCGCACATGCGGCCCGATGACGGTGTAGGGCCCTACGGTGACGGTACTGTCCAGCTCGGCGGCCGGGTCAACAATGGCGGTGGGGTGGATGGCGCTCACGGCGGGCGACCTTACGCGTCAGGCACGGTGCGCATGGCGCAGGTGAGCTCGGCCTCTACGGCCAGTTCGCCGTCCACGGTGGCGCGGGTTTTGAACTTGAAGATGCCGGCTTTCATGCGCAGCAACTCCGCCTCAAGAATCAGTTGATCACCCGGCTCCACCGGGCGCTTGAAACGTGCGCCATCAATGCCCGCAAAGTAGTAGATCATCTGGTCGTTGGGCGACGCGCCCAGGGCATCAAAGGACAGCAGGGCTGCTGCCTGCGCCAGGGCTTCGAGCATCAATACGCCTGGCATAACCGGGCGATGGGGGAAATGCCCCTCAAAGAAGGGCTCGTTCATCGTGACGTTTTTCAAGGCCTTGATGGTTTTTCCCTTGTCTATCTCCAGCACACGGTCCACCAGCAGAAACGGGTAACGGTGCGGCAGCTGCTTGAGAATCTTGTGGATGTCCATCATCATTTTTTTGTCTCTTTTTCCAAAGTTTTAATACGGTCACGCAGGCTGTGCAACTGCTTCAGCGCTGCGGCGTTGCGCTCCCATGTCGCGTTGTCATCCAGCGGGAAGATACCGGTGTAGTGGCCCGGTTTCTGGATCGATTTGGTGACCAGGGTCCCGGCAGAAATGTTGACGTTGGCGCCCAGTGTCAAATGGCCCAGGATGATGGCGCCACCGCCCACCGTGCAGTGTTCACCAATGGTCGCGCTGCCAGCCACCCCTGCACACCCAGCCATGGCCGTGTTGCGGCCTACGCGCACGTTGTGGCCGATCTGGATCAGGTTGTCGAGTTTCACGCCGTCTTCAATGACGGTGTCTTGCAGGGCACCGCGGTCTATGCAGGTGTTGGCGCCGATTTCGACGTCGTTGCCGATCCGCACGGCACCCAGTTGTTCAATCTTGACCCAGGCGTCCCCGTCGGGTGCAAAGCCAAATCCGTCTGCGCCTATGACCACACCGGGATGGATGAGGCATCGGTCGCCTATGACGCAGTCTTCGCTCACGGTCACACGCGACTTGAGCACCGTATCGGCACCGATGTGTGCACCCCGCTCTACCACGCACAACGCACCGATGGAGGCCGAAGGGTGAACCACGGCCGCAGAATCCACCACAGCGCTCGGGTGAATGGACGCCTGTGCGCGCGGACCAGGGCCGTACTTCCACAGCTGTGTCAGCTTGGCGAAGTACAGATAGGGGTTGTCGGTAACGATGCAGGCACCGCGGGAGACTGCTGCGTCCTTCATCTGAGGCGCGACGATCACGCAGGCAGCCTGTGACGCCAGCAGTTGCTGTTGGTAGCGCGGATTGCTGAGAAAGCTCAGGTGCTGTGGCGTCGCCGTCTCCAGCGGTGCCAAACCGGTCACCACCAGGGACGCGTCTCCATGCAATTCGCCGCCCAGCGCGGCGACGATGGAAGCCAGATCAAGCTTCATACCCCAAACCCGGTCGCCCGGGCCTTACTTGGAGCCTGCGTTGAGGATTTTGAGGACCTTGTCGGTGATGTCATGTTTGGTGTTCACGTAGACCACTTCCTGGATCACGACGTCGTATTTTTCAGAATCGGCGACCTGTTTGACGGCCTTGGTGGCGCGGTCCAACACCTGTTGCAGCTCTTCATTACGCCGGCCATTCAGGTCTTCCTGGTATTCGCGGTTGCGACGCTGCAGGTCGCGGCTGAGTTCTGCACCTTCTTTTTGGCGCGCAGCACGCTGGCCTTCGCTCAGCGTCGGTGCGTCCCGTTCAAATTTCTCACCAAATGCCTTGAACGACGTTTGCAACTCCACCAGTTCCTTCTGGCGCTTGGAAAACTCCTGCTCCAGCTTGGCCTGTGCAGACCTGGCTGGCATGGATTCGTTAGTAATGCGCTGGATGTTGACCACGCCCACCTTGAAATCCTGGGCGCTGGCACCGACGGTGGCGACGGCAAGCAGAGCCGTTAACATCCAACGCAGTTTTAAAGTGTTCATTAGAAAGAGCTTCCGATCTGGAATTGCAGAGCTTGGATTCTATCGCTATCGAATTGCTTGACGGGTCTGGCATACGCCAGCCGCAGGGGGCCCATGGGTGATATCCAGCTGATACCGATGCCGTAGGAACTGCGCATATCCTGCAGTTGCAGGCCTTCGTCGGCACCGTAAATACCACCCGCGTCTGCGAATGCATACACCCGCAGCGTGCGGTCCTTGCCACCACCTGGCAAGGGCGACAACAGTTCGGCGTTGAAATTGATCTTCTTGGTACCGCCGGTTGCGGTCAAGCCCAAAGTCCGTTGCGTACCGGTCGTCAAGCTGCCTTGTTCAAAACCACGCACGGTACCCAAGCCACCGGAGTAGAAATTCTTGAAAATGGGGTAGAACGAGTCGCCAGTTGCCGAGCCGACCGACAGCTCTGCATTCAGCGCAGCCGTGATCTTGTTGGTGACCGGTATGTAGTGCTGGTAGGCAGCTGTTCCGCGCACATACTTGAGTTCACCCGCCACACTCCATTCCGCAGATGCCTTGATGACCTTGCCCATCGTAGGCACCAGGGCACTGTCACGCGTATCACGCCCCCAACCCACGGTGAGTGGAATGGCATTGCTGGTAAAACCGAACTTGTTGGCAAAATCCTGGTAGACGACTGGCAACAGGGTACCCGGAACGATGGTTGTCTGGTCTATGCCCAAACCGAAAAACACGGTGTCGTATTCATTGAACGGCACGCCAAACCGGATGCTGCCACCCGTGGTTTCAATGGCATAACTATCAATGTCCAGGTACGGTTTGGAGTTGCGCTGGTAGACGTCGATGGAACGCGACACACCGTCTTCGGTGAAATACGGATTGGTTGTGTTGAACACCAGTGTGCGGTTCTGCTTGCTGGTATTGACCTCGATACCAACTGAGTTACCAGAACCAAAGGCATTGTCCTGCTTGAAGCCAAACGACAGGCCAATGCCGTCCGCACTGGAAATACCCGCCCCCAAGCTGATACTGCCAGTTGGTTTCTCTACCACGGTGACGGTCAGATCCACCTGGTCCATGGAACCCGGCACTTCCGCCGTATCCATGGTGACTTCCTTGAAGTAGCCCAGGCGGTCCACCCGGTTACGGGACTGCTTGATGCGGTCGCCGTCGTACCAGGAGGATTCCAATTGGCGAAACTCGCGGCGAACCACTTCGTCCCGGGTACGGTCATTGCCCGCCACGTTGATACGGCGTACGTAGACGCGACGTGACGGATCGACCTGCAGAGTCACTTCCACCCGGTTGGTAGCACGGTCGATTACCGTGCGGGGTTCCACGCGCGAAAACGCGTAACCAAAATTTCCGAAATATTCGGTGAAGGCTTTGCTGGTCAAAGCGACCTGGTCGGCGTTGTACGGCTGACCGACCTGGATGGCAACCAGGGATTTGAACTCCGCCTCCTTGTCCAGAAAATTCCCAGCCAAATTGACCTTTGAGACTACGAACTGGTCCCCTTCGGTCACATTGATGGTGATGCCAATGTCCTGCTTGTTGGGAGATATCGCAACCTGTGTGGACTCGACCTTGAATTCGAGGTAACCGCGGGCCAGATAGTACGAACGCAGTGCCTCAAGGTCAGCATTCAGCTTGGTGCGCGCATATCGGTCTGACTTGGTGTACCAGCTCAACCAGCCTCCGGTATCGAGATCAAACAGGCCGCGCAGCGTGGATTCGGAAAAAGCCTTGTTGCCCACGATGCGAATGTCGCTGATCCGGGCGGGTTCGCCCTCCTGCACAGCGAAGCTCAGGTTCACACGGTTGCGGTCTACGGGTGTCACCGTTGTGATCACCTCGGAGGCGTACATGCTGCGGTTGATGTACTGGCGTTTCAACTCCTGCTCGGCCTTGTCAACCAGTGCCTTGTCGAACGGACGCCCGTCCGTCAACCCGATTTGCAACAGGGCCTTCTTCAATATGTCCTTGTCAAATTCCTTGGTGCCCGAGAACTCGATATCTGCAATGGTCGGCCGCTCTTCAACGATCACGACCAGCACACCATCGCTGACGTCAATACGCACGTCCTTGAACAAACCGAGGCCAAAAAGTGCCCTGATGGAGGCGACCGCTTTGTCATCGGTGTAAGTGTCACCGACGCGGACCGGCAGCGATGCAAAAATTGTCCCTGCTTCTGCCCGTTGCAGGCCTTCCACACGAATGTCCTTGACGGTAAAGGGCTCCACGGCCCACCCACTCTGCAGAAACAGAAGGGAGGCAGCCACGGCGGACGCGCGGCGCAAAAAATTACGATTGAATTGCATGTTTATCAATTTAAGTATTCCGGAAATTTGAGGTCGGCCCCCGTTGCTCACCACGGCAAACGCGTTACATCGTTAACGATGGCAACGGACATCATCATCAGCAAGATCACCAACCCAAACTTTTGCAGCCGTTCTGTCCACGTCTGCGACACCGGCCTGCCGGAGAGTGCCTCCCAAAGATAATACATCAGGTGCCCTCCATCGAGGACCGGCAGCGGCAGCAGGTTGAGAACGCCCAGGCTGACACTCATCAGGGCGAGGAACAACAAGAAGGGCGTCAATCCCATCGCCGCGGATTTTCCCGCATAGTCGGCTATGGAAAGGGGGCCGCTCAAGTTGCTCAATGAGGCCTGCAAAGTCACAATTTGCCCCATCACGCGCAGTGACAGCGCGGAGGTTTCCCAGGTGCGCGAGATGGCATGGCTGACCCCGTCCAGTACGCCGTAACGCACCATGGCAATTTCAGGCGGAGCGGCAATACCGGCACCAATACGGCCAAATGACTGCACCTGCGGGCCGGGTCCATCACCGGTGGTGAACAAGGAAGCGATGGCAGCGCTGAGACGATTCATGGACTGAACCTTCTCCTGCACGAATTTCGGCTGGACAGCCAGGTTCAGACGCGTGCCATTGCGCTCAACCAGCCAGTTCTGTGCGGCAGGTGCACCATGGCGGCCGGAGGCGCGGATCAGGTCGTGCAACTGCGCAGCATCCACAATATCAGTGGCATCCACGCGCAGCACCAAATCGCCCGTTCGCAGTTGTGCCTGCTCCGCGGACTCCCCAGGCACAAGTTTGCCAATCCGTGCCTGCATGAACGGTGCGGCGGCACCAATTTTCTGGAACAGTTTGGCATCGGCGCTGCTGGCATCCACACCGTTCAACTGGAGCAACACAACCTGCGGACTCTGCCGTCGAGGGACCGTAAATTCCACTTGCAGATTGCGTTGTTCAATTGCGCCCCGAGCCAGCCACCAACGAAATCCGTCAAAGGACGCAACGTCTTCCAGCGATTCGCCTTCAAAGCCCGCGCGCAAAATCCGCTCGCCGCCGGCAAAACCGGCCGCGGCCATAACAGACCCCTGGGGTGGCTTGGCCACAACAGCCTGGGCCATGTCGATACCGGTCCAATGGACCCAGCTGTACAGGGCAACTGCAAGCATCAGATTGGCCACAGGTCCGGCCAGAACAATGGCCGCCCTGCTGCGCAAAGGCTGTGTATTAAAAGCCTGCTCACGTTCGTGGGGTTCAACAGGCGCCTCTCGCTCATCCAGCATCTTGACGTAACCACCCAGCGGCAGCATGCCGACCACAAACTCGGTACCGGTGGAGGCCGACGTCCACCCCCACAGTCGCGGACCAAATCCCACCGAGAATCGAAGGACCTTGACGCCGCAAAGACGTGCTACCGAGAAATGGCCCAGTTCATGCACAGCTACGAGGACAACAATGGCAATGATGAAGGCGAGCAGTGTCATCGGAAGAATCGGGTACTCGCAGCGATCACGCAGGCAGGCTGGCGATAGCGCGCTCTGCTGCCCGCCGGGACTGCAGGTCCAAGGCCAGTAGATCATCCAGGGACGCAGGCGCTTGGGGCACTACCATGTCCAACGTCCGGGTGTTGACGTGGTGTATCTGGTCAAAGCGGATTTTGCGTTCCAGAAACGCAGCAACCGCCACTTCATTGGCAGCATTGAGTACGGCAGTGCTCCCCGCTGCCCCCTTCAGTACCTGCCATGCGAGATCCAGGCCCGGGTAGCGCTTCTTGTGGTCTTCAGTGGCAAAAGTTTCAAAACTCAGACCGGACATAGAGGAGAAATCCAACGCAGCCGCACCGGAAGTGACACGTTCCGGCCACGACAAGCCATATGCGATTGGTCCGCGCATGTCGGGCGTACCCAACTGAGCGACGACCGAATTGTCTACGTACTGCACCATGGAATGGATCACGCTTTGGGGATGGATGACGACCTGGATTTGCTCCGGTGCCACACCAAAAAGGAATTTGGCCTCGATGACCTCCAGCGCCTTGTTCATCATGGTCGCGGAGTCAACAGAGATCTTGCGCCCCATAACCCAATTGGGGTGCGCGCACGCCTCTTCGGGTGTTACGGACCGAAGTGTCAAAGGGTCGCGGGTCCGGAATGGACCGCCGGATGCTGTCAGGATGATTTTGTCGATGCGGGTTGCCCAATCCTTGGGGTCTGCCGGTAACGACTGAAACACTGCAGAATGTTCACTGTCAATGGGGAGCAGTGTGGCACCACCTGCGGCCACAGCATCCATGAAAAGCTGCCCGCCAACAACAAGGGCTTCCTTGTTTGCCAAGAGCAGTCGCTTGCCAGCCTGGGCGGCCGCAAGACATGGAGCCAGCCCAGCAGCCCCCACAATGGCCGCCATCACCGAATCGGCCTGCTCATGACGGGCCACCAACTCGATAGCGTCCGCGCCCCACAAAACCCGGGTGGTCAGGCCCTCGGTACTACAACGGTGCTCAAGCTGCTTGCCGTGCGCTTCACTGGCCATAACTGCAAAGGCGGGCTGGTGCCGTGCACACTGAGCCAACATGGCATCAACGCTGGTCGAGGCAGTCAGCGCAAAAACCTCAAACCGTTCAGGATGGCGCTCGATAACGTCAAGGGTGTTGACTCCGATGGAGCCGGTTGAACCCAGAACTACAACTCTGGTTTTTCTTGCGTTCATAAGGTGGAAAACATCATTGCCAACGGCAATATCGGTAACAAGGCGTCAATGCGGTCCAACACGCCGCCGTGCCCAGGCAAAAGTCCACTGCTGTCCTTGATGCCCGCACTGCGTTTGAACAAAGACTCTAAAAGGTCCCCTACGATGCTCATCGTGGCCAAAAACACCAGCGCCAAGACCATGAAGGCCACGTTGACGACAGCCAAACGGGTGTAGAGGCTCGCCGCCCCCAAGGACATTGAGGCATCCAGATAGCGCCAAACAAAGGCACATACCACCACGCCAATCATTCCGCCACAGGCCCCCTCCCACGTCTTGCCCGGGCTGATGGACGGCGCCAACTTGCGGTTAAAGAATCGACCACCCAAAGCCCGGCCTGCAAAATAGGCAAAGATGTCTGCCGCCCACACCAGCACAAATACGGAGCACAGGTAATTAATGCCCTCAATGCGTGCATGAACCACCGCCATCCACGCGACCCACAGCGCCAGCACACCACCCATCAGCCGCAAGCGCTGCGGAACGCCAGACCAGACCGCTACACCGCGGTACAAAAGCCAGGCGCCCAAAATGACCCAGGCGCTACCGGCCAACAACCAGACTGACTTGAGTGGGGCATACAGAAGCCCGCAGTACCAGGACAACAGGCATACCGCGGCACAGAAACCCGCAACGAAAAACGATTCCAATGGGCCACTTTGGTTCATACGGGCCCATTCCCATGCGGCGGCAGCGATCACCACAACAGCTACCCCAGCAAACACCTCCGGCACCGGATAAAAGACAGCCGGCAGCAAGACGGCCAGCAACAACAGTGCCGTGATGATTCGTTGCTTCAGCATGGGAGCTTTCTCAGGCCTTGGTGGCCGAATTACCGACAAGTTGATCCGAAGTCTTGCCAAACCGGCGCTCACGTGACGCATAGTCCGAAAGCGCTGCGTCCAGGGCCGTTTCGTCAAAATCCGGCCACAACAATTCGCTGAAATACAGCTCGGTATAGGCAGACTGCCACAGCAGGAAATTGCTCAGTCGCATTTCATTGCCCGTTCGAATCAGCAAATCGGGATCCGAATAGAAGGAAAGGGAGAGCGCATGGGACAGGGATTCTTCGGTGATCTGCGTACCCGAAGCGGCCAACCGTGCAGCAGCCGAAGCGATGTCCCAACGGCCACCGTAGTTGAAACAGACATTGAGCGACAGGAGGCTATTGCCCGCGGTCAGCGCTTCCGCATCTTCCAGGCCTTTTTTTACCCGGGCCGACAGACCTTCGCGTGAGCCAACGAAGCGCAAGCGCACGCCATCACGTTGCAGCTTGGGGACTTCGCGTGACAAAGCCAAGGCGAGGATATCCATCAGGCCAGACACCTCTTCAACCGGACGGTTCCAGTTCTCGGAAGAAAAGGCGAACACGGTAACGGTGTCTATATGCCGACTGGGGCAAGCGCTGATGATGCGCTTGAGCGTCTCTACGCCTCTGTTGTGCCCCGCAATGCGAGGCAAAAAACGCTTGGAAGCCCAGCGGCCATTCCCGTCCATGACGATGGCAATATGGCGTGGCACGTTATGCAGTTCTGCCATAAGGACGCGCTGGTTTCAGTTCATCGCGGACATCAAACCGCCATGATGTCTTGTTCTTTAGACGCGACCAGACGGTCGATGTCAGTAATGTGCCTATCTGTCAGCTTTTGAATTTCGGCTTCAGAGCGTTTTTGGTCATCTTCGGAAGCCAGCTTTTCTTTCACCAGCTTCTTTACGGACTCATTGGCGTCGCGGCGCAAATTGCGCACGGCGATCTTGGCGTTTTCTCCCTCACCACGGACGACCTTGGTCAGCTCTTTGCGGCGCTCTTCCGTCATTACAGGCATGGGGACACGGATGAGATCACCCATACTGGTGGGGTTCAAGCCCAGATCGCTGTCGCGAATGGCTTTTTCAATCTTGGCGCCCATGCCCTTTTCCCAAGGCTGCACGCTGATAGTGCGTGCGTCCAATAAGGAGAGATTGGCAACCTGGCTGAGGGGCAGCATGGCGCCGTAATAGTCCACATGAACGGTATCCAGCAACGCCGGGTTGGCGCGTCCGGTGCGGATCTTTGTCAGGTTGTTCTTGAAAGACGCAATGGACTGGTCCATTTTTGTATCAAGCGTTTTTTTAATTTCTTCGATTGCCATAGTTCATCCTCTGATGGTCAAGCCCGCTACAAAGTTCAAACAAACTATCAAACGTGTACCAGGGTGCCTTCGTCTTCGCCCATGACCACACGCTTGAGTGCACCGTGCTTGAAAATGGAAAACACCTTGATCGGTAGCTTCTGGTCGCGGCACAGGGCAAAAGCGGCTGCGTCCATGATTCCCAGATTCTGCGACATCGCCTCATTGAATGTGATCTTGGAATATCGGGTAGCGTGCGCATCCTTTTTGGGATCTGCCGTATACACACCGTCCACCTTGGTGGCCTTGAGCACAATTTCCGCGCCGATTTCGGCACCGCGCAAGGCCGCTGCAGTATCTGTCGTAAAGAAGGGGTTGCCGGTCCCGGCCGCAAAAATGACCACCTTGCCCTCTTCCAGGTATTGCAAGGCCTTGGGCCGAACATAGGGCTCGACAACCTGCTCAATCCCGATAGCCGACATCACGCGGGCGGTCAATCCGGCCTTGTTCATGGTGTCACCCAAGGCCAGAGCGTTCATAACCGTTGCCAACATCCCCATGTAGTCAGCAGTGGCACGGTCCATGCCCACAGACCCACCGGCGACTCCACGAAAAATATTCCCACCACCGATAACCACGGCCATTTCCACACCCAGACGCGTCACCTCGGCGATTTCGTCCACCATGCGCACGATGGTGTCGCGATTGATGCCGAACTGGTCGTCACCCATCAAAGCCTCACCCGACAGCTTCAGCAAAATGCGTTTGTAAGCAGGTTTTTCTTGGCTCATGGGTGACTCCAGTTATCGCAGATAGACAGTGTGGCGTACAAAGACTGTCGATTAAGCAGCTTGCTGTGCAGCCGCGACTTGCGCAGCCACTTCGGCAGCAAAGTCGTCAACCTTCTTCTCAATGCCCTCACCAACGACATACATCGTGAACGCCTTAACGTTGGTAGAAGCGGCTTTCAGCATCTGCTCAACCGTTTGCTTGTCGTTCTTGACGAAAGTCTGGTTGAACAGCGAAACTTCTTTCAGGTACTTCTGCACGCCACCATCGATGCGCTTGGCAACGATTTCTGCGGACTGTACAGGCTTGCCAGCAGCGGTTGCAACAGCTGCATCTTCAGCAGCCTTGGCAGCTGCCACCGAACGCTCACGCTCCACCAATTCAGCGGGCACATCATTGCTGGTCAGCGCGACCGGCTTCATGGCAGCCACGTGCATGGCAACGTCTTTGGCCGCAGTGGCATCACCTTCAAACTCCACCACCACTCCGATGCGGGTGCCGTGCAGGTAAGAAGCCAGTTGCGCACCGGATGCAAAGCGCTTGAAGCGGCGGAAAGTCATGTTTTCGCCAATCTTGCCAATCAGGCCCTTGCGCACATCTTCCAGTGTGGGACCAAAACCGTCTTGTTCGTAAGCCAGAGCACCCAATGCAGCCACGTCGGCAGGATTGTGCTTGGCGACCAAGGCCACGGCGGCGTTGGCCAAACCCAGGAAGCTGTCGTTCTTGGTCACGAAGTCGGTTTCGCAGTTGACTTCAAGCAAAGCGCCCACATTGCCATCCATGCTGGTGACCACAACGCCTTCAGCGGTGATACGTGCAGCGGCTTTACCGGCCTTGCTGCCAAGCTTCACACGCAACAACTCTTCAGCCTTGACCATGTCGCCTTCGGCTTCGGTCAGTGCCCTTTTGCATTCCATCATGGGAGCATCAGTTTTTCCACGCAGTTCAGCAACCATGCTAGCGGTAATTGCAGCCATTTCGTTTCTCCGTAATCAGTTCAATAGTTTAATAAAGGGCTAAAAAAAAGGGGCAACGAAGCCCCCTTTTTCAGGCGGGACAACTTCAGGCAGAAGCGTCGCTCACCTCAACGAATTCGTCACTGCTCTCGGCGGCAACTGCCTTGACCACATCGTCCATCTGGTTGGCGCGGCCTTCCAGAATCGCGTCGGCGATGCCACGGGCATACAGCGTCACAGCCTTGGAAGAGTCATCATTGCCAGGGATCACATAATCGATACCTTCGGGCGAGTGGTTAGAGTCAACCACACCGATCAAAGGAATGCCCAACTTGCGTGCTTCTGCGATGGCAATCTTGTGGTAACCCACGTCGATGACGAAAATCGCGTCTGGCAATGCAGCCATGTCCTGAATGCCGCCAATGTCTTTTTCCAGCTTGGCCAGCTCACGGGCGAACATCAACTGCTCTTTCTTGCTCATGCTGTCCAGGCCAGTTTCTTGCTGGGCCTTCATTTCTTTCAGGCGCTTGATCGATGTCTTGACCGTCTTGAAATTGGTCAACATACCGCCCAACCAGCGTTGGTCCACGAATGGAACACCAGCGCGCTGCGCTTCTTCAGCCACAGTCTCGCGCGCTTGGCGCTTGGTGCCGACCATCAAAATAGTGCCGCGCTTGGCCGACAACTGGCGGACAAACTTGGCCGCCTCCTGGAACATCGGGAGCGACTTTTCCAGGTTGATGATGTGGATTTTGTTGCGATGGCCGAAGATGAACGGGGCCATCTTGGGATTCCAGAAGCGGGTTTGGTGTCCAAAATGAACGCCGGCTTCCAGCATTTCGCGCATTGTTACTGCCATAAATTACTCCAAAGGTTAGGTCTAAGATCCAGCCCCCTTATCGCCAGCCTCAGCAGCAATTTGCATTGCTCAAGCCGGTAACACCTTGACGGGGCGGATCTGCGATTTGCCCACCAACGGTTACATGCACCATCAGCAAAGCCAGTCGAGTATAACATGCTGGCCAGCTCCATTGACCCGTCTGCCCCGAGCCCAAATCCTTGGGATTTCCGGGCAACAATGTGGCAGGATGGACAAAAACTGTAAGGAATCACCATGAAGGTCAGATTTTGGGGTGTTCGCGGATCCATCGCCTCACCCGGCCCCAAAACGGTGCGCTACGGTGGCAATACAACCTGCATCGAGATTCGCACCGACGACAACGAGCTCATCATTCTGGACGCGGGTACCGGCATATTCCCCCTGTCGCAAACCTTGCTTGCGGAATTGCCCGTCACCGCCAACATACTGATTACGCACTCCCACTGGGATCACATCCAGGGTTTGCCGTTTTTCATTCCAAACTTCATTCCGGGCAACACCCTGCGTTTGCATGGTGGTTTTGACCCGGTTTCCGGCAAGGGCATTGAGCAGGTCATGTCGGTACAACTGCAGTACAGCTTTTTCCCCGTCCGAGAGGCGGAGTTGAAGGCGCGTATGGAGTATGTAACGCTGGTTCCTGGCGAGCCACACACCATAGGGTCTGCAACAATTACACCCTGCATGCTCAGTCACCCCGTAATTGATTTCGGCTACCGCATTGAGAGTCACGGAAAATCCGTGTTCTTCACTGGTGACCACGAGCCACCTTACAACATTTATGAACCCGGAGATGAGGGATACGCCGAGTACCAGGGTTTTGTTGACGACAAGAACGCCGCCATCCTGGACGCCATCCGAGATGTGGACGTGTTTATTGCAGACTCGTCTTACACCGACGCGGAGTACCCTTCGAAAAAAGGATGGGGGCATGGCACCTTCAGCTCCAGTATCGCAAGCGCCAAACAAGCGAATGCAAAAGTCCTGTTTTGTACGCACCACGAGCCCACCCGCAGCGATGATGCGCTAGAAGAAGCCTTCGAAGACGCACTTCAAACCAATGCCACCATTGCCCGGGGAATGGATATTCGACTGGCGCGTGAAGGAGAAACCTACGAATTCTGAACGCATACTCGGTATTCGCGGCGCCGGCCCTACTGGCTACTCCCATCTGCTTTACACAGGCGGCCAATCGCGCACTGTAGAGGCCTCTGCCGCAAAGCTTATACCGCCCCACATGCTGATGCAACGGGCAGGACTTGCGGTTGCACAGTTCGCGATGGCCATTGCGCCCCATGCAAAAGTTATTTGGATACCTTGCGGCCCCGGAAACAACGGCGGTGATGGTTACGAGGCGGCCACGCACCTAAAGTCTTGGGGCAAGTCACCCGTCGTGACTTGCATGGACGGCTGGGACCACGCACCAATTGACGCAAAAACTGCACGGCAGAGTGCGATAGATGCAGGCGTTGAGTTTGCTGACGTTGTGCCCCGGCAGTACGACCTGTGCATCGACGCCCTGTTTGGCATCGGTCGCCTCAGACCGTGGGACCACCTTTGCACGGCGTGGATCCAGCAGATGAACACCGACCCCGCGCCTGTGCTGGCGGTTGACCTGCCCTCCGGCCTGGATGTCGATACGGGTGCAACACCTGAACTGCACGTCAAGGCAAACTACACGCTAAGTCTTTTAACGCTCAAACCCGGCCTGTTCACGGCAGACGGACGCGAGGCCAGCGGAGATATCTGGTTCAACAACCTCGGAGTGGACACGCATGCGCATGCTTGCGCCCGTTTGACCAGCCGCCCTCCCTACCTGAGACGGGCACACAACACCCACAAGGGTCGTTATGGCGACGTGTGTGTGGTGGGCGGCATGTCCGGCATGACCGGGGCGGCCTTGCTGGCGGCGCGCGCCGCCTTGCGGGGCGGCGCCGGACGTGTCTATGTCAGCATGCTGGATGCGGAGACTTTGGGGCTAGACCGAAACCAACCGGAACTCATGTTCCGCGGTCTGCCCGAAATGAACCTCGCATCCATGACGGTGGTCGCAGGGTGCGGAGGGGGAGACGCCGTCTATGCATGCATGCCACAGCTGCTGGAACAGTCCGCCCGATTGGTGCTGGACGCTGATGCGCTGAACGTTATTGCCAAAGACACTGGCCTTCAACATGCGTTACAAGCACGACGCGCTCACACCACGGTATTGACGCCACACCCGCTGGAAGCGGCGCGCCTTATGAAAACCAGCACCGCAGCAGTCCAGGCGAACCGGCTTGGCTTTGCCCAGGCCATGGCGGACCGCTTTGCCTGCGTTGTTGTTTTGAAAGGATCGGGCACGGTGATTGCGGCGCCTGGCGTCTTGCCACAGATCAACCCGACCGGCAACGGACGCCTGGCTACTGCTGGCACAGGTGATGTATTGGCCGGACTGATAGGCGCTCGATTGACGGCAGACACAGATGCGTTTTTAAGCGCCTGTGAGTCTGTGTTTCAGCATGGCCAGGTGGCCGATGAATGGAACTCTGCCACCACGATGACGGCCCGGGATTTGGCACAGGCACTGTAGTAGCGCCCAGCCACTCCTCAACGGCGTTTCCGGGGCGCTTTCTTCTGCGATGCAGCCCCCTTGTCCGATGATTTGGATGCCTTCACGGACTTTGCAGTTGAACGCTTGCGCGGCTCGTCCATAAACGGTGCAGAGCGGCCACCAACGGGCACATCCGAACGATCAGTCTTCCCACCACGAACTTTGGGATCACGCCCGCTGCTCTTGTCAGCCATCGCACGTGATACCAAGCCGTCACCTTCCTGTATCAACCGGAAGTCAATCTTGCGCCCATCAAGGTCTACACGACTGACCTGGATGCGCACACGTGTACCAATGGCGTACCGCATACCCGATCGCTCGCCGCGCAACTCCTGGCGCGCCTCGTCAAACCGATAATACTCGCCACCCAGCTCGGTAATGTGTACAAGTCCTTCCACATACATCGCATCCAAGGTGACAAAAACACCGAAGCTGGTCGCAGAAGTCACCACACCTCCGTATTCTTCGCCCAGATGTTCTTTCATGTATTTGCATTTGAGCCAGGCCTCAACATCGCGACTGGCTTCGTCAGCGCGACGTTCGTTGGCACTGCAATGCAAGCCAGCGGCCAGCCAGGCCATGCCCTCGGCATTGGTTTTCTTGGGTACTTGATTGGGTTGCCCCACACGAGAAGCGGCACCTTTTTCCAGTCTGCGGGCCAGCTTGGCATGGGCCTCGCCGGGTATGGGCAATACTGGCAACTGGTAACGCGTCTTCGCCAAAATGGATTTGATGACCCGGTGCACCAGCAAATCCGGGTAGCGCCGGATAGGGCTGGTGAAATGGGTGTAGGCATCGTAGGCCAAGCCAAAGTGACCGCTGTTGGTCGGCGTGTAGATTGCCTGCTGCATGGAACGCAGCAGCATGGAGTGAATTTGCTGCGCGTCGGGCCGGTCTTTGGTGGCCACCGCAATCGCCTGAAACTCTCCTGGAGAAGGATCGTCGCTGATGGTCATCCCTAAACCCGTCACCTTCAGGTAATTCTGCAGAATTTCCTTCTTCTCGGGCGTTGGACCTTCATGCACCCGAAACAGGCCGGGGTGTTTGCTCTGTGCAATGAAATCTGCGCTGCAGACATTGGCGGCCAACATAGCCTCCTCAATGACCCGGTGCGCAACGTTGCGCGTGCGTGGCACAATTTTCTCGATGCGACCATTTTCATCGCAAACAATTTGTGTTTCGGTGGTCTCAAAGTCGACTGCACCGCGTTTTTGACGAGATTTGAGCAGCGCTTGAAAGACGCCGTGCAGGTTGAGCAAGTCCCCTACCCGGTCTTTGCGCTTGATGGCCTCGGGGCCGCGCGTATTACCGAGAATCGCTGCCACTTCGGTATAGGTGAAACGAGCATGACTCCACATGACGGCCGGATAGAACTGGTATGCGTTGACTTCGCCATCGGCGGTGACAAACATATCGCAGACCATGCACAGGCGCTCCACCTCGGGGTTCAATGAGCACAGTCCGTTGGACAGCTTCTCTGGCAGCATGGGAATGACCCGCCGGGGGAAGTACACGCTGGTAGCCCGGTCATAGGCATCAATATCAATCGCGGAGCCGTTTTCAACATAGTGGCTAACGTCTGCAATGGCCACCAGCAAACGCCATCCCTTGACGCCCGACTTGCCGCGGCCCTTGGTTGCGGGTTCGCAATACACCGCATCGTCGAAGTCGCGCGCGTCTTCGCCATCGATGGTCACCAAGGGCACATCGGTCAAATCGATGCGATCCACTTTGTCGTGGGGACGCACCTTGTCTGGCAGCGTGCGCGCCAATGCAATGCAGGCTTCAGAAAACTCATGCGGCACACTGAACTTGCGCACGGCGATTTCAATTTCCATGCCTGGGTCATCCACCTCACCCAAGACCTCTTTGATGCGCCCAACAGGCTGGCCAAACAGGGCCGGCGGTTCGACCAACTCCACAACCACTACCTGCCCCGGCTTTGCCACGCTGGTTGCCCCCTTGGGGATGAGCACATCGTGCCCATAGCGCTTGTCTTCTGGAGCCACCAGCCACACACCACTTTCCTGCAGCAGGCGGCCAATAATGGGCTGCTTGGAGCGCTCCAGTATTTCAACCACCCGCCCCTCAGGCCGCCCCTTGCGGTCACTGCGCACAATGCGCACCTTGACTCTGTCTTTATGCAGAACAGCGCGCATCTCATTGGGAGGCAAATAAATGTCGGGCGCGCCGTCGTCGCGGGACACAAATCCATGGCCATCCCGATGGCCTTGGACTATTCCTTCAACTTCATCCAGCAAGCCGCTGGTCTGGCTAATATTTTTAATACGATTGCTCACTTTCCTGAGGTGCCCAGGTGGCGGAAATAGTAGACGCAGTAGTTTGAGATACCAAGTCGCACCAACATCATCGCACACCACTTTCTCCGAACCATGAAGACACTACGGGCAGACGGTCGAGAGCATTTGGCATTGACAATCAAACAGAGCCAAAGACAATGATTTCGAAATGAACTTCGATTTAGCGTCTAAAAACCATGCTAGAATTCGATTCGTTGCCCAGATGGCGAAATTGGTAGACGCACCAGCTTCAGGTGCTGGCGGTTGCAAGACCGTGGAAGTTCGAGTCTTCTTCTGGGCACCAAAATAGATGAGGCCTGTAACGCAAGTTACAGGCCTTTTTCTTTTTTCACACCACTCGAAAAGTACACATAAAAAAAGCCGCTGGATCTCAGCGGCTTTTTTGCTTTTACTGCGACTCAAGGACGTGTAACGTCATATCGGCATAGCCACCAAATCATGACCTTGTGCAGCAACAATGCGCGCCTTGGTGAATTCACCCACCTTTAATGTTTTGCTGATTTTCTCAGGGGGCAACAAACGCACCACGCCATCGATCTCTGGCGCATCGGCATAACTTCTGCCAACGCCACCCTTCTTGCCCATGCCGGGCGCCGAGTCCACCAGGATCTGCATGGTGGAGCCCACGCGCTTCTGCAACTTGGCAATCGACACTTCTTCGGCTACGGCCATAAAACGCGCACGGCGCTCCTCACGCAACTCTACCGGCAGCATGCCCGGGATGTCATTGGCCGTCGCACCATTCACCGCGCTATAGGCAAAGCAACCTGCGCGGTCAATCTCCGCCTCGCGGATAAAGTCCAGCAAATGTAAGAACTCTTCTTCGGTTTCGCCGGGAAAACCAGCGATGAAAGTACTGCGTACCACAATCTCAGGACACACCTCGCGCCAGGCTTGCAAGCGTTCAAGATTCTTCTCCCCGCTGGCGGGTCGCTTCATGCGGCGCAATACATCGGGATGGCTATGCTGCAAAGGCACATCCAGATACGGCAGCACACTGCCGGTCGCCATCAATGGCAGGATGTCGTTCACACTGGGATACGGATAAACATAATGCAAGCGCACCCAGGCACCATACGGCGCTGCAATCTCGCCCAAGGTTTGCACCAGCTCCAGCATACGTGTTTTGACCGGTTTACCGTCCCAGAAACCGGTGCGGTATTTGACATCAACACCATAGGCCGAGGTGTCCTGGCTGATCACCAGCAATTCTTTAACACCACCTTCAAACAAGGCACGAGCTTCGGTCAGAACATCACCAATGGGTCGCGACACGAGGTCACCCCGCATGGACGGAATGATGCAGAAGGTACAGCGGTGGTTGCAGCCTTCGCTGATTTTCAGGTAGGCGTAATGGCGGGGCGTGAGCTTGATGCCGGCCACACCAAAGGAGTTGGGCACCAGATCCAGGAAGGGATCATGCGGCTTGGGCAAATTGATATGCACCGCATCCATGACTTCTTGTGTGGCATGCGGGCCGGTTACGGCTAGCACCTTGGGGTGCATCTGGCGCACCATGTTGTCGCCGTTTTCTGCCGTCTTGGCACCCAGGCAACCGGTCACGATCACGCGACCATTCTCGGCCAAGGCCTCGCCAATGGTGTCCAGGCTTTCCTTGACGGCATCATCGATAAAACCGCAGGTGTTGACGATCACCAGATCGGCACCCTGGAACGTCTTGGAGGTCTGGTAACCCTCGGCACTCAGTTGCGTCAGTATCAGTTCGGAGTCCGTAAGGGCCTTGGGACATCCGAGGCTCACGAAGCCAACGGTGGGAACACGTGCGGGGGTAGAAATTGCTTCACTCATGCAGCGATTGTCGCCGCTTTTGCCCCAGAAGGCCCGTAACGGGCCTGGTGCACACCTAACGCTTCAGACCAAAGGTCCCCAAAAGCTGTTCGGTTTGTTTTTGCATCTGCTCCTGCATCTGCTGGAACAGGTTGTTGCCCATCGTGCCCTGCACCAGGGGTGCCTGCATGTCCATCAGGGCCTGCATGTTTTTCTCAAGGTAACCACCCATCAATCCCTGCATGGTGTGGCCATAGAAGCGGATGATATTTCCCAGCACCGCCGCCGTAAACATGGGCGTGCCGTTGGCCTCTTCTTCCAGAATGATTTGCAACAGGATGCTGCGCGTCAGGTCTTCGCCGGTCTTGGCATCACGCACCACACACGGCTCGTTTTCCATGACCAGTTGCTTGATCTCCGCCAGCGTGATGTAGCTGGAGGTGTCCGTGTCGTACAAGCGCCGATTGGGGTACTTCTTGATGACCCGCTGCGTTGGTTTTCTATCGGTATTGGCTTTGTTTTGCATGACGAGTAGCGGCTTCCCAATGGGAAAAAATGTATTGCAGTGCAACACATTCTAGGGATTCACCGGGTGTACCCGGTATGGGATTACCCTAGTGACAGGCACAAAAAAGCCCCGCATCCACAAAGGAGACGGGGCATATTTTGGTAGGCGCAATTGGACTCGAACCAACGACCCCCACCATGTCAAGGTGGTGCT
>JAZKDY010000094.1:0-20576 GCA_040387325.1 Pseudomonadota bacterium | reverse complement strand
GCCATTGCAGCCCACCCGCTGAAGCGCGAGATCATTGCGACCTTCATCACCAACACCGTGGTGAACCGCACCGGCGCGACCTTTGTGAACTTCATCGCGGCCGAGTCCGGCGCCACAGCGGCGGATGTGATCCGTGCCTTCACGCTGGCCCGTGAGATCTTTGACCTGGAACCCATCTGGGACCAGCTGGACGCGCTGGACTACAAGATCGACGCGAGCTTGCAGCTGGACCTGCTCAGCAAGCTGATCGCCATTGCACAACGTGCCTCGCGCTGGATGCTGCGCATCCGCGCCCAGGGCACCGATCTGCCGACACTGATCCAGCGTTACCAACCGGCTGCGCGCGAGCTGCGCAAAAACCTGGCCACCTGGTTGCCCCAGAGCGCACAAACCAGCTGGCAACAGGCCACCGATGCGCTGGTCACGGCCGGTGTGGACGCGGCACTGGCGCAGGACCTGACGGCGCTGGAATTCATCTTCCCCGCCCTTGACCTGGTGGACCTGGCACAAAGCGCCAACACCGGCCTGGAGCAGGCGGCCCGTGCCTACTTCGGCATCGAAGCCGACCTGTGCCTGACCGACTGGCGCACCCAGATCAACCGCCTGCCAACGGATACCCTGTGGCAAACCCAGGCCCGTGGCAGCGCGCGCGACGACGTGTATTCCATCGCCCGCCAGATCACGCTGGGACAACTGTCACGCGGTGCCGAAGGTGTGCAAACCTGGCGCACCGAGCACGGCCAGGCCATTGGCCGCCTGCAGGCGTTGCTGACCACCATCAGCACGCAGGGTCCGGATCTTGCGCCGGTGTCCGTGGCGCTGCGGGAGTTGCGCCACCTCGCGTAGTCGGCTGCGACAATGGCGGCTTTGTGGATCGCCCCAGCCCCCATGAAGCCCGCCCAAATCGAAGCCTTCTTTGCCACGCTACAGGCCGCCAACCCCATGCCGGTGACAGAGCTCGAATACACCAGTGTGTTCGAGCTGCTTACCGCCGTATTGCTCAGCGCGCAGGCCACCGATGTGGGTGTCAACAAGGCTACGCGCAAGCTGTTTCCCGTGGCCAATACACCGCAGGCGATTCTGGACCTGGGTCTGGAGGGCTTGGAGTCGTACATCAAGACCATCGGCCTGTACCACAGCAAGGCCAAACACCTGCTGCAGACCTGCCGCATGCTGGTGGACATACATGGCGGCAAGGTACCGGGGACACGTGAGGAATTGCAGGCCCTGCCCGGCGTGGGCCGCAAGACGGCGAACGTGGTGCTGAACGTGGCCTTTGGTGAACCCACGATGGCGGTGGATACCCATATCTTCCGTGTCGGCAACCGCACGGGGCTGGCCCTGGGCAAAACGCCGGAGCAGGTGGAGCAGCAATTGCTGAAACGCATTCCTGCGACCTACATGGTCGATGCCCACCACTGGTTGATACTGCACGGCCGTTATGTGTGCCAGGCCCGCAAGCCCCTGTGCTGGCAATGCGGTGTTTTTGCCCAATGCGACTTTGGCGACAAGACGCCCGCACCAGCGAACTGATCCGCGATGACCCAATCCATACGCTTCACCCTGTTGTCCCTGCGCGACCTGCTGGTCTCCGCCGGCCCCTTTGTGGCGCTGGCCGTGGTGCTGCTGGCCCTGGCCTACTGGTGGCTGGACCCCAACCCACCCAAACGCGTCACCCTGGCCACCGGCCCGGCCCAAAGCGCGTACGAGGCCTTTGGCAAACGTTATGCCACGCTGCTGGCCAAGGACGGCATTGCAGTGGATCTGATTCCCTCAGAAGGCTCGGCCGACAACCTGCGCCTGTTGCGCGAAGGCAAGGCCGACTTCGGATTCGTACAAGGCGGCACGCGCGAGGCCGATGGCCCGGACGATGCCGATCTGGAGTCCCTGGGCAGCCTGTTCCTGGAGCCGGTGTGGTTGTTCTACCGCGAAGCCGCGGCCCCGGCCACCACCACACCACCCCACACCCTGGAGTCGCTGACGCAACTCAATGGCCTGCGCGTCAACATTGGCACGCCCGGCAGCGGCGTGCCCAATCTGGTGCGCAAACTGCTGGACAGCAACCGGGTGGACCTGAGCAAGCTCACGCTGTCGGAGCTGGAGCAGACGCCGGCCACGGTGGCCTTGCTGGGCGGTGATCTTGACGCCATCGTGTTTGCATCCGCACCCGAATCGCTGATGGTGCAAATGCTGCTGCAAACGCCAGGTATCAAGCTGATGGACTTTGCACAGAACGAGGCCTACTCGCGCCGCTTTGCCTTCCTGAGCCCGGCCCTGCTGCCGCGCGGTGTGGTGGATCTGGCCAGCGACGTACCACCAAGTAACGTGCGCCTGGTCGCCCCCACCACCACGCTGCTGACCCGTGCCAGCACCCACCCGGCCCTGCTGCAATTGTTTGCACTGGCCGGCAACACCATCCACGGCAGCGCCGGCTGGTTCAAGCGGGCCCGCGAATACCCCAATGTGCGCAACAACGAGCTGCCGGTGGCGCAAGAGGCCGAGCGCAGCATCCAGGGCGGTGCGCCCCTGCTGCAGCGTTACCTGCCCTTCTGGGTGGCCAATCTGGTGGAGCGCATGTGGCTGGCCATGGGTATTATTCTGGCGGTGCTGTTGCCGCTGTCACGTGTGGTGCCGCCGCTGTATGCGTTTCGTGTGCGATCGCGCATCTTCCGTTGGTATGCGCAACTGCGCGAGCTGGAGGCACGGGCGGACGGTTGTGAAGATACGGCGCCCCTGCTGGACGAACTCAACCAGATGGACCGCCACGCAGAGAAGATCGTCGTGCCGCTGTCCTACACCGATGAGTTGTATTCGCTGCGCAACAACATCCAGCTGGTGCGCAAGAAGCTGCTGCAGAACAACAACACAGCGCGACAGTAAGCGGTCTACTCAGTAGCCGGCGTTGCGCACCTGCAAAAGATAAGAGCCCAGACTGCCCATGTTCTGGATCACGCCATCCGGGCCCATGAAGTAGACCGTGCCGTCACGCGTGCCCACGTAACTCTGGCTGCCGGAGTAGTAGCGGTAGTAATAACCTTCCAGCGTGCCAGACGCTGCAAGACTGGGCCACAGGTACTGCGCGTAGGCCGCCTCTGCCCAGTTGAAGGCCCGGTTGGAGTCTGCTGTCGTCGCAGCACCATACAACGCGGCACAACCATTGGCGTCGTCGCCGCGCAAGGTGGACATGTAACGGGTCGAATGGTAGGGCGAGGCAAACATCACCGAGGCCGAAGTATCCGAGTGGCCCAGGCCCAGGGCATGGCCAATCTCGTGGGTCATGATGCCGTCGACCTCCGACAGTGTCCAGAATTGCGCGGTGTTCATCACGATATCGGCGTCGATGAAACCCGACCCAATCCACCAGCTCTTGGTCACCGCAGAGTAGGCCGCGTTCTCACCCTGCAGCACACCCCAACCAAACACATTGACCTGGTCCACACTGGAGCCAGGGCCGTCCAGGTTGGGCAACACGGATGTCGTGCCCAAATAGTTGAAACTGACCCTGCACATGCCGCTCCAGCGGGCCGTTGCGCGCTGGATGGACGCGACGACTGCCGATGTGGACAAATTGGAGGGCTGGTTGAGCGGGTTGTAGTACCAGTTGACCTGGCCACCCGGCCACGCCTGCAGCGACGAACCCAGCACATAGTTGGGGCGCTCGCGCTCACTGGGCATGGGGTAACTCTTGAAGTCCTGCGCATGGCTGCTCACCGCCAACAGCAGGCCCAGGTACATGAGTTTGTGCATAACGCCCTCTCAACGACTCGAAAGGCCATTATTGGTCAAATATCGACAGCCTGCCATTGCCCCCAGGCCGGTGCGTCTACTGGCCATTGGTCGGCCTGGCTGATGTGCCGCTGCCCCTGCGCCAGCAGCGTGGCAGCACGTACGACCCCCGCGTGTGTGATCCACACCGTGGGTTGTTGCAAGGCCCGGGTTTCGTCCCACACGGCGCCCACGCGGCGCATGGCGTCGGCCACGCTCTCGGCACCGCCGCAACGCCAGGTGTCAAAGGCTTCTGTCCAGCCGTCCAGCTCGGCGCGGGGGATGGCGTCCCAGTGTTGGCCCTCCCAGTGGCCGAAGTCCATTTCCACCAGTCTGGCGTCATGCTTATATGCCAAATCAGGCCGCAGCCCCCGTAGAACCTCAGTGAGCTGCTCACATCTTTGTAGCGGTGACGAGAGCACCAGCAATCCGGCAGGCAGCGCACCTGCCAAGGCGCGCGCGGCTTTTTCCGTTGCCAACTGGTCCGCGGCTACATCCAGCGCGCCATAACAAACGCCAGGCTCTACCAGGGGTTGGGCGTGGCGCACCAGCCAGAGTTTCATAACGCCAGGGCCAGGCCGAGGTAGAACGCGATCTCACACACCTGCTGGGTGGCGCCCAGGCCATCACCGGTAAAGCCCTGCAGTCGGCGCCATAGCAGGCGGCCCACGTAGACAAAGCCAAGGCCAGAGGCCAGCGAGGCGGCTGCCAGTGGCACCACATCCGCGGCCGTACAAGTGCCAATCACTCCTGTATTCATAGCACATGAGGCAATACCGACGGGGGCTATGGCTATAAAACACCAAAGGCCTGCGGCCACCAGGCTGCCCGTGCTGATCTGGTCGGCCAGTGGTTTGGACTTGGACCCCGCCGCATCGCCCACATGGGGCATCAGCCGAATCAGCAGCAGCGGCCAGGTGCGTGACACCACGTGCGCGGCGAAGATGCCCAGCAGCATCCAGTGCGGGCTGACCGAGCCTATCAGCGCCAACAGCGAAACCTTGGCCAGCAAGGCCAGCACCACGGCCAGCACACCAAAGGCGCCAACGCGCGAGTCCTTCATGATGACCAGTGCCCGCTCACGGTCGCTGCTGCCACCCAGGCCGTCGGCCACATCCGCCAGGCCGTCTTCGTGGAAGCCGCCGGTCACCATCACGCTCAACACGGTGCCCAGCACGGCCGCGACCAGCGGTGTGAAGGGACTGGGCGGCAGCAAGGCCAGCAACAGGGCCGTCAAGCCGACCACCATTGCACCGACCACCACCCCCACACCCGGAAAATGCCCCGCGCTGGCACGCAGCATGGCCGGGCTGTAACCCACCCAGTCCGCCAGCCGCCCGGTCACCGGGATGCGGGTGAAGAACTGGATGGCCAGCAGAAAGTGGCGAACCGATTGGCGCATGGGGTGATTCTGTGCCGAAGGGATCAGGGCGTATGCACCGGTGCGTCAGACTTTTCTGACACACCGGCCGAAGCAAAACTGGCCATGTCCCGCAAGATGGTGCAGCTGGACAACAGCAGCGGCCAGGCCAGCGCCGCGCCCGATCCCTCACCCAGGCGCAGGCCCAGGTCCAACAGCGCCTGTACCCCCAGGTGCTGCAGCATGAATTCGTGGCCACGTTCTCCGGACCGGTGGGCGAACACGCAGCGCTGCAGCACCAGCGGCTGCAAGGCATGCGCCACCAGCACCGCGCTGGTGGCGATAAAACCATCCACCACGATGACACGGCGCTCATGCGCGGCCTGCAACACCGCGCCGACCATGGTCGCAATCTCGAAGCCGCCAAACGCAGCCAATGCATCCAGCGGGGCCTTGGCGTCCACATGGCGGGCCAGCACTTCACGCAGCACCTCGGTCTTCCGCAACACCGCCGGCGCATCCAGCCCCGTACCCGCGCCGGTGCAGACTGCAATGTCCAGCGCCGCCAGACGCGACAGCAGCAAAGACGCGGCAGAGGTATTGCCAATGCCCATTTCACCCAGCAGCAGCGCATTGCCCGGCAGCCCTTTGACCAGGTCCACGCCGTGTTGCAATGCCGCGTCGCACTGCGCGGCGGTCATCGCCGCTTGCGCCGAAGAGTCCGCCGTGCCCTGCTCCGCGCCCGGAGCCTTGCGCACCTGCAAGCCGGCGCGCTGCGCACCTGCGGGCAGGCCCGCCAGAAAGTCATGCTTGACGCCACAGTCCACCACCGTCAGCGCAATCCCGTTCTGTTTGGCCAGCACACTGACCGCCGCGCCGCCGGCCAGAAAGTTCTCCACCATCTGCCAGGTCACGTCACTGGGAAAGGCTGACACACCGCGCGCGGTCAGACCATGGTCACCAGCAAACACCACCATCTGCGGCTGCTCCAGCACAGGCCGATCGGTGCCCAGGATCTGGCCGATCTGCAGCGCAAGGTCTTCGATACGACCCAACGAGCCCAGCGGCTTGGTTTTGTTGTTCAGTGTGGTTTGCAGGGCCTGGGTCAAGGCTGCGTCTTGGATATCGGACAGAAGGGGAATGTGGGAGTTCATGGTGGGGATCGTTTCTACAAAAAAATCAGGAAGCGGGCGTGCTGACACCCGCCCAATTACTGCAAGGTTGTGCTGCGGAGGCCGGATGCCCCGCAGGGTCCATCAACGGCATCAGGCTGGGGGACAAGACTTTGAGCAATTGCACGGGCAATGCGCTGGTGAAATCGTAGTCCGCCGCCTGCGGGCCATACACGTAAGCGGTGATGCTGCCAAAAAAGCGTTCACCGATATTGAAGACAAAGGTGGCCGAGCGGCTGACCACGCGTGAATCCAGCAACTGGCCCTGCCCGCCAAAGGTCTCAAAGCGGTGGTCACCGGTGCCGGTCTTGCCACCCACGGCCATCACGCTGCCGTCGGCCCGAGTGAACGCGTTTTTGACACGCCGGGCCGTACCCTCGTCCACCACATCGCGCACGGCGCCCAGCGCGGCCTGTGCTGCCTCGGGTGACAGCACCTGTTCGCTGGCGCCGCTGTGGTGTTGCAGCACGGTTTCATACGGCGTGCCGGATGCGAAATGCAGCGCGGCGATTCGCTGCGTGGGCCTGCGCTGGCCGCCGTTGACGATGATGCCCATCAGTTCGGCCAGTGCCGCCGGGCGGTCGGCCGATGCGCCCAATGCCGTGGCATACGAGGGCACCAATGAGCCGAACGGGTAACCCATGCGCTTCCACTGGCGGTGGATTTCCAGAAAACCCTCCACCTCCAGCAGGCTCAGGATGCGTTTGTCCTGCGCGGGTTTGAGCTTGCTGGCAAACAGCCACTGGTAGACGGCCTGGCGTTCCGCGGCGCTCGCGGCCACCACCTGGGCTTGTGTGGCGCCGGGGTGGGCACGCAGATAACCAACCACCCACAGCTCCAGCGGGTGCACACCGGCCAGGTAGCCACGGTCGGCCAGCGACATTTTCTCGGGTCCGTATTGGTCATACAAAACCGCGAGGCGCTCGGAGCCCACGGCCTCACGCCCCTCGGGCCGGTTCTCTTTGAGGAAGGCTCCGAGTTGCGCCTGGGTGGCAGTGGGGGCAATCGTGCGGAAAATGCTGCTCAGGCGCACTGGTGTGGGCCGCACGTTGTGCAGCAGCAGCTCCTGCGCCTGCTCGGCCGTTTTGCCCTGGTACTTGGCGACAAAACGGTTGATGAACTCACGGCCTTCGCGGTCGGCAAAACGGCTCAGATACTCCGCACGGCGCGGGTCCTTGGTGTCTTGCAGCAAGGTGGCAGATGAGCCCGGCACCTGGAACATGTAGTGGTGCACCACGTCGCGCAGCAGGCGCACAAACACCAGGTTCACCGAATGGCGCAGCCCCTCACGCACGGTCACGATGCGGCTATTGTCTTCACGCTTGAAGTTGCTGAAAGTGTGTAAGCCACCGCCGGTGAAAAAACTCTCGTCCGGGTTGGCGGAGTATTTGCGGTCCAGCGCGGCCTGTAGCAGCGTTGGCAGATCGGCAGACGGGCTGTGGTCCAGATAGTCCAGCACCCAGCGCGAGAGTTTGTCCTTGGGGTCCAGCACGACCTGTCTGCGCACGGCAGCGTCCATGGCACCGTAGCGCTGGTGCAGGCCGGCCATGATGTCCAGGTAGGTCACCAGCGTGCGCAGCTTGGCGGTGGAGCCCAGGTCCAGCTTGGCGCCGGCATTGATGTCCAGCGGTTGGTCATAGTTATCGGTTTGCAGACGCAGGTAGTTGGTCTGCTCGCCCCGCTCCAGCAGCGTAAAACTGTACACCACCTGGGCCGGGTCACCATTGCCCAGCAAGCCCTTGCCCTGCAGCCCGGCCGCCTGGGCCACCTCGGCGTCGCGCAGTTGGCGCAGCACCGTGGTCACGGCTTCCTGGGTCTGCCCGTCCAGCGTGCTGACCGCGCCCAGGTCCAGCCGGTCCAGGCTATAGAAGTTGGAGACCCCCAGCAGGCCCAGCAGCTGGCTGCGGATGGCGGTGGAGGCCTTGCGGCTGACAAACGATTGTGCGGGTGGCGCCGCCGGGGCCTGGCGCCTGTCGTCCAGTTTGACGGCCAGGGCCGCGTCGCGCAGCGCATCGGAAATCACCTCCTGGCTGGCCAACAGGCGCAGGTGGCTATCGGTCAGGTCCTCCAGGTCACTCTGGCTATCGGCCAGGTAATACGAGGGCCGCCGCTGCGCGATGACCAGACTCAGCGCCTGCTTGTAGGCCAGTGCCTGCTCGACGCTGGGTTGCGTCGCAGCATCCGCAGCCTGCAGCAAGGCATTCACCTGCGCAAAATCACGCCCGTACCAGACCCACAGGCCATCCCCCATGCCATTGACCTCACCAAAGCCGGGTCGTGCGGACAGCGGCACCGTGTTGATGTAGTCCAGCACCAAATGCTGGCGCGCCACGGTCGTGTCCTGACCCGGCTGGTAGGCCCGCACCGTGGCCGATGCCATCTGGCGCAGCTTGTCGTGTAACGAGGCGGTGCGCCCGTCGGGTGAGTGCCGGTATTTCTCAATCTGCGTGGCCAACGTACTGCCGCCGGGCGTGCGGCCATCGGCACCAAAGACCTGGCCCACGTGTTCAAACAGGGCCCTGCCCAGACGGCTCCATTCCACCGCCGGGTTGCGCAGCGGGTAACGCGTGTCCAGCAGCTCCCGGTTCTCGATGAACAAAAGGCTCTTGACCAGCAGCGCGGGGGTCTGCGCAAAGCTGGGGTAACTGCGCTCCGGGTACTGCACCGCAAACAGCGGCTGCTTCCGGCAGTCGTACACCGACAGGCCCTGCTGTGTCTTTTCGCGGTAGGGGGCAAACAGACCCTCGTCGATGCCCTCCACCATCGCTGGTGTCATGCGGGCCTGCGCGCTGACCTGGAAGTCCTTGGCCTGCAACCGTGCCAGGTAATCCGGCATATTGGAATAACCCATGCGCAGGTCATAAGGGCCATCCGCGGGATAACGCACGGCAGAGGCTGGGCTAGGCCCGGGCTGCAGCACAAACCCCATGCGCCCGGCCCAGTCGGCAAAATATTTGGCCTGCCATTGCGAGGTGCGCATTTCGTGCAGGGCCAACTGACCCGCCACCACCAGCAAGGCCAGCAACACCAGGAGTACAAACCAGACGAGCACGCGCCGCCTGGTGAACGGTGCCTTGCCCAGTGCAGGGCCCACGCTGGCACCACTGGCGCTGGGGGACTCCGATGCAGATACCAGTGACGGCAGGTGCTGGGGCGCACGGGGTCGTTTCTTGTGGTCGTTGCCACGGTAATCCGCCGTACGCGCCGCCCTGCGGCCCAGCGAACGCACCGCATGCAGATAAGTACTGGGGCGGCGCCAATGCGCTTTTTTACTCATCGCCAAGTGTCGGTTCAACAACTAGGGCTGCGAGAACACGTGGACAAGCTTGCCCACCATGTGGTCCCGCGGCACAAAACCCCAGTATCGACTGTCCAGACTGTTGTCCCTGTGGTCGCCCAAGGCGTAGTAGTGTCCGTCTGGAACCACGCACACCACACCTTCGTTTCCATAGGCGCAATTTTGTGAATGCGGGAAGGTATAGGGATTCAGGACCGCTGCTGGCCTGTCCTTGTCCAGCAAAACCGCGTATTCCTTGTTGTTGTCCAGTTTTTCAATGTACTGGCTGTGATAACGCATAGCCGATTCATCCAGATAGTCTTCCGCGGCATGCCGCTTTATCTCCTGGCCGTTGATGAATAGAACCTTGTTACGGTACTCAATCTTGTCCCCGGGCAGACCCATGATCCGCTTGATGTAGTGCAAGCTACGCTTCGTAGGAAGCTCAAAAGCAAGAATATCGCCCCGATCAATGGATGCAGTAGCAGGCGAACGCATCAGTATGAAACCATACGTTCCATAGTTTCCGTAGCCCCACTTCTGGACAAGAAATCGTGCACCTGGTTTCAAGGTGGGCAACATAGAGCCCGCTGGGGCGCGGAAGGGTTCAAAGAAGAAAGCACGGAACGTTATTGCCAGCAACACGAACATCAGAAATATGGTCCACAGCCAGTACCCGCGACTATATGCAGGGCGGACGCGGTCCGGCTCGAATCGAATGGCTTGCAGGTACGCAATTCTTGAAACTGTGCAAATGAAAACCAGTTGCACCGGTAGAGTCAGCCATACCAAGGTATCAGCAAAAGCTAGCTGAAAAGCCGCCACGCCCAACAGACCCACGGCACTTGCAATCGCCCACTTCCAGCGTCCCACATAGAGCAACCCCAAAGGCGACACAAAGAAGCCCAGCAGTG
This sequence comes from Pseudomonadota bacterium, assembly GCA_040387325.1. Classification (GTDB taxonomy): domain Bacteria; phylum Pseudomonadota; class Gammaproteobacteria; order Burkholderiales; family Burkholderiaceae_C; genus Allorhodoferax. The sequence goes on along the minus strand of JAZKDY010000094.1, from coordinate 10,088 downwards.
CTGCCAACCAGCCTTTAGGACGCCTAGACATTTATGGATTTCCTCTACGGTTTGTAGTTTGTTGTTCTAACAGGCGGTGGTCTCTGTCAAGCAGATCGTTTAACACGCTGGGTGAAAAGTGCGCTGCGATGTAATCAGCCAGCCCATCAAACACCGTGTCCAAAGTAGGCACCGCGCCCTGTAGTTTCGTGCCAAACAAGGCCTGCAATGCGTTGGCGTCCTCAAACAGGCCATGCAAATACACCCCCATCACATTGCCCGTTGCGTTTTGCCAACCCAGGCCGTCCGGCAACACCGCGTGCGCCACATCGCCCGCCGCCGCCATGGCCACGTGCTGCTGCGTTTGCCCATGGTGAATCTCGTATCCGCTGACGGCTACTCCCGCAAGCGATGCCCAAGGTGCAGAAACGTCAGGGCCAAAACGTGTAGACGTATGCTGCACCGTCTTGTCCTCAGCAAACACCGTCACCAGCGGCAACAGTCCCAGCCCCGGTGCATTGCCATCAATGCCGTGGGTATCAATCAACGCCTCACCCAGCATCTGCAAACCGCCACACACACCCAGCACCGCCCCACCCTGCCCGGCATGCCGCGCAACCGCCGCATCCAGCCCCTGCGTACGCAGCCAGGCCAGGTCGCCACTGGTGTGTTTGGAGCCCGGCAGGATGATCCAGTCTGTGGGTTTGAGCCCCACCAGTTCGCTGGGGCTGCGCACCCACTGCAAGCGCAGACCCGGGATGTTCTTCAGTGGCTGAAATTCATCCAGGTTGCTGATGCGCGGGTAGGCCACCACGGCCACCGTCAGGTTTACCGCACCTTTGGCCACGCTGCGTTCGTCGAACACACCGTCTTCTTCCGGCAGGCCGTGGTGCCACCACATGGGCAGCGTGGCCACGGTGGGGATGCCGGTCAGGTCCTGCAACATCTGCGGCGCCGGCGCCAACAGCGTGGCATCGCCGCGGAATTTGTTCAGCACAAAACCTTTGATCAATGCCCGCTCGTCCTGGGGCAACAAGGCCCAGGTGCCGTATAGATGGGCAAAGGCGCCACCGCGGTCGATGTCCGTCACCAGCAGACAGGCGGCATTGCAATGTTTGGCCACACGCATGTTGACGATGTCGCTGGACGATAAATTGATCTCGGCCGGAGAGCCCGCGCCCTCGATCACCACCACATCGTTCTCGGCACGCAGCGCATCCAGAGCCGCCGCGATCTGAGGCCAAACCCGCAGGCTGCGACCGCGCCAGGGCAAGGCCGTCAGCTCGGCACTGACCTGGCCCATCAACACGACCTGGCTGTGCGTATCGCGCTCGGGTTTGAGCAGCAAGGGGTTCATGCGCACATCGGGTACGGCATTCGCGGCCAACGACTGGAAGTATTGGGCAGAACCAATCTCGCCCTGGCCGTTGTCAGAGGCAACCACCCTGGCGTTGTTGCTCATGTTCTGCGCCTTGAACGGCGCAACCTTGAGGCCCTGACGCGCGTAGTAGCGACACAGGGCGGTGGTCAGCCAGCTCTTGCCGGCACCGCTGGTCGTGCCCAGCACCATCACACATTTGGCAGTCATCAGGATAGCTTCCTCATCATCTTCATCTTTCAATTCCCAAGTGCAGTTGCAAGCCCTGTCACCATGGCCTGCTGGGCGGCGGGCGGCAGCACACCCAGGCGCACATGGCCGGGCAGCCCAAAGGACGCCGCATCGCGCAGCTTGATGCCCCGGGCGCGCAGGGCGTCGCACAGCGCGGGCACGGCCACGCCTTGCGGCGGACGGGCACAAAAGTAGGGTGTGTCACTGGGCAGCACCGTCCAGCCCAGACTTTGCAGCAGCGCTACCTGGCTGGCCTTCCAGCCACGCAGGCGGTGCAGACTGGTTAGCAACCAGTCTTGCGTGGCAGGCTGTGTCCAGGCCTGCAGCATGGCCACCCCGTGCGCGCCCAGCACCCAGGATGGCACCAGCGCCTCCAACTGAGCAACCGCCGCCTCGGCACCCAAAGGTGCAATGGCAAAGGCCGCACGCACACCGGTCAGACCCAGGGCCTTGTTCGGGGAAAACAGTTGCCAGACCTGCTGGCGTTGTGCATCACCCAGGCTGGGGGCACCGTCCAGGCGCAGGGGTGCATACGCACAGTCCACTACGAGCACCTGGTCCCTACCCGCCTCAACATCCGTCAGCCGGGCCGGCCAGGGGCCATGGTTTTGTCCCAGCGGGCTGGACGGCTCGCAGGCCCAGACCAGGTCCGCGGCCTCGGCGCTGGCCACGGCCTGCATACCCCAGGCCTGTGCGGCGTGGGCATAGTCGCCATAGGCATGGACTGGCAGGTTGACCGCGCTGCCGCCTTGCCGGCGCACCCATGCGGTGATACGAAAAATGCACTCGCTGGCACTGCCTGCCAGCAGGATGCGCCCAGAGCCCACGCCGTAAAAATCGGCCAGGCGCTGGCGCAGGTCGGTGTAGCCGGGGTCGGGGTAACGCGTGGCATCGGCCTGCTGCACGGCCAGCAGCGCGTGCGGGCAGGGACCGCAGGCGTTGCTGTTGGTGGAGAAATCGAACAGCGGCGCGCCCTGCCCGTCCGGCCCACCATGGATACGTGGCACGCCATTCACGCCGCCACCCCGACAACTACTAAAACAATAGCAATAAAGGCAATACCGACGGGGGCTAGAACCGTATTTGATGCATACCGTATTGCGCGCGCCGTGTCCTGTGCCTGCGGAACCGGTGCATCACCATTGAGCACGTAACCACCGGGCTTGCCCAGGCGCACACCCAGCACCAACGCCATCGCGGCCATCGGCCAGCCGCTGTTGGGGGACGGCGTGCGTGCAGCCTCGGCGCGCAGCCGCTTCATCTGCACAGCAGCGGTCACCGCCACCAGCAACAAGGCGGTGATACGCGCGGGCACCCAGGCCAGCACATCATCGGCCCGCGCCGCCCATTTGCCGGCCCAGGCCCAGTTGCGGCCCTGGCCGTTGTTGGGGTGCAGGCCGGGGTAGCCCCACATGGCGTCGGCCGTATTGGCAAAACGAAACAGCGCCGCACCGGGCAGGCCCAAGAGCGCAAACCAGAACAGTGGGGCGATGACGGAATCGTTCAGGTTTTCGGCCAGCGTCTCGATGGCGCTCTCGCGGACCTGGGACTCGCTCAGCGTGGTCACGTCGCGGCTGACCAGCCAGCGCAGGCGTTCACGGCCTGCTTCTAGCGACCCACTGTCTGGGTCGCTGAGTGCATGTTCTACCGCCAGCACTTCGCTTTGCAGCATCGCCCAGGCCAGCAGGGGTTTGAGCAGCAGGCCCAGCAACAGCGCCGCGCCTATCCAGCCGCCGAACCCGTAGACCCAGGCCACACCGAGCTCCAATCCGGAAGACGCTATCAAAACAAGAGCGGCACCCACAATCCACACGAGGCCTCCAAGCCAAAAAGCTTTAAGGTCTTGTGGCAGGGACGCATCCTGCATGGTGTAGCGCTGCACACCCCGCCCCGCCCAGCCCAAAAAGTTACCCATCCACACCACGGGGTGCCAGCGCACGGGTGGTTCACCCAGCCAGCGGTCCACGGCCAAGGCCACCAGCACAGCCAGGGCCGGAACCAGCATGTCCATCAGCCGCGGGGCTGGGGCTGGCCCGTCTTCAGACCCAGACGCGCCAACAGATCCAGATCGGTATTACCGGCGGGGTTGGGCGTGGTCAGCAGCTTGTCGCCGTAGAAGATGGAGTTGGCGCCCGCCACAAAACACAGGGCCTGCACCGCCTCGCCCATGCCTTGGCGCCCGGCCGACAGGCGGACCCGCGCCTTGGGCATGGTGATGCGGGCCACGGCGATGGTGCGCACAAATTCCAGCGGGTCCAGGTCCGGCTGGTCGGCCAGCGGCGTGCCTTCCACCTTGACCAAATGGTTGATAGGCACGGATTCCGGGTATGGCGACAGATTGGCCAGCTCGGCGATCAGGCCGGCGCGTTGCAGGCGCGACTCACCCATGCCCACGATGCCACCGCAGCAGACGCTGACGCCCGCATTGCGCACACGGGTCAGTGTGTCCAGGCGATCCTGGTAGTCGCGGGTGGTGATGATGTCGCCGTAAAAATCGGGCGCGCTGTCCAGGTTGTGGTTGTAGTAGTCCAGACCGGCGTCGCGCAGCGTTTCGGCATGGCCATCGTTGAGCATGCCCAGCGTGGCGCAGGACTCCAGGCCGGTGGCCTTGACGGCCTTGACCAGTTCGACCACGGCTTCCACGTCGCGGTCCTTGGGCGCGCGCCAGGCGGCGCCCATGCAAAAACGCGTGGCGCCGGCGGCCTTGGCGGCCAGCGCGGCTTCACGCACGGCCTCCACACCCATCAGCTTGCCGGCCTCTACACCGGTATCAAAGTGCACGGACTGTGGGCAGTAACCGCAGTCTTCGGGGCAGCCACCGGTCTTGACGGACAGCAGCGTCGCCAGCTCGACCATATTGGGGTCAAAGTTGGCGCGGTGGACGGTCTGGGCCTGGAACATCAGGTCGTTGAACGGCAGCTCCAGCAGGGCCTGGATCTCGGCCACGGTCCACACACGCTGGGCCACGGGGTGGCGGGCGGCGGGAGACTTGTGCGGGGCGTGGAAGTGCAGGGTCTGGGCGGGTGCGTCTGGGGCGGAAACTACTGAGTTCATTGTTCTGTGTCTTCTTCGTTGGAAGCTCGCTGTGAGGCTTTTGGGGATCAGTCTTCGATGCCGCGCTGTGCAGGTATGCCCGCCTTGAAAGCGTGTTTGACCATCTGCATCTCGGTCACGGTGTCGGCCAGTTCAATTATCTCAGGCGGGCAGCGTCGGCCCGTGAGCACCACATGCACGTGGCTGGGGCGGGCCTTCAGGGTCTCCAGCACATCATCCAGCGGCATCCAGCCATAAATCAGCGGGTAGGTAATTTCGTCCAGCGTGACCATGAAGAAGTCTCCGCTCATGATGGCTGCCTTGGCCTTTTGCCAGCCGTCGCGCGCCAGTTGGGCCGAATGCTCAAGGTCCTGGCTCTTCCAGCTGAAACCGTCGCCCAGGCCTTCAATCGGAATACCCAGTTGCTCAAACATGCGGTGTTCGCCAAAGCGGGCCGATGGCACTTTCATGAACTGGTAAATCTTGACGGCCTTGCCGCGGCCGTGGGCACGTAATGCCAGGCCAAAGGCGGCGGTGCTTTTGCCTTTGCCGTCGCCGGTGTTGACGATGACGATGCCGCGGCGTTCGCCTTCAGCTTTTTCATACGGTTTAACGGAGGGCGGTGTTTCGATTTGCATAGGTTTTCTTCAGCTAGAGGTTGGGTGTGTGCGCTCCGAGGAGGCCGGCTTGGGCGTTCTGCTCCGTGTCCCCCGCGACGGCCTAGGGCCGTCAGTTCCTCCTTGACCTGCGCAGAACGCCCAAGCCGGCCTCCTCTGCGGGTTAGGGGAAACTGGTGCGGGGAGAAAAGGCGCTCTCATTTGTTCTTGGGTAACGCCACCCATTGGCCTTCGATGGCGTGGATGGCGATGCGCTGGTCGAACACGTCAATCAGTGCTTGGTGGGTGGTCGGATCACCGCTGGGTCCGTGGTGCAGCAAACGTCCGTTGGCCATGACCACTACGCGGTCGGCATGTAAGGCCATACCGATTTCGTGCAAAACGCTCACAACCGTATTGCCACCTGCCACCAGCGCCTGCACCACCGCCAGCCAGTCGGCCTGGTGCGGCGGGTCCAAATTCGCCAGCGGTTCATCCATCAGCAACACCTGGGCTTGCACGGCCAAGGCGCGGGCCAGCAGCACGCGCTGGCGCTCGCCGCCGGACAACTGGCCCAGCGCGCGGAAGCGCCAATCCCAGGCTTGTGTGGCGCGCAGGGCCTGTTCGACGGCTACCTCATCGGCCGCACTGGCCGGGGCCAGCCAAGCCTGGTGTGGCAGACGGCCCAGCATGGCCACATCCCACACGGTCAGGTCATCGGCCGAGGTTTCGTTCTGGCCCAGCCAGGCCATCTGCCGGGCGCGTTCGCGCAGTGGCACGCTAGCCAGCGGCGCGTCCCACAACGACACCGTGCCGGTATGCGGCAACACACCCGCCAATGTCTTGAGCAGCGTGGATTTGCCGGCGCCATTGGGGCCGACGATGCTGGTCCACTGCCCGGCCGCGATCTCCAGCGACAGGCCGTGCAACACGGCGGTCTTGCCTACCCCGCTGCCCATGGAGGCATACACCGCATCGGCCTTCAAGGCCACGGGACCGGTCTTGCGAATGGTCGTTGTCATAACGCACTTCCCACCTTGGCCGGCCCGCGGTGCATCAGCCACAACAGGTAACCACCACCGAGCACGGCGGTCAGCACACCCACCGGCAGCTCCTGCGGCGCAATCAACCAGCGGGCCAGCGTGTCGGCGGCCATCAGCAGCACACCACCGACCAGGCTGGCCAGCAGTATCAATTGGCCATGTGTGGTCTTGAGCACCGAGCGCACCAGGTGCGGTGCGGCCAGGCCCACAAAGGCGATCAAACCGGTCTGTGCCACGGCGGTACCGGTGGCCAGGGCCAGCACAGCCACCAGCGCGGCGCGCATGGGCACCACGGCCAGGCCCAGACTCTGCGCGGTGGCGTCACCCAGGCTCAGCCCGTCCAGCACGCGGGCCAGCAGCCAGGCGGCGATCACGCTCACCACCCAGGCGATCACCATCACCGACACCGAGACCCAGCCCACAAAAGCGGTAGAACCCAGCATAAAGGCCCACATGGCCTGCAGCGAGTCGGGCGACAGCATCAGCACCAGATGTGTCACGGCGCCCAGCACTGCACCCACCACCACACCGGCCAGCAGCAGGCGCAGCGTGTGGCCGACGCCGCGTGACAAAACAAGGGTCAACAATATCGCCAGCACAGCACCGCCAAAGGCCGCACCGGTCAGGCCCAGGCGCACCCACAGGCTGCTGGAAAACACGCTGATCGCCACGCCGCTGTTCATCATGTTGCCGCCACCCAACATGCCGGCCCCGCCGCCCATGGCGGCCAGCGCCAACGCCACACCCAGCGAGGCACCGGATGCGCTGCCCAGCAGATACGGATCAGCCAGCGGGTTGCGAAACAGGCCCTGCGCCACCGCGCCGGCCAGCCCCAGCAGCGCGCCTGCGGCCCAGGCGCCCACGGTGCGCGGCAGGCGGATGTCCCACACGATCTGTTTGGCCATGGCCGTGCGATCGGGGTCCAGCGTGGGGTTCAGCAGCGGCTGCAGCAGGTTCTCAAAACCCACGCTGCCCACGCAAATACCCAGGGCGGTGAGCGCCACGGCACCGACCACCGAGGTCCATAACATCCAGCGAACACGGGTCTGCATCATGGTTTGGACTTGTCCATGGCAACGGCAGCCGTTTTCGGAGCCTTAGTCTCCAGGCACTTGGCCATCAGGCGTGCGCCCTCGGCCATGCGCGGCCCGGGGCGCACCAGCACATTCGCATCTTCGGACGGGAAGATGCACAGCCGTTGCTCGCGCAGTGCACGGATGCTTTGCCAGCCGGGCCGCTGTTGCAGGCCGTCGGCACTGCGCTGGCCAATCATGATCAGGTCGGGGTTGGCGCGGACGATGTATTCGGGGTTGAGCTTGGGAAACGGCCCCAGCTTGGCCGGTACGATGTTTTTGGCGCCCAGGCGGGTCAGCGTTTCACCAATAAAAGACACCTCACCCGCCGCATACGGCCCCTGGTTCACTTCAAAGTACACCCGGGTACCGCGCACATTGGCGGGGATGGACTGCGCCGCGGCCGACACACCGGCGTCGATGGCGCGCCAGATGCGTTGGGCGTCCGCCACCTCCAGCAACTGCCCCACCTTCAGCATCACACGCTGCACGTCCGCATGGCTCCTGGGCTCCAGCGCCACGACCTTGATACCCAGGGCTTCCAGCCGGTCTCCCACGCGCGAGGACTTGGCCATCAACACCACGTCGGGCCGCAGCGCCACGATGGCCTCCACATTGGGGTCCATGCCACCGCCGACCTGCGGCAGCTTTTGCACATTGGCGGGGTAGTTGGAGTAGCGGTCTACCCCGACCAGACGGGCGCAGTGGCCCAGCTCACACACGGTCTCGGTCAGCGACGGCAGGATGCTGACGATGCGCTGGGGTGCGGCCGGCAGCGTGACGGTGATGCCGCGGTCATCGGTGACCTGTGCGGCCTGCACTGCGGCGCTGGCCAGCACGGCCGCGCACGCCAAAAGCAGGGGAACGGAAAAACGCGTCGTCGTCATCATGGGGAATCTTTCAAGACCAAAGGCAGGCCGGCTGCCATCAAGTTCACACGCTGGCACACACTGGCCACGTCCTGGTTCAGACGGCCCAAGGCGTCGACAAAGGCACGCACCTCGCGCCCCATCGGGATCACACCCAGACCAATCTCGTTGCCGACCAGCACCACGGGGCCGGGGCTATCCTGTATTGCTATCAAAAGAGAAGCGGTACGGGCATATTCCTCGGGGGCTACAGGCTGATTTTCCTTAGAAGCTTCGGCTTCAACCGGCATCAGCACATTGGTCAGCCACAGCGTCAGGCAATCCACAACGACCAGCGTATGGGGACGGCTATGCTGGGTGATCGCCTCGGCCAGTGCCAGCGGCTCTTCCACCGTGGCCATGCCCGGCACCCGCAGGGCGCGGTCTGCCTGGTGGCGGGTGATACGCAGGCGCATCTCGTCGTCCCAGGGCTGGGCGGTGGCGATCAGCACGGCGCGGTGCGCGTCAGACTGGTCCAGCCAGGCGCGGGCCAGCATCTCGGCACGGCGCGACTTGCCACTGCGTTGGCCCCCCAATATGAATTCACTTTTGGCGACGGTGAGTGCGCTCATGGCGCAGGCCCCGCGCCGGTTGCCTGAGCATCCATCCATTGCATGATGATTTTGTGCATCTTGGTCACGCCGTCTGTCAAAGCCGCGGGGCCGGGCTGCAGGATGTCGGGTGATTTGATCTCAAACAGCTGCGCATCACGCACCGCGTTCACCACGCCCCAGCCTTCACGCGCGACCACGTTCTCGGGCCGGAATTTCTTGCCGCACCAGGAGCCGAAAATGATGTCCGGGTTGCGCCGCACAATCTCGCCGCCGTCCGCAATGATGCGGTTCTTGCCCAGCGACTCCAGCGACAACTCTGCAAAACAGTCGTCGCCACCGGCAATCGCCATCAGCTCCGACACCCAGCGAATGGCGCTGATATGCGGTGTGTCCCACTCTTCAAAAAACACCTTGGGTCGGCGCGCACCCGCTGCCACACGCGCCGCCACCGTGGCCTGCATGGCGCGCAAATCGGCCTGCATAGCAGTGATGCGCTGCAAGCCCTGCTCCGCCTCGCCCACCATGGCCGCCACCTGGAACAGCATGGAAAAAATCTCGGCCACGCTGCGCTGGTTGAAGATGGTGACCTGCACACCCTTGCGCACCAGCTCGGATGCGATGTCGGCCTGCAGATCGGAGAAGCCCAGCACACAGTCGGGCCGCAGATCCATGATCTTGTCGATCTTGGCACTCAAGAATGCGCTGACCTTGGGCTTTTCTTCGCGCGCGCGCCTGGGCCGCACGGTGTAGCCCGAGATACCCACGATGCGGGCCTCCTGCCCCAGCAGGTACAGCCATTCAGTGGTCTCTTCGGTCAGGCAGACGATGCGCTGCGGGCCGCGTGAAAAGTTGAGCGTGTCGTCCATGGTCAGACAATGTCCTCGCTGTGCGGTGCGGAAAACAGTTCTACCACGGCGGCCGGGCAGGACGGGAACCAGGCATGGAAGTAGCTGGCGCGCAAGGCGCCCTGCTGCCATAGCGCTTCACCCGCGTCGGGCTGCGGCGCGGTGTCTGGACGTGATGTACGCGCCACGGCCTGCAATGGTGTGCTGGTCGTCGAATAATGGAAAGTGTGGCCACGCAAGGTGCCACTGGCCAGTGCCAATTGCTGCGGCCCCAACCCAGCCAGGCGCTTGTGCATGGTCACTGCACCAGGTAGCAGGCCCCACTGCGCGTGCTGTTGGCCGTCCACAGTGACCAGGGCGTCAAACAAGGCCATCATGCCGCCGCACTCCGCCCACAGGGGTTTGCCGGCTGCGATGTGGCGGGCCAAGGTGTCACGCAACGCGGCAT
>JAZKDY010000093.1:0-21820 GCA_040387325.1 Pseudomonadota bacterium | reverse complement strand
TCACGGCGTCGGTGCCGTCCAGCACGGCGTTGGCCACGTCGCTGACCTCGGCGCGGGTGGGCACCGGGTTGGTGATCATGGATTCCATCATCTGGGTGGCGGTGATGACCACGCGGTCATGTTCACGGGCCAGCTTGATCATGCGTTTTTGCAGACCGGGAACGATGGCATTGCCCACCTCGACGGCCAGGTCGCCGCGGGCCACCATGATGCCGTCACTGGCCAGCAAAATTTCGAGCAGGCGGGGGATGGCTTCGGCCCGTTCAATCTTCGCAATCAGGGCTGGCTTGTGGTTGTATTCGGCCGCAGCCACATTGCACAGCTGGCGGGCCATTTCCATGTCGGTGGCGTTCTTGGGGAAGCTGACAGCCACGTAGTCGGCCTGGAAGCTCATCGCGGTGCGGATGTCGTCCATATCCTTGGCGGTCAGCGCGGGCGCGGTCAGGCCACCGCCCTGTTTGTTGATGCCCTTGTTGTTGGACAACTCACCGCCGAGCTTGACGGTGGTGTGCACCTGTTCACCGCGCACCGCGTCCACGGTGATCACGATCAGGCCGTCATTGAGCAGCAGCACGTCGCCGGCCTTGACTTCGCTGGGCAGGGACTTGTAGTCCAGTCCGACGGCGTCGATATCACCCAGCTCGGTGCGGGCGGCGTCCAGCACAAATTTCTGGCCGGGTTCCAGAAACACCTTGCCTTCGGCAAACTTGCCAACGCGGATCTTGGGGCCTTGCAGGTCGGCCATGATGGCGACCTCGCGGCCGGCGCGCTGGGCGGCTTCGCGCACCAGGTGGGCACGGTCGATATGGTCTTGCGCCTTGCCGTGGCTGAAGTTGAGCCGCACCACGTTGACGCCGGCGCGGATCATCTGCTCCAGCAGTGCGGGATCGCTGGAAGCGGGGCCCAGGGTGGCAACAATCTTGGTGGCGCGACGTAGCATGTAACAGTCTCCTCTTATAGTGCGGCCATTCTCACACGGAACCCCCTCCCAGGCGTTACACAGCACCGTCAACTTGCAGGCCTGGCGCCAGAGGGCATTCACGGATGTTGCCAGGGGGCCAGCTGTGGTTGAATGTGACACCCCGATCCGATTCCGCGACGTATCCTCACCCCATGATCACCCTTGACACCCCGATGGATGCGCTCTTGGACAGCTCCCATGGCAAGCCCAAGCTTCTGGTGGTGGACGATCAACCCATCAATATCCAGGTCATGCACCAGGTGTTTGGTGCGGACTACCAGGTTTTCATGGCCACCAATGGTGAACAGGCGCTGGCCATCTGCCTGGCCAATCCGCCCGATCTGGTGCTGCTGGACGTGGTGATGCCCGGCATGGATGGCTTTGAGGTTTGCTCCCAGCTCAAGGCCAATCCCGCCACCCGCAACATCCCGGTCATTTTTGTCACCGCCCACAGCGACGCGGCCCAGGAGACCCACGGCCTGAGCGTGGGTGCGGTGGACTTCATCTCCAAACCGGTCAACCCCGCCGTGGTGCGGGCCCGGGTCAAGACCCACCTGACGCTCAAATTCCAGTCCGACCTGCTGCGCAACCTGGTGTTCCTGGACGGCTTGTCGGGCGTCTACAACCGCCGCTACTTTGACCAGCAGCTGGGCGTGGAGTGGGCACGGGCCGCGCGCAACAACACGGCCCTGTCGCTGATCATGGTGGATGTGGACCATTTCAAGCCCTACAACGACCGTTATGGCCACCAGGCGGGTGACGACTGCCTGCGCCAGGTGGCGCTGACGCTCAAGTCCGGCCTGCGCCGCCCTGCCGACCTGGTCGCCCGTTATGGCGGCGAAGAGTTCGCCTGCATACTGCCAGACACCGGCTTTGACGATGCGCTGGCCATGGCCCAGGAGATGGAGCGCATGGTACGGGGCCAGAAGATTGCACACGAGTTCTCCCCGTTTGACGGTGTGGTGACCGCCAGCTTTGGCCTGGCCACCCGCACCAGCCAAGCGGCGGGTGATGCCGTGGCCCTGGTCGGCCTGGCCGATGCCCAGCTCTACCAGGCCAAACAGACGGGGCGCGGCCGCGTATGCGGCGCCAGGCTGGACGTGGTTGGCCACTGACCGGCAAAACCTGCGACACTGTTGCGCACCACCGTCCTGCCATGAACCCTAGCGCCCAGACCCGTTCCGCCCAGCTGATAGACCACCTGGTGCAACTCAGCGGCCTGCGCAAGCGCGACGACCTGCTGCGTGGCATCACCCAGGCGCTGCTCGAATCCATTGCGGCACAAAAAGTCTCGATTTTCGGCCTGGTCCACGACGAAAACCGCCAGTTCTGGTTGCCACTGACCGAGGCGCTGCCCGGCGAAAAAGTGCGTTTTGTGACCGACCCCATGCGCGGCGACCCCGACATGATGGAGTCGGTAGACAGTGACCCCCAGCGCCACCAGTGTCTGAACCGCATGGAGGTGGTCGTGACGGCGCCCGCTGCGACCGGGGCAGCTTTTATCACCCGTTTCCCTATGACCGTGGCCGAAGGCGCCACGCTGTGGGGCGTAGCCGAAGTGGCATCCGCCCAGGCGTTGACCCCCGATGACTGGCAGGACGCCACCCGGCTGGTCACGATGTACGGCAATATTCTGGACATGCTGGACTACAGCGAGCGCGACGCCCTGACCGGTCTGTGGAACCGCAAGCCGTTTGACGACCTGTTCTACAAAACACTCAAGCCCACCGAAGCGGTGGCAGTAGACCAATCCCCCGATGGCATCGAGCACCGTGCCACCACCAACACCCCATCCAATTACTGGCTGGCTATGGTGGACATTGACCATTTCAAACAGGTCAACGATACCTATGGCCACCTGATTGGTGACGAGGTGCTGATCCTGGTGGCGCGGCTGCTCAAGACCTCGTTCCGGGCCTACGACCGGGTTTACCGTTTTGGGGGTGAAGAGTTTCTGGTGGTGTTGCGCAGCGCCGACCACGATGCGGCGGTGGCCGCAGTGGAGCGTTTTCGCACCGCCATGGCGGCCTACGAATTCCCGCAGGCAGGCCACATCACGGCCAGCGTGGGTGTGACCGAAATCGTGACCGGCGACTCACCCGCCGCCGCCTGCGAGCGCGCCGACCAGGCCGTTTATTACGCCAAGCACCATGGCCGCAACCAGGTCTGCAGCGAGGCCGATCTGGTGCGCCGCGGCCTGCTCAAGATGGACCTCAAGGTGGGCGACGTCGAGCTCTTCTGAGTTGTGGAAACGGGACCACATCGGGTCCCACTTTGCCGCCCACCTGCCGATGAAGGCTCTAGAATGAATTGGGCCTTGGCGCGGGGTGACCGCCGGGGCCTTTCTCACAAAAAAAGGGGGCAGCACCATGGCAGATTCTCTGGATTTCACCCGAAAGGCAACCATTCTGGTTGTCGACGACACCATTGACAACCTGACCTTGATGTCGGCCTTGCTTAAAGACCTGTACCGGGTCAAAGTAGCCAACAGCGGAGAGAAAGCCCTCAAGATCGTGCAGAGTGACGGCCCGCCGGACCTCATCCTGCTGGACATCATGATGCCCGGGCTCTCGGGTTGGGATGTCTGCACCCAGCTCAAGCAGGACCCCGCCGCGCGCAACATCCCCATCATCTTCCTGACCGCCATGACCGCGACCGCGGACGAAAAGCGCGGCCTGGAACTTGGCGCGGTGGACTTCATCACCAAGCCCGTCAACCCGCCCATCGTGCTGGCCCGGGTAGCCACGCAGCTGCATGTCAAGGCCGCGGCGGACTTCCTCAAGGACCAGAACCTCTACCTGGAGCAGGAGGTCACCAAGCGCACCAAGGAATTGGCCGCCATTCAGGACGTCACCATACTGGCCATGGCGTCGCTGGCCGAAACCCGCGACAACGACACCGGCAACCATATCCGGCGCACCCAGCACTACATGGACCTGCTGGCCAAGCATTTGAAGGACCACCCTCGCTTCCGGGGTTTCCTGAGCGACCACGTCATCAGCATGCTGTTCAAGTCCGCGCCCCTGCACGACATCGGCAAGGTGGGCATTCCGGACCGCATCCTGCTCAAGCCCGGGCGTTTTGAGCCACACGAGTTTGAGATCATGAAGACCCACTGCAAGCTGGGACGCGACGCCATCCAGCACGCCGAGGACCAGTTGGGCCTGGAGGTGGAGTTCCTCAAGTACGCCAAGGAGATTGCCTACGGCCACCAGGAAAAATGGGACGGCAGTGGTTACCCCGAAGGCCTGGCAGGTGATGACATTCCGATCTCGGCGCGCCTGATGGCCGTGGCCGATGTCTACGACGCCCTGATCAGCCGGCGCGTCTACAAGGAGGGCATGCCCCACGAAAAGGCGGTGGCCATCATTCTGGAAGGCCGGGGCTCACACTTTGACCCGGACATTGCAGACGCCTTCCTGGCCCTGGCCGACCAGTTCCAGGCGGTAGCCCAGCGTTATGTGGACAGCGACCAGGACCTGCAGCAAAAAGCCGAGAGTCTCAAACTGATCACCGGGTGATCACCGGTACACGCCGCACAGGGGAGAAGTGAACCCATGAACACCTTCTCCGTGTTCTTTGCCCTGCACCGCCGCGTGGCGTGGGCAACGGTGGTTGCCGTCAGTCTGGCGGCGGCGGCGCTGGCAGGCTGGAGCGACCTGCGTGGGCGTGAACAACTCGTAGCCTCGCAACTGCAGACCGAAGCACGGCGCAGCAGCATCGAGATCATGTCCACCACGCTCAATGGCAACCTGATGGGTTCCATCACCCTGCTCGGTCTGATCGACGGCCACATCAAGCAGGACGCCACCAATGGCCTGCGTTCGCTGGACTCCAACGTCATGGGAACACTGTCCACCGTGGGCGGAGCCTTTGGAGCAGAAGGCGTCTTCATCGTCGGACAGGATGGCATCGTCAAGACCTCGTGGGACCGCATCGACAAGCCGTCGACCGGGCTGGATGTGCGCTTTCGGCCCTATTACAAGAAAGCCATGCAGGGGCAGACCAGTGTCTACGCGGCCATCAGCATGGCGCGCGGGGACCGTGCCCTGTATTTCACCGCGCCCGTTTTTTCGGAATATGCCAAGTCGCCCAACGGCATTGGCGGCGTCGTGGCCAGGACCAACCTGACCCAGGTGGACGCCTTGCTGAAGGGACGCCATGACGTGGCCATGCTGTTGTCTCCGCAGGGCGTGGTATTTGCCAGCAGCCGTCCGGAATGGCAGGGCATGGTGGATGGCGAACCCGATGCGCAAAGGCTGACAGCGATCCGCGAGCTGCGGCAATTTGGCAAGCTGTTTGACGAACGCAAACCCCTGACCCTGCCCGTCCATGCCCAGGACGGCACGCAACGGGTCGACGGGCAACGTTTTGCCGTGGCTGCGGCCGATGTGGACTGGAACGACCCGTCGGGGCCCTGGAAGCTGGTGCTGATGAGTAACCTGTCCAACGCTGTGGCCTGGGGCCCGTCGGCCTGGGCTGCAGGCGCCACCGGTGTAGTGGCATTGCTGCTGGGCTGGATGTGGCTGCACCTCTTGCGGGGACACCATAACCAGGCACTGGCCAACCTGAAACTGCAATCCTATGCCAGCCAGCAGGAAGCCAATGTGGCCTACCGCGCCCGGCTCGCTGGCATTGCTGCGCAGTTGCAGCATTGCAGCACACTGGCCGAGCTGGCACAGGTTTTTCTGCGTGAGGCGCGCGATCTGCTGGGCATGGTCCAGGGCGTGTTGTATGTATCAGACCCACTGGCGCCGCAGGTCTTGCAGTTGGCGGGTTCGGCAGCCTGTGCCGAGCCACCACCGTTGACGCTTGCGTTGGGCGAGGGCCTGTTGGGCCAATGCGCGCTGGAGCGCCGGATGCAGGTCATTGCCACGCCGCCCGATGGCATCTGGCGGCTGCGCTCGGGCCTGGGCAACACGCCGACCACAGCCCTGCTGCTGGCACCCCTGGTGGTACAGGATGCGCTGGTCGGTGTGCTGGAAATGGCCGTGCTGCACCAACCTGACGCAACACAGGCAGCCCAATTTGAAGAAATCGTGGCCCTGTTGACCAGCAACGTTGAAATCCTGCGCCGCAATCTGCCCCTGCAAAGCGTCAGCCCTGCATCGGCACCCAGCCTGGCCGAGGTCGCACCATGAAGGCACTCTTGTCTGCACTGGAGCGCCGGACCCTGGTGACCAAGCTGACACTGGGTCTTGCCAGCCTCTTGCTGTTGTCCGCGCTGATGGCCGTCTTCAGTCTGCAAACCCAACTGGCATTGAGTGCCCAACTGCAGCAGACCTACAACGACGACCTGCTGGGTGTGTCCAACGCCAAAGATGTGCAGATTGAATACACCACCATGGGTCGCACATTGCGCCAGGCCCTGATCGCCCCAAGCGCCGATCGCCGCGAACAGGCGCTCAAGCAGTTGGCGGACGCAGAGACCCGGATGCACAAAGAGCTCAAGCAGCTGCGCCCGCGCATTTTCAGAGAACAGGCCAAGCTGGAGTTGGCCAAATTTGATGCCGAGTTTGCACAGTACAAACGCAATGTGGACAAGGCCGTGGCACTGATGCGCGATGGTTATTTGCCCAAAGCGACTGAATTGGTCAGCTCGGACGAGTTTGAGCGCGCCGGGGATACGACTGCTGCTGCCATCTCGGCCGTGGTCAAAATCAAGGAGGAAGGCGCCCGCCAAGGCACGGACGCCGCGCAGCAACTGGCCCAGGACAACGCCCGGATCATTTACCTCTTGATGCTGGGGGGTTTCGGCTTGGGGCTTTGCATGGCCTGGCTCACGGTCCAGTCCATACGCCGACCGTCCGGACGGGTCCGGGCGGCGGTGGAGCAACTGGCACAGGGCCAGTTGGACACCGTCGTCCCCCACGCAGATTTTTCCAACGAGATCGGCGACCTGGCCCGGGCCGTCATGGTGTTGCAAACCGGCGCCCGCCAGATGGAAGAGCAGAACTGGCTGAAGTCGAATCTGGCCCTGTTGTCCAATGCCCTGCAGACGGCGACCACCTTCACCGAACTGTCCCAGACGCTGTTCAGCACCGTTGCCCCCTTGCTCCGCGTGGGCCATGGCGTGCTGTATATCCACGAGGAAGATGCACACCGCCTGCGCCTGCTGGGAAGTTATGCCTACCGGGAACGCAAGTCGCTGGACCAGCACTTCGACATGGGTCAGGGTCTGGTGGGCCAGTGCGCCATGGAGCGCGCACCCATCATCCTGCGCCAGCCACCACCGGACTATGTGCGCATAGGCTCCAGCCTGGGAGAGGCCAGCCCGCGCGCCATCATCGTGCTGCCCATTCTGCGCAATGAACGCCTGCTGGGAATACTGGAACTGGCCACGCTGGCCGAATTCGGTACACGGGACCAGGCCCTGCTGGATGCGTTGATGCCCACGCTGGCGATGAACCTGGAGATTCTGGAGCGCAGCGTCAAGACCAACCGGCTGCTGGTGGAGACACAACGGCAGTCCCGTGCCATGCAGGAGCAGGCCGCCACGCTGGAAGAGCAGGCCGAAGAACTGGAGGCCCAGCAGGCCGCCCTGAAGGACACCGAAGCCTGGTACCGCAGCATCATCGAATCGGCGCCCGACGGCATGTTGGTCTGCGACGCACGCGGCAACATTGCACTGGCCAATCCCAAGCTGGAAGCCATGTTTGGTTATGCCGCCGGCACCCTGGCCGGCCACCCGATCGAAGTCCTGGTGCCCGAGGCCATACGCGGTGTCCATGTAGGCTACCGCAACGGTTTCCTGGAAAACGGCCAGGCGCGCAGCATGGGCGGCCTGAATACCGAACTCAAGGGTGTGCGCAAGGACGGCAGCAGCTTTTCGGTCGAGGTCGGATTGTCCAAATTGCCAACGCTGGGAGGGCGTGGTGTCAATGTCTGCGCCTCGGTGCGTGACATCAGCGAACGCAAGGAAGCCGAACGGCGTGTGCGGGAGAGCGAACAGCGGCTGGACCTGGCCATGCGCGGCGGCAATCTGGGCCTGTGGGACTGGCAGGCCCGCACCGGCGATGTGGTGACCAACGCCGTCTGGGCCGAGATGCTGGGTTATACGCCCCAGGAGCTGGCGCAGGCCTACCCCAGCCACAGCGAATGCTGGCGCAGCCTGGTGCACCCGGATGACCTGCCCGCCACAGAGGCCACCATGGATGCCTTCCAGCGCAACCAGACCCCGCTCTACCGTGCCGAATACCGCATGCGCAGCAAGTCCGGCGAATGGCACTGGATTCTCGACACCGGTTATCCCGTGGAGCGCAATGCCGAGGGCAACCCGCAGCGGGTCGTCGGCATCCACCAGGACATCACCGAACGCCGCCAGGCAGAGCTGGCGATCCGCAACAGCCAGCGCCAGATCCGGACCCTGGTCGACAGTATTGGTTCCGTCATCACGATGAAGGACCGCGAGGGGCGCTACCAGTTGCTGAACGGGACCTACGAAAAGGTCATCGGCGTTTCCGAGAAGGACGTGCTGGGCAAGACGGCCCATGACTTCATGCCAAAGGATGTGGCGGACAGGATTGCGGCCGTGGAGCAGGAAGTCATGGACAGCGGCATGCCCATCACCTACGAAGAACGCCTGTCCGGCCGCGACCGCTCCGAGGTACGGGACTACATGACGACCAAGACACCGCTGCGTGACGAAAGCGGCTCCATCTATGGCGTCTGCGGCATTGCCACCGACATCACGGAACGCAAGCAGATAGAGCTGGAAATCCTGCGCGCCAAGGAGATAGCAGAAGAAGCCACCAAAGCCAAGAGCGACTTCCTGGCCAACATGAGCCACGAAATCCGCACCCCGATGAACGCCATCATCGGCATGAGCCACCTGGCCCTGCAGACCAACCTGGACAAGAAACAGCGCAACTACATCGAGAAGGTCCACCGCTCGGGCGAGAACCTCCTGGGCATCATCAACGACATCCTGGACTTCAGCAAGATCGAAGCCGGCAAGATGAGCATGGAGACCATAGACTTCCGATTAGAGGATGTCATGGACAACCTGGCCAACCTCGTGGGCATGAAAGCCGAAGACAAGGGACTGGAACTGCTCTTCAACGCCAACCCCAACGTCCCCACCGCATTAAAGGGTGACCCGCTGCGCCTGGGCCAGATCCTCATCAACCTGGGCAACAACGCCGTCAAGTTCACCGAGTCCGGCGAAATCGTCATCGGCATAGAAAAAGTCAGTGATGCCAACGAAGACGCATCGGGCATAGAACTGCACTTCTGGGTCAAGGACAGCGGCATCGGCATGACGCCCGAGCAATGCGCCAAGATGTTCCAGAGCTTCAGCCAGGCCGACGCCTCCACCACCCGCAAATACGGTGGCACTGGGCTTGGACTTGCCATATCGAAGAACCTGGTCGAAGCCATGGGCGGGAAGATCTGGGTCGAAAGCGAAGCCGGCAAAGGCTCCAGCTTCCACTTCCACGCCCGCTTTGGTGTGCAGGACCAGCCCATGGCACGGCGCATGTTCACCGCCGACGAGCTGCTGGGCGTGCGTGTGCTGGTGGTGGACGACAACGCCAGTGCCCGCGAAATCCTCTCCGCCATGGCGCGCAGCTTCGGCCTGGAAGTCGACGCTGCCTGGAACGGCGCCCAGGCCCTGAAAATGGTGGCGCAGGCCGACAAACAGGCCCTGCCGTATGACCTGGTGCTGATGGACTGGAAGATGCCCGCCATGGACGGTGTGGAGACGGTACGCCAGCTGCGCGAAGAACACCTCATCCACGTACCCACCATCATCATGGTCACGGCCTATGGGCGTGAGGACGCCCTGGGCAGTGCCCAGCAGCGCGGCGTCAAGCTGGACACGGTGCTGACCAAGCCGGTGACCGCCTCGACCCTTCTGGAGGCCATAGGCGAGACGCTGGGCAAGGGCCTGGTGGTGGAGACCCGCTCCAGCGAGAAGGCGGTCACCCACAACGAGGCCATGGCCCAGTTGGCCGGTGCCCGGGTGCTGCTGGTCGAAGACAACGAGATGAACCAGGAGCTGGCCCTGGAGCTGCTGGCCAATGCCGGCGTCGAAGTGGTGCTGGCCAACCATGGCCAGGAGGCACTGGACATACTGGCCAAGGACAGCCGCTTTGACGGCGTGCTGATGGACTGCCAGATGCCGGTGATGGATGGTTACGAAGCCACCCGCACGATCCGCCAGAACCCGGCCTTCAAAGACCTGCCCATACTGGCGATGACGGCCAATGCGATGGCCGGTGACCGCGAGAAGGTGCTGGAGGCCGGCATGTGGGACCACATTGCCAAGCCGCTGAATGTGGGGGAGATGTTTGCGACCATCGCCAAGTGGATCAGGCCGCAGTCGGCAGAAGCCCAATCTGCTCCTGAATCCATAGCTGATACACCAGCAAACACGGGGGCTGCAGGCCAGAATGGCTTGAAGGCTTCCGGCGACCTGGCACCAAAACTGCAGCGGCTGTTGACCCTGCTGAAAAACAGTGATGCCGATGCCGCCGATGTGGTGGACGAATTGTTGGACCTGGCACGGGGCACGCCTCTTGCCAGCACCCTGAAGCGCGTTGCCACTGCCGTGGATGCGTTTGACTTCGATGCGGCCGCAGATATCCTCAGCCAGGCTGGCTGGCCTTCCTGAGAAAGACCCCATGCGCAAACTCCTCACTGCCAGCCTCCTGACCCTTGCATGCAGTGCGACCCTGGCACAGTGGTCGCCGCTCAAGGTGGACGTCTGGGACCCGGCCTTCAACAAGGAGCGCAAGCACCGTGTTGACACCTATTCCGCGCTGGACAAGGCCAGCAAACCCTGGCATCTGTGCGTGGCCATACCGCACCTCAAGGACGCCTACTGGATGGCCGTCAACTACGGCCTGGTCGAACACGCCAAACAGCTGGGCGTTGCATTGACCATCCATGCCGCAGGTGGCTACGAGAAGCTGGACGAACAGCGCAAGCAGGTCGCGCAATGCCTGGCCGACAAGGCCGACGCCCTGATTCTGGGCGCCATCACAAGCGACGGCCTGAACGACCTGATTGACACCGCCAGTGCACAGGGCAAGCCGGTGATCGACCTGATCAACGGTATCGACTCTCCCAAACTGACCGCCCGCACGGCGGCAGACTTTTTCGAGATGGGCAAGGCGGCAGGTGACTACGCCGTCAAAAACATCGGCCGTGGCAAACCGGTCAAGGTGGGCTGGTTCCCCGGTCCCAAAGGTGCCGGCTGGGCCGATGCCGGCGACCAGGGCTTCCGCAGCGCCCTGGCTGGCAAACCCCTGACCATTGTGGACACCGCACGGGGCGATACCGGTCTGGCGGTACAGAGCAAGTTGCTGGCCCGCATGCTGGATGCCCACCCGGACATCACACTCATCGCCGGAACCGCCGTCACAGCCGAGGCCGCGGTACAGGAGTTGCGCCGGCGCAAGCTGGGCGACAGCGTCCAGGTGGTTGCCTACTACTTTGCACCGGCCGTGCACCGCGGCATCCAGCGCAGGGTTATAACCGCAGCGCCCAGCGACGTGCCCGGTCTGCAGGCCCGCCTGGCGGTGGACGTCGCCGTGCGTGCGCTGGAGAAGAAGCCCCACCCCAGACACCTGAGCGCCGCGATACAGCTGGTTGATGCGGCCAATGTGAACACCGTGGACCTGTCCGGCAGCCTGGCGCCAGAGGGTTTCCGGGCCATTTTCAGCGTCGGTCGCTAAACCCATGCAACGCATCTCCCGCTGGACCCTGCCGCTGCTCGTATTGGTGCTGGGCCTGCTGCTTTCCGCGCTGCTGACACAGGTGCTGCACACCAGCGCAAGCCAGGTCTGGCAAAAACGCGCCGACCAAGAGGCCGCCCGCCGGTCCATGGACCTGCTCGGCTGGATGGAGGAGAGTTATGCCACCCTGTCGGGCCTGGTCGCCTTGGTGGAAAATTCCGACGCGGTCGACTCCGGCGAATTCCTCAACGCCGTGGATGGCCTGGAGGCCAGGACCAAGGTCAACTTCATGCCCGCCAAGGCCTTGATGGTGTCAACGTCTGAAGGGTGGGAGACCCGGTTCTCTTCTGCCGCAACCGATTCCAGCCCCGCATTTCCCAAAAGTAGTGAGGTGCCCAGCGCGCTGTTGCGCAGTTCCCTGGCAACCGCCCAGAACACGCCCAACGAATGGTTTTTGTCGGCCCCCTTTGTGGGCACCGGTGGCAAGCAGTTTGTCTACGTCGTGCTGGTGCCTGCGACCAAGACCGAGTTTGCCGTGGTCGGTGTTCTGGGCTTGCAGCGCATGGCAGAAAACCTGCTGGACACGGACGGCGTGGCCGGCATGGTCCTGACACTCAGGCCCCAGGACAACGCTACCCAGAGCGTCATCACCATCCAGAAACCTGGCAGCACCGAGCACCACCGCAGCAGCACCCTGACGCTGACTGCCCGCACCAACCTGGAGCTGGTCTGGCAGTTCTCCGAGGACTTTGACGGTGGTGTCGAGCGCCGTCTGGCTCTGGGTGTGGGGGGTGCCTGTGTGTTGAGCACCGTGCTGCTCGCCCTGTTTGTGCTGGGCCTGCGCCGCCAGGGCCAGCGCATACAGGACCGGGTGCGCGAAGCCACGCAGGAACTGGCCGCCACACTGCAAAAAACCGAAGACGATGCGCAGGCCAAGGCCAGCATCACCGCCGTGTTGCTGCAGCTGCAGCGGGTAGGCAACCATGCCGAGTTGGCCGACACCGTCTTCCACGGGCTGGCGCCGCTGCTGGCATTGGGGCAGGCCAGCCTGTACCGCGCCGAAGGTCCGGACGGGCCACTGGTGCTGTGCGGCGCCTATGCCGGGGGCGCACCGTTATCGCCACAGCCCAGCATTGCTTTCGGCGACGGGCTGGTGGGCC
The DNA here is from genome assembly GCA_040387325.1 of Pseudomonadota bacterium. GTDB lineage: Bacteria > Pseudomonadota > Gammaproteobacteria > Burkholderiales > Burkholderiaceae_C > Allorhodoferax. The sequence continues at coordinate 9,020 of JAZKDY010000093.1, read as the reverse complement.
AGTGCGCGGTGGAGCAACGGGTGGTGGTGCTGGATACACCGCCTGCGGACTACCTCCATGTCCGCTCCGGGCTGGCAGAGGCTGTGCCCGCCGCCATCGTGCTGCTTCCGATCGTGGGCAGCGGTACCTTGCTGGGCGTCATAGAACTGGCCTGCCTGAAGCCGTTTGTACAGCGCGAGCAACAGTTGCTGGACCACCTGCTGCCCATGGTCGCCATGGCCATGGAGATCATTGCACGCAACGAACACACCCAAAGCCTGCTGCAATCCAGCCAGGAGCAGGCAGCGGCTCTGCAGACCCAGCGCGCCGAAATTGCGCAGCTGCTGGTGGAGCAGGAGAGCATTTTCCAGAACGCCCCCCACGGCATCGTCTACACCGCGGATGGCGTCATGCTGCGGACCAACAAGCGCTTTGCCGAGTATTTCGAAACCACGGTGGAGGAACTGGTGGGGCAGCGTTCGGCAAGCGTCTATGCATCCCCTGAAGATTTCCAGAATTTTGTGGCACAGGTCGGCCCACAACTGTCCGCCGGCAAAGACGTGCACCTGGAGTGGAAGTGTTTCTCCAAGACAGGCCGGCCATTTTTTGCCATGATCTCCGGCCAGGGCATCCAGCTCAGCGGGCACTCCATCGCAACGGTGTGGATGTTTGAGGACATCACGGACCGCAAGCACGCCGAGCAGGAGCTGAAAGAAGCCCGGGACGCCATTCTGGAGGAGCGGGAGCGGCTGAGCGACATCCTGGAGACCTCCCCCATTGGAGTGGGCATGACCACGGGCGGCATCCTGCGCATGGCCAATCCCGCATTGCTCAAGATGCTGGACGTCGCGCTGCACAAACCGATGGGTGATATTTATGTCAACCCGCAGGACCGGGCCACGCTGATGGCGCAACTCCAGCAGCACGGCATCCTCGCCGACTGTGAGCTGCAGATGTACAACCCGGCGCGTGAACCACGCAGCATCCTGACGACCTATATGCAGACCACCTACCAGGGCGAGCCCGGTGTTCTGGGGTGGTCGCAGGACATCACGGAGCGCAAGCAGATAGAGCTGGAAATCCTGCGCGCCAAGGAGATAGCAGAAGAAGCCACCAAAGCCAAGAGCGACTTCCTGGCCAACATGAGCCACGAAATCCGCACCCCGATGAACGCCATCATCGGCATGAGCCACCTGGCCCTGCAGACCAACCTGGACAAGAAACAGCGCAACTACATCGAGAAGGTCCACCGCTCGGGCGAGAACCTCCTGGGCATCATCAACGACATCCTGGACTTCAGCAAGATCGAAGCCGGCAAGATGAGCATGGAGACCATAGACTTCCGATTAGAGGATGTCATGGACAACCTGGCCAACCTCGTGGGCATGAAAGCCGAAGACAAGGGACTGGAACTGCTCTTCAACGCCAACCCCAACGTCCCCACCGCATTAAAGGGTGACCCGCTGCGCCTGGGCCAGATCCTCATCAACCTGGGCAACAACGCCGTCAAGTTCACCGAGTCCGGCGAAATCGTCATCGGCATAGAAAAAGTCAGTGATGCCAACGAAGACGCATCGGGCATAGAACTGCACTTCTGGGTCAAGGACAGCGGCATCGGCATGACGCCCGAGCAATGCGCCAAGATGTTCCAGAGCTTCAGCCAGGCCGACGCCTCCACCACCCGCAAATACGGTGGCACTGGGCTTGGACTTGCCATATCGAAGAACCTGGTCGAAGCCATGGGCGGGAAGATCTGGGTCGAAAGCGAAGCCGGCAAAGGCTCCAGCTTCCACTTCCACGCCCGCTTTGGTGTGCAGGACCAGCCCATGGCACGGCGCATGTTCACCGCCGACGAGCTGCTGGGCGTGCGTGTGCTGGTGGTGGACGACAACGCCAGTGCCCGCGAAATCCTCTCCGCCATGGCGCGCAGCTTCGGCCTGGAAGTCGACGCTGCCTGGAACGGCGCCCAGGCCCTGAAAATGGTGGCGCAGGCCGACAAACAGGCCCTGCCGTATGACCTGGTGCTGATGGACTGGAAGATGCCCGCCATGGACGGTGTGGAGACGGTACGCCAGCTGCGCGAAGAACACCTCATCCACGTACCCACCATCATCATGGTCACGGCCTATGGGCGTGAGGACGCCCTGGGCAGTGCCCAGCAGCGCGGCGTCAAGCTGGACACGGTGCTGACCAAGCCGGTGACCGCCTCGACCCTTCTGGAGGCCATAGGCGAGACGCTGGGCAAGGGCCTGGTGGTGGAGACCCGCTCCAGCGAGAAGGCGGTCACCCACAACGAGGCCATGGCCCAGTTGGCCGGTGCCCGGGTGCTGCTGGTCGAAGACAACGAGATGAACCAGGAGCTGGCCCTGGAGCTGCTGGCCAATGCCGGCGTCGAAGTGGTGCTGGCCAACCATGGCCAGGAGGCACTGGACATACTGGCCAAGGACAGCCGCTTTGACGGCGTGCTGATGGACTGCCAGATGCCGGTGATGGATGGTTACGAAGCCACCCGCACGATCCGCCAGAACCCGGCCTTCAAAGACCTGCCCATACTGGCGATGACGGCCAATGCGATGGCCGGTGACCGCGAGAAGGTGCTGGAGGCCGGCATGTGGGACCACATTGCCAAGCCGCTGAATGTGGGGGAGATGTTTGCGACCATCGCCAAGTGGATCAGGCCGCAGTCGGCAGAAGCCCAATCTGCTCCTGAATCCATAGCTGATACACCAGCAAACACGGGGGCTGCAGGCCAGAATGGCTTGAAGGTTTCCGGCGCAACAACCCCTGCAGACTTTGCGGCTTTGCCTGGCATCGACAGCGTGGCCGGGCTGGCCACCACCATGGACAACCCCAAGCTGTACACCCGGCTGCTGATCAAGTTCCGGGACAGCCAGGGCGACTTTGCCAACTTGTTCGCGGCCGCCCGTACGGACGCAGACCCCACTGCCGCGGCACGGGCCGCACACACGCTCAAAGGCACGGCGGGCAATATTGGCGCCAAAGGTGTGCAGGCGGCCGCGGCAGACCTGGAGCATGCCCTGATGGCCAACGCCGAGCCCGCAGATATTGAACCCTTGCTGGCCCGGACCCTGCAGCAGCTGGCGCCGGTCATCGCAGGCTTGCAGGCACTGGACGCGCCACCCGCCGCCCCGGCAAAGGGGGCGACGCCCCAGGCGGCGGCCGCAGTGGACACGCCACAGGTGCTGGCAGCCAGGCAGCGCCTGGAGCACCTGCTCCAAAGCAGCGATGCCGACGCCGCCGACGCGGCCGACGCCCTGGCCGAACTGGTCCATGGCACACCGCTGGCCGCCACGCTGAAGCGCGTGGCCAAAGCCATAGCCGAATTTGATTTCGACGCAGCCCTGGCTGCATTGCAAACCGGAGAGACCTAACGATGGCAGCGATCTACAACCAACCCCACGTCCCCACGCTCGACAAGGCCCTGTCCTTTCTGGTTGTCGACGATTTCGAAGCCATGCGCCGGGTCACCGTCAACCAGTTGCGCCAGCTGGGCGCCGAGAAAATCGTCACCGCCAAGGACGGCAAGGAGGCCCTGCGCGTGCTGCGCAGCCAGACCATCAATGTGGTGTTGTCGGACTGGAACATGCCGGTGATGTCGGGCCTGGAGCTGCTCAACGCCATCCGCGAAGACCCCAAGCTGTATGCGCTGCCCTTCATCATGATCACCGCCGAGGCCGAGCGCCCCCGCATCGAAGAGGCCATCGCCTGCGGTGTGACGTCGATGATCCTCAAGCCCTATTCTCCGGGGCAACTGATGATGCGGGTGGAGAAAGCCCTGACCTGGAAACCGCGCAGCAGCCCGGCCAAAGCGGGCGCAGCGGCTGCAGCGGCCACGCGCACAACACCCTCGGCCGCAGCGGCAGACCAGGCACCCAAAGAGGCACCGCGCCCCACCATACTGGTAGTAGACGACACACCCGACAACCTGATGCTGCTGTCGAATCTGCTCAAGGAAGAGTACCGCGTACGGCTGGCGCAAAACGGCGCCAAGGCGCTGGAAATCTGCACATCGGATGACCCGCCGGACCTGGTGCTGCTGGACGTCATGATGCCCGGCATGGATGGTTTTGAGGTTGCCAAGCAGATGCGCGAGCACCCGGTCTCCGAGGCCACACCGGTGATCTTTGTGACCGCCATGACCTCCAGTGACGCCCGCCTGAAGGGCCTGGACCTGGGCGCGGTGGACTTCATCACCAAGCCTATCGACCCCCAGGCGCTCAAGTACCGGGTGCGCAACTTCATGCGTTATGTGCAAATGCGCAAAGATCTGCAGCTGGAATACGACAGCATGGTCGAGATGGCGCAGCTGAAGGACGATGTGGCCCACATCACCCGCCACGACATGAAGGGCCCGCTGGCCGGCGTATTGGGCCTGCTGCAGGCGCTGATCGACGACGACTCGGTGGGCCGCCGCCAACTGGAGCAACTCAAGCTGGTGGAAGAGACCGCGCTGCAGGTGCTCAACATGATCAACCTGTCGGCCGAGCTGTTCAAGATCGAGACGGGGCGTTACGAACTCAAGGCGGTGCCGGTCAAGGTGGCCGACATCCTGCGTCGCATTGCCGAGATCAACCGCACCACCTATTCGGGCAAGGACCTGACCATCTCGGTGGATGCCGATGTGCCGGTGGGTGAGGAGATGCCGCAGTCACTGGGCGATGCCATGCTGTGTTACTCGCTGTTCCAGAACCTGCTGAAGAACGCCTGCGAGGCCGCGCCCGATGCGACCAAGGTCTCCATCAAACTCTACGACCAGTCACCGCTGCGCATCGTCATTGAGAACAAGGGCGCGGTGCCGCAGGACATGCGCCACCGTTTCTTCGACAAGTACGCCACCAGCGGCAAAACCGGCGGCACCGGCCTGGGCACCTACTCGGCCAAGCTGCTGACACAGGCCCAGTTGGGCAGCATCGAACTGGCCGTGTCCGATGAGCACAACACGACGGCGATCACGGTGAACCTGCCGCGGGCCGGAGCAGTCAACTAGGCAGCAGCCCGGCGTGTCAGCACTTCAAAGGCGGGCAGGGTCTTGCCTTCCAGCACCTCCAGGAAGGCGCCGCCGCCGGTGCTGATGTAACCCACCTTGTCTTCAATGCCGTATTTGGCAATGGCGGCCAGTGTGTCGCCACCGCCGGCGATGGAGAAGGCGCTGCTCTCGGCAATCGCCTGGGCGATCACCTTGGTGCCGTTCTCGAACGCTGCAAACTCAAATACGCCCACGGGTCCGTTCCAGACAATGGTGCCGGCTTTCTTCAGCTGGTCGGCCAGGGCTTGGGCGGTTTGCGGGCCAATGTCCAGGATCAGGTCATCGTCGGCCACATCGGTGGCGGCTTTCACGGTGGCCACGGCATCAGCCGAAAAGGTCTTGGCGGTCACCACATCGGTGGGAATGGGCACGGCCGCGCCACGGGCCTTCATGGCCTCGATGACGGCCTTGGCCTGGTCCAGCAAATCGGGCTCGGCCAGGCTCTTGCCGATCTTCAGGCCGGCGGCCAGCATGAAGGTGTTGGCAATGCCGCCACCCACGATGAGCTGGTCCACGTTCTCGGCCAGGCTCTTCAGAATGGTCAGCTTGGTGGACACCTTGGAGCCAGCGACGATGGCCACCAGCGGGCGCTTGGGGGCCAGCAGGGCTTTGCTGATCGCATCCATCTCGGCCGCCAGCAGCGGGCCGGCGCAGGCGATGGGTGCGAACTGGGCGATGCCGTAGGTGGAAGCCTCAGCGCGGTGGGCGGTGCCAAAGGCGTCGTGCACAAAGATGTCGCACAACGCGGCCATTTTTTTGGCCAGGTCTTCGTTGTTCTTTTTCTCGCCCTTGTTGACGCGGCAGTTTTCCAGCATCACCAGTTGGCCGGGTTTGACATCGACGCCGTCGGTCCAGTTGGCCAACACGGGGATGTCACGTTGCATCAGCTCGCCCATGCGCTTGGCGACGGGGGCCAGCGAGTCTTCGGGCTTGAATTCGCCTTCGGTAGGGCGGCCCAGGTGGCTGGTCACCATGACCGCCGCGCCAGCGTCCAGTGCCATCTGGATGCAGGGCACACTGGCGCGCACGCGGGTGTCTTCGGTGATGTTGCCGGCGTCATCCTGCGGCACGTTCAGGTCGGCACGGATGAAGACACGTTTGCCAGCCACTTGGCCGCTTGCGCACAGATCGGAGAAACGGATGACGTTCATGGTGGGGAAACCTCAAATGGAAGTTGAAACCGGCGCGCAGACAAGCGCGTGCTGGGCCAATTGTAGAAGCGCGTTACGCGGGCAAGGCCCCGCCCAGCGACAGCGTGGTTACCAACCCAGCCCGATATGCAAAGGCAAGTACACGGCCATGCCGACCACGATGGTGCCCAGCACCACCTGGCCCGCCCCCTTGCGCCAGAAGAAGTAGGCCACACCGGCCATGGCGGCAAACAGGCGTGCGTCCAGCACGGTGTGGATGGGCACACCCTGGGTCATCACGATCTCGGGCACGATGACCGCGGACAGGGCGGCGATGGGTGCATATTGCAGACCCCGCTGTGCCCAGTGCGGCAGCGTCCAGGGCTTGCTGGACAAAAAGAAAAAGCAGCGCGACAACACGGTGACACCAGCCATCAGCACGATGGTCAGCAGGGTCCAGGGATCGGTTTGGCCGCTGAAGAATTCGTTCATGGTGGGGGGGTCGTGGTCGGGTGGTGGTGCAGTGCCGTCTTTTCCAGCAGCAAACAGATGGTCACCGATGCAGCAATCGCAACCAGGATATTGAGCTTGAGCGGCAGCGCAAAAGCGGCCACGGCGGCCGAACCCGCAACCGCTGCCGACACCCAGCGCAGCCGGGTGGAAGCCAGCGAACACAACATGCCCAGCAAGGCCAGAATACCGGCAAACCCCAGGCCCCACTGCGTGGGTACGGCGTTGGCCAGCACCACGCCCAGGATGCTGAACGAGGTCCAGGTGATCCAGTTCAGGCCGCCGTTGCCGACCAAATAGGCCATCTGGCCCACACGTTCATCGGTGGTAGCACCGGGATGGTGGAAGCGTTTGACGAACAGCACATAGGTCAGGTCACCGGTCAGGTAGCCTGCAAACAGGCGGTCGCGCAATGGCAGATGCATCACATAGGGCCGCATGTGCACACTGAACACCACAAACCGCAGGTTGACGCACAGTGCCGTGGCCAATATGACCCACATCGGCGCACCGGCCAGTATCAGCGGGATGGCGGCCAGCTGCGAGCTGCCGGCAAACACAATGGCGGCCATCAGCAGGGCCTCGGCCGTGCTCATGCCGGACTTGACCATGGCCACACCGGTCATCAGCCCCCAGGCGGCGATACCGGTGGCCACACCCATCATGTCGGCCACGCCCTGGCGGAACTCGGGGTGGTGGAAATTTTCGCGGCGCAAGAGCATGGTCTGGATGTGCCTAGGCAACCGCATGTGGCGCCGCTGTGCCTGCAGCCAGCAGGTCAAATTGCATGCCCACCTGCACCTCAAAGCCGCGCAGGAAGTCGGAGACGGCCAGTCGCTTGCCGCCCGGACGCTGCAGCTCCGTCAGGACCACTATGGAATTCATAGCGGATACCTCAATACCGGCGGGGGCTACAGCCAGAATTACCCCAAGCCCGCTGGCTGAGGAGCCCTCCGCCTGCTGCGCGCACCAGACCTTGACCACCTCGCCATTCAGTGTGGCCGTGGCGCCCGGAAAGGGGTTGAACGCCCGCACCCGCCGCACGATGCTTGCGGCATCCAGCCGCCAGTCGATGGCCGCTTCGTGTTTTTCGATCTTGTGGGCGTAGGTCACACCGGCTGCTGGTTGCGGCACGGGCTCCAGACGGCCGGCGGCGGCCATGTCCAGCGCCACAACGATCAGGTCGCCGCCCATCGCCGCCATGCGGTCATGCAGGGCTGCCGTGGTGTCGGTGGGCAGGATGTCCATGCTGTTGACCAGCAACATGTCGCCGGTGTCCAGACCCGCATCCATCTGCATGATGGTGACGCCGGTTTCGGTATCCCCGGCCTCAATGGCACGGTGGATAGGCGCTGCACCACGCCAGCGGGGCAGCAAAGATCCGTGGATATTGAGACAGCCGAACTTCGGCCGGACGGCCATGTCATCGAGCACCCACTGAGGAAGAATTAATCCATAGGCAGCGACCACCATCACGTCGGCATTCGCATCGGCAATCGCCTGGCGGGCTGCTGCTGCGTCTTCGGGGTATTTGCCATCCAGACGCAGGCTGCGCGGCTGCGCGACGGGGATGCCGTGCGCAACCGCAAACTGCTTGACCGCAGAGGCCTGCAGCTTCATGCCGCGCCCAGCCGGGCGGTCGGGCTGGCTCAGAACCAGGGCGATGGTGTGTCCGCTGGCGTGGATGCGCTCCAGCGCCACACGTGCAAACTCGGGTGTACCGGCAAAAATGACTCTCAACGAATGCTCCCGGTCAGGCAAGCCCTCACTGGGCTTCCTCGCGCTGGGCCTTGATCATTTTTTTCTTGATGCGATCGCGCTTGAGCGGCGACAGGTATTCGACAAAAACCTTGCCCAGCAGGTGGTCCATCTCGTGCTGTATGCACACGGCCAGCAGCTCATCGGCTTCAATGACACGCACGGTCCCGCTGAGGTCCTGCGCGCGCACGTGCACGGCGTCAAAACGCTGCACACCGTCGTAGATGCCGGGCACCGACAGGCAACCTTCTTCGTTCAGGTGGGTTTCGGGGCTGGTCCACACGAGCTCGGGGTTGATCAGCACCAGGGGTTCGTCACGCTCCTCGGACACGTCGATGACGATGACACGCTCGTGGACATCCACCTGGGTGGCCGCCAGGCCTATGCCCTTGGCGTCGTACATGGTCTCCAGCATGTTGGTGACCAGGGTCTTGATGCGGTCGTCCACCACAGCCACAGGCTTGGCGACTTTGTGGAGTTTGGGGTCGGGGTAACAAAGGATTGGGAGCAGCATATTAGTCAGTTGGGGACAGAGCTTGCTCGCTGCGCGGGCTGCGGTCTGTCCCGCAAGGTTTCACAAGTGTGGCTATTTTCGC
>JAZKDY010000092.1:0-26693 GCA_040387325.1 Pseudomonadota bacterium | reverse complement strand
CACCCCATACTCCCTTAGCAGGGGAGCACCTTCGGCCACTCGGTCACGTTTCCTGAACAGCGCGCATTATCTCACGACTTTGCGCAGTTTTTTAGTTGGCGGGCTGGTCCAGGTCAAAAGCTTTGTGCAAAGCACGCACCGCCAGCTCCATGTACTTCTCGTCGATCACGACAGAAGTCTTGATTTCAGACGTGGAAATCATCTGGATGTTGATGCCTTCTTCCGACAGCACACGGAACATGCGGCTGGCCACACCCACGTGGCTGCGCATGCCGATACCGACGATGGAGACCTTGCAGATCTTGGTGTCACCCACCACTTCTTCAGCGCCCAGTGTGGGCAGCACCACGGTCTTGAGCAGGTCCACGGCCTTGGCGTATTCGCCGCGGTTGACCGTGAAGCTGAAGTCGGTCTTGCCGTCTTTGCTCAAGTTCTGGATGATCATGTCCACTTCAATGTTGGCATCGGCCACGGCGCCCAGGATCTGGTACGCAATACCGGGCTTGTCGGGCACGCCCATCACAGAAATCTTGGCTTCATCGCGGTTGAATGCGATGCCCGACACAATGGCTTGTTCCATTTTCTCGTCTTCCTCAAAAGTAATCAGGGTGCCAGACTTGGCTTCCTCTTCGATATCGATATCCCAGTCGGTGAAACTGCTCAAAACACGCAGCGGCACCTTGTATTTGCCGGCAAATTCCACCGAGCGGATCTGCAGCACCTTGGAGCCCATGGAGGCCATCTCCAGCATTTCTTCAAAGCTGACGGTCTTCAGGCGGCGGGCTTCGGCCACCACGCGCGGGTCGGTGGTGTAGACGCCGTCCACATCGGTGTAGATCAGGCATTCGGCGGCCTTCATCGCGGCAGCAACCGCCACGGCAGAAGTGTCAGAGCCACCACGGCCCAGCGTGGTGATATGGCCTTGTTCGTCCATGCCCTGGAAGCCGGTGACGATGACAACCTTGCCATTGTTCAGATCGGCACGCACGCGGGCGTCGTCAATGGATTCGATGCGGGCTTTGGTGTAGGCGCTGTTGGTGCGGATGGGGACTTGCCAGCCAGCGTAGCTGACAGACTCCATGCCCTCGGCTTGCAACGCGATGGCCAGCAGCGCAGAGGATGCCTGCTCGCCAGTGGCGGCCAGCATGTCCAGCTCGCGGCCGTAGGCGTCGCCCTGTTTGGAGGGCGCCAGCTCTTTGGCCAGCCCCAGCAAACGGTTGGTCTCGCCGCTCATGGCCGAGGGAACGACCACCATCTGGTGGCCGGCGCGCGCCCATTTGGCGACGCGTTTGGCGACATTGCGGATGCGTTCCGTTGAACCCATCGACGTACCGCCGTATTTGTGAACAATCAGTGCCATGAAATCAGTAATTTTTGAAGCAAAACCTAGGGATTGTACCAAGTCAACACATCGCTGCTGCGCTGCACAAACCCGCTGCCCACTTTGATGTGGATGCGGTGGCCGCGCGTGGTGCAGTCGGCCACCTGGTCCAGCAGTTCCGCCAGCTGCACGGTGCTGGGCACACACTGGTAGTTTTGCTTGAGCCAATAACGCACGGCATTGGCTTGGCGCGCGCGGCTCAGCGCCTGCAGCGCCTTGATGCGCGGCAGCCCGTCTGCATCACGTCTTATGGCCTGCACATCCTGCGCCGCCACCTCGTCCAGCAGTTGCTGGCCTTGCGCCGCATGGCTGGCGCTGCGCGCAAACGTGTCCAGAAACTGAGGGAACGCCGTACGCAAGGCCGGCATCAGGCGCGCGCGTATGCGGTTGCGCGTGAACTGCTCGTCCTGGTTGGTCGGGTCCTCGACAAAGGCCACACCGCGCTGCGCCAGCCAGCTGCGGATGTCGGCACCCGCCACCTGCAACAAGGGCCGGTAGTAGTCCAGCCCATCACGCTGCCAGTGCGCCGGCATGGCGCTGAGTCCCGCCAGCCCCGCGCCCCGACTCAGGGCCAACAACAGTGTCTCTACCTGGTCATCCGCATGCTGGGCGATTGCTATTGATTTAATAGTGAAACCATTAGATTTCACAGGGGCTAGGGCCTCAAAAGCCTTATAACGTGCCTGGCGGGCGGCATCTTCCGGGCTTTGGCCAGTCTGTTTGCCAGCATCCACCTTTTGCACCTGCAAGGGCACGTTCAACTGCTGGCACAACGCGCGGCAGTGGTCTTCGAACAGGGAAGCCGCAGCCTGCAAACCATGGTTGATATGCACAGCGCTGACCTGCCCTGGCCACTTCTCTGCACAGGCCACCAGCAGTGCCACGGAGTCGGCACCACCACTGAGCGCGACAGCCAACGGCAACGCAGGCTTGAACCCCGCAATGGCTTGGTCAACGGACTGGGTCACGGGAAAAGCCCGCACGCACGGCGCGCGGTGCCCAGGGACTTAACGCCCAGCGGTCTTGGTGTCGGTAAAGCGCCCATAACTCTGCAGGCGCTCGTAGCGGCGGTCCAGCAGCTCCTTGACCTTCAGATCGCTGATCTGGCGGTAGGCATCGGCCAGTGCGCGCTTCAGGAAGGCGGCGGCCTGCTTCATGTCGCGGTGCGCACCGCCCACGGGTTCGTTGACGATCTTGTCGATGACGCCCACGGCCTTCAGGCGATGGGCCGTGATGCCCATGGCCTCGGCCGCATCGGACGCCTTGTCCGAGGTTTTCCACAAAATGGAAGCACAGCCTTCGGGGCTGATGACCGAGTAGATGGAGTACTGCAGCATGATGACCTGGTCAGCCACCGAAATCGCCAGTGCGCCACCGGAACCACCTTCACCAATGATGGTGGTGATGATGGGCACTTCCAGCTGGGCCATCTCGAAAATATTGCGGCCAATGGCCTCGGACTGGCCGCGCTCTTCGGCGTCAATGCCGGGGTAGGCGCCGGGGGTGTCGACAAAGGTGAACACCGGCAGCTTGAATTTTTCGGCCAGCTTCATCAGGCGCAGCGCCTTGCGGTAGCCCTCGGGCTTGCTCATGCCAAAGTTGCGTAGACCACGCTCCTTGGTGTCACGGCCCTTCTGGTGGCCCAGCACCATGCAGGGCGTGCCATTAAAACGGGCCAGGCCGCCCACAATGCTCAGGTCATCGGCAAAGTGGCGGTCGCCGTGCAGCTCTACAAAATGTGTGAACAGCTCGTTGATGTAGTCCAGCGTATAGGGACGCTCGGCGTGGCGGGCAATCTTGGTGATCTGCCAGGGCGTCAGGTCGCTGTAGATGTCCTTGGTCAGTTGCTGGCTTTTTTTGCTCAGCTGCTCGATTTCGGCAGAGATATCGACGGCAGACTCGGTCTGCACGTAGCGCAATTCTTCAATCTTGGATTCGAGTTCGGAGATGGGCTGCTCGAAATCCAGAAATGTTTTTTTGGCCATGGTCACATCCTATTCTGTGGGGGTCGGCCATGAAGGTCCGCCCCGTTTGATCAGTTGGGAACAAGGCCAAAGAAGCCTGTTCCAAAAAGTTTTAGTAATCCACTTGCACCGGGTCCAACGAGCGCCAAATATACCAAGTTGCGACCGTGCAGTACGGCGCCCAGGCGGCGGCCACTTCGCGGGCATCACTTCGGCTCACCACATCGCCAGAGAAATAATTATGGCTTATGCCGGTGATCAGGCCCACATCGTCCAATGGCAACACATTAGGCCGCATGAGGTGAAATATCAAGAACATTTCGGCCGTCCAGCGACCAATGCCCCGGATAGCGATCAGTTCGGCGACGATTTCGTCGTCGCTCATCGCATCCCAGGACTTGACGTGCAAGGCGCCGTTGTCGAAGTGCAGTGCCAGGTCTACCAGGTATTCCACCTTGCGGGCAGAGAGGCCTGCGGCGCGCATATCGTCGACCTTGAGCTTGAGCACGTTGGCAGGCGTCAGCTTGCGCGGCAGCAGCTCAAAACGCTCCCACACGGTTTGTGCGGCCTTGACCGAGATTTGCTGACCTACGATGCTGCGTGCCAGCGTCACAAAGGCATCGCCCCGGGTTTCCAGGCACACATCGCCAAACTGCGGAATCAGGCGTTTCATGACCCGGTCCTTCTTGACCAGGTGTTTGCAGGCTTCTTCCCAAAAATACGGCGTCTGTCGCTCAGCCGGCGGCTTCTTGACTGTCGCCATCACTGGACCGCTTCCCAGCTGGTTCCGGTGGGTGAGTCCTTGAGCACAATGCCCTGGGCCAGCAGGTCCTTGCGGATGCTGTCGGCCAGTGCGAAATCTTTTGCAGCCTTGGCTGCAGCGCGTTCCTGAATTTTGGCCTGAATGGCTGTCTCGTCCAGTCCGGCACCGGCCTGCAAAAATGCCTTGGGGTTGTCCTGCAGCAGGCCCAAAACACCGCCCAAGGCTTTGAGCAAGCCGGACAATTCTGCGGACTGGGTGCGGTTCACTTCGCCCGCCAGGTCAAACAATACGGCCACCGCCTCGGGCGTGCCAAAGTCTTCGTCCATCGCAGCCTTAAAACGCGCCGCATGGTCCTGAGTCCAGTCGATGCCGTTCGCAAGCTCCGCGGGTGCCACCAGATCCAGAGCCGTGTACAGGCGCTTGAGCGCATTGCGGGCATCGTTCAGGTGCGCATCGCTGTAGCCCAGATCCGACCGATAGTGGCCACGCACCAGGAAGAAACGCACGGTCTCCGCGTCGTATTTGGCCAGTACATCCCGGATCGTGAAGAAGTTGCCCAGGCTCTTGGACATCTTCTCGTTGTCCAGCTGGACCATGCCGTTGTGCATCCACACCTGGGCCATGGGTTTGCCGGTCACACCTACCGTCTGCGCCAGCTCGTTTTCATGGTGGGGGAATTGCAGATCCGCGCCACCGCCATGGATGTCAAAGGTCTCACCCAACGTCTGGCAGCTCATGGCCGAGCACTCAATATGCCAGCCCGGCCGGCCCACGCCATAGGCATGGCCGCTGGTGGCGCTATCCCATTTGGCATCGGCGGGTTCTTCGGGTTTGGCGGCCTTCCACAGCACAAAGTCCAGGGGGTCGTTCTTGCCGTCATCGACCGCGACCCGCTCACCGGCACGCAGGCTTTCCAACGATTTTCCGGACAACTTGCCATAGCCATCAAACTTGCGCACGGCGTAGTTCACATCGCCCGAACTGGCTTTGTAGGCCAGGCCCTTGTCCTCCAGCTGGCGGATCATGTCCAGCATCTGGGGCACGTATTCGGTGGCACGGGGCTCTACCGTGGGTGGTTCAATGCCCAGTCGGCCAATGTCTTCGTGCATGACGGCGATCATCTCGTCGGTCAACGCGCGGATGGGGATGTTGCGTTCCAGCGCACGGCGGATGATCTTATCGTCGATGTCCGTGATGTTGCGGACATAGGTGACGCGGTAACCGCTGCTCTTGAGCCAGCGCTGCACCACATCAAAGGCCATGGCCATGCGGGCGTGGCCGATGTGGCACAGGTCATAAATCGTCATGCCGCAGACGTACATGCGCACATGACCGGCTTCCAGGGGGGTAAATGGCTCAAGCCCACGCGACAGCGTGTTGTAAATGCGCAAACTCATGGGTATTTCTATGCCGCCTCCCAGGGACAATGGGCCTGGGCAACAGCGCTAACTCGTTCAGGTCTGGTAAGGGTAAATCTCGGTCTCTCGCCTCAGGGCGTGTCCACCCCCTCAGCTACAATTCGACACAGTATAAAGCCCCTTCGACGCCCGTTCTGCGAGGGCTCTTCCAACGTCCCAGAATCTGAAAGCCGTATGACGCACTCCCGTTTGACTGTACTTGGACCCCTGCGCCTGCTAACCCTTGCCGCGGCCCTGATGTTCTCATTGGCCCATGCAGATGAATACGCGGATGTTGCGCAATTGGTGCGCGGTGGCAAACTAACCGAAGCGCTGACCAAGGCCGACCAGTACCTGGCAACCAAGCCGCGCGACCCGCAAATGCGTTTCCTCAAGGGCGTGATCCAGCGCGATTCCGGCAAGACCACGGATGCAATTGCCACTTTCACCCGCTTGACCGAAGACTTCCCGGAGCTGCCTGAGCCCTACAACAACCTGGCCGTGCTGTACGCCGGCCAAAGCCAGTTTGACAAGGCGCGCACCGCCCTGGAAATGGCGATACGCACCAATCCCAGTTACGCCACGGCGCATGAAAACCTGGGTGATGTTTACGCCAAGCTGGCCAGCCAGGCCTACAACAAGGCCTTGCAGCTGGACGGCGCCAATGCTGGCGTACCACCCAAGCTGGCATTGATCCGTGAACTCTTCAGCCCCACCGGCGCCAAGAACCAGCGTCCAGTGGCAGCCCCCGTCGCAGCGCCCACCGTGCCCGCACCGGTAGCAGCCAAACCGGCACCTACCCTGCCCGGCCCTGTTGCAGCCAAGCCTGCACCCACGGCGACACCGGTAGTGACCGCTGCAGCGCCCGTTACACCTGCGCCAACACCTACTGCATCGACTACCGCACCGGTTGCAGCGGCCAGCGCAGCGCCGACACCTGCGACCACCTCGCCTGCCCCCGTGGCAACAGCCAACGGCAATGGCTCCCGGGACGCGGAGAACGCGGTCATCGCCTGGGCCAAGGCTTGGGCAGCGCGTGACGTCAAGTCGTACTTGGCCGCCTATGGCAAAGACTTCGATCCCCCCGGCTCCATGAGCCGCAGCGCCTGGGAAGAAGAGCGCCGCCAGCGCATCAGCAGCAAATCCAAAATCACTGTGAAACTGGAAAATCTGACGGTCACCGTTTCTGCCAACAACAACACGGCAGTCGCCAAGTTTCGTCAGGACTACAAAGCCAACGACCTGTCTGTTTCCAGCCGCAAAACACTGGACCTGGTCAAGGTTGGTGACCGCTGGCAAATTGTCAAAGAATCCACCGGTACATGATGCCGCGATGGTGGGCCTCTGGCATGGATAGATCAACTCTCAAAGCCTGGTTGTTGGCCCTGGCACTAGGCGGCGCAGTGCATGCACCAGTGCTGGCTGCAAACCCCAAGCCCGGCAACAAATCGGCACGACCAGATGCACCGGCTGCAAAGAGCCAGGACGGCGTTGCCGAAGCACGCCTGATCGAGGTCTACAAGCTGATAGGCCAGGCGCAGAACCGGGAGGCCTTGGCCAAGGCGGACCGCCTGGTGGAGGAATTCCCCCATTTCCAGCTGGCGCAACTGGTGCACGGCGACCTGCTGGCCGCGTTGACCCGGCCCATCAAGACATTTGGTGACGTTCCAGAATCAATGGCCCTCAGCGCCCGCCCGGCCCTGGCTGAACTGCGCGAAGAATCACAGCGTCGCGTGCGAGCCCTGCGCGAACGCCCGCTACCAGGAACTGTTCCCTCACAATTTCTGGCCCTGTCGCAAAAGTCCAAACACGCAATTGCGGTTGACGCATCCCGCTCACGCCTGTACCTGTTCGAGAACTCCGCGAGCGGCCTGAATCTTGTCGCAGACTACTACATCTCGGTTGGCAAGGCCGGTACCGCCAAGACGGCGGAGGGAGACCAGCGCACGCCGTTAGGGGTTTACTACATCACCAGCAACCTGGACCCCAAGTCGTTGAAAGATTTTTACGGCTCGGGCGCACTGCCCATCAACTACCCCAATATGCTGGACAGCAAGCGTGGCAAAACCGGCAGCGGCATCTGGTTGCATGGCACACCTCCCAACCAGTTTTCGCGCGCGCCACAGGCCACCGACGGCTGCGTAGTGCTGGCGAACCCGGACCTGCAACACATCATCCGCACGGTCGAAGTGCGCACCACTCCGGTGGTCATTGCGACGCAGTTGCAGTGGGTTGCGCCGCACAGCGTGCGCGCCCAGGGCAAACCATTTGAAGACGCCCTGCTCGGTTGGCGCAACGCCAAGACTTCGGGCAATCTGCAGCAGGTCCTGACCTACTACACACCCGACTTCAACAGCAATGGCAAGACCCTTGCACAATGGACACCGATTCTGAAAACAGAGATCGACCAGACGCAGGGGCGCACCATCCAGCTCAAGGACGTTTCCTTTCTGCGCTGGACCGACGCGGCCGACACCATGGTTGTCACCTTTGGCGAAGTCGCCGATGGTGCGCGGGTCGGATGGACCAAACGGCAATACTGGATTCGCCAGGAAAACCAATGGAAGATTTTTTTTGAGGGAGTAATTTGATATGACGATGCAATGGAACACTCTGGGTCGCCGCGCTGTGCTGTCGGCCCTGGCACTGGCCGCACTGGCCGGCCCTGTTTTGGCGAGCGATGCCGCACCACAGGTCAAGTTTGAAACCAGCCTGGGCAATTTTGTGGTCGAGGTCTACCCCGACAAGGCACCCAAGACGGTTGAAAACTTTCTGTTGTACGTGAAGAGCAAACACTATGACGGCACCATTTTCCACCGCGTCATCCCCAACTTCATGGTGCAGGCTGGCGGCTACAACGCCAAGTACGATGAAAAAATCGCACGCCCGCCTATTCCTCTGGAAGCCCAGAACGGCCTCAAACACGAGGCCGGCACTATTGCCATGGCCCGTACCAACGAGCCCAACTCGGCCCGCGCACAGTTTTTCGTCAACGTCAAGGAAAACCCCTTCCTGAATGCCAAGGGTTCCTCTGACGGTTACACCGTCTTTGGCCGTGTGATCTCCGGCATGGAGACCATCACAAAGATCAAGGATGTCCCCACAGGCTCCGGCGGCCCGTTCCCCACGGACGTGCCCAAAACCACCGTTCTTATCAACTCCGCCACCTTGGTGAAATAAATCATGAGCAACCCACAAGTCGAACTCCACGTGCTGGACTACGGTGTCATCACTATTGAACTGGACCAGGACAAGGCGCCCAAATCGGTCGCCAACTTCCTGGCCTACGTCAACAAGGGCCACTACAACGGCACCATCTTCCACCGCGTCATTCCTGGCTTCATGGTCCAGGGCGGCGGCATGGAACCCGGCATGAAACAGAAAGACTGCGACGCGCCGATCCAGAACGAAGCCAACAACGGTTTGAAGAATGCCAACTACACCCTGGCGATGGCTCGCACCGGTGACCCGCATTCGGCCACGGCACAGTTCTTCATCAACGTGGCCGACAACGGTTTCCTGAACCACACCGCACCCAGCGCACAAGGCTGGGGTTATGCCGTGTTTGGCAAGGTCATCTCTGGCTCAGACGTCGTGGACAAGATCAAGGCCGTCAAGACCGGCCGCAAGGGCTTCCATGACGACGTGCCAAAGGACGACGTCGTCATCGAAAAAGCCGTCGCGCTGTAAACCCGGCCTGCTGCGGGATGGAACTCATTGCGCCATCCCGCTGGGCCTGCGTTGATTTCATTTCGGACCTGCACCTGCAGGCCTCCGACGCGCTGACCTACCAGGCCTGGCGCGACTACCTGCTACACACCACCGCCGACGCCATCTTCATTCTCGGCGACCTCTTTGAGGTCTGGGTAGGTGACGACCTTTTGTTATCACCCGAAGGGGCTTTTGAGCAGCAATGCACCAGCGTGCTGCGCGCTGCCGCCGCCCACCGGGACATCTACATCCTGCACGGCAACCGCGATTTTTTGATGGGTGCTGCATTGATGGCGGCCAGTGGCTGCACATTGCTGCCCGAGCCCTGCGTCTTGTCGTTTGCCAACGTCCGCTGGCTGCTGGTACATGGTGACGCCCAATGCCTGGACGATACCGACTACATGCAGTTCCGCGCCCAGGTTCGCACCCCGGAATGGCAACGCGACTTTCTGGCCAAACCCCTTGCCGAGCGCATCGCCATCGCGCGCGGCATACGCACCCAAAGCGAGGCACGCAAACGCAGCGACGCCGTATATGCCGATGTGGATTTTGCAGCCGCGACCGCCTTGCTGGACACCGCGCAGGCACACCACATGGTCCACGGCCACACGCACCGGCCCGCCAAACATGGCTTGGGTGCCGGCAGCGAACGCCTGGTGCTCAGCGACTGGGACCTCAGCGACAAGCCACCACGTGCCGAAGTGCTGCGTTTGCGGCTATCCGGGACCCGACAAACCGCTGAAAGTTTTACGCTTGAACGCATCCCGCCGTCCATGGCGGTTGGCCCCCAGCGGGCAGAACATATCTAGTTCCAGGCCCGCGCGTCCACCGCATCGATCTGCCACGGGTCCAGAAACTGGTGGGCATACCGCAGGTAGACACCCTCGTTGAAGAAGATGTCGAACAGATCCGGGTCGATGTGACCCCCGGTCTTGAACTTGTGCATGATGCCCATGGCCTGGGACAGCTTCATGCCCTGTTTATAAGGTCTGTCTTTTGCCGTCAAGGCTTCAAAAATATCGGCGATACCCATGATGCGGGCCTGCACGGACATCTGGTCCCGCGTCAGCCCTTTGGGATAACCCTTGCCATCCATACGCTCGTGGTGGCCGCCGGCATACTCCGGCACATTCTTCAAATGTTTGGGCCAGGGCAACTGCTCCAGCATCTTGATGGTGGCCACGATGTGGTGGTTGATGGTGTTGCGCTCCCCTGCTGTCAGCGTGCCCCCGCGGATGGTCAGGTTTTCAACCTCATCGGGCGTCAGCAGCTCGGACTCCAGGCCGTTCACATTGCGCCAGGTGTGGTTCTGACCAATCTCGCGCACACGCTGCAGATCAGCGTCCTTCATGCCTTCTGCGCCAACGTTGACGACCCGCAGAAAGGCACGGTCGGCCTCCAGCGCCGTGATGTTGTCGCGGCACTGGGTCCACGCCTGTGCCTCGGCCGCCGCGTCGGTCTGCGTGCGCAGCTCCAGCTGGGCCCGAAGGGCGGCGATTTCCTGGTCGCGCTTCAGCACTTCAAACCGCGTGTCCACCAGGTCGATGCGGTCAAACAGGGTCTGCAACTTGGTGGCTTTGTCCACCACGTGCACCGGCGTGGTCACCTTGCCGCAGTCGTGCAGCAGCCCGGCGATCTTGAGTTCGTAGCGGTCGCGGTCGTCCATGGTGAACGCCGCCAGCGGGCCTTCGCGGTTGGCATTGACGGCCTCGGCCAACATCATGGTCAGGGCTGGCACCCGCTGGCAATGGCCACCGGTGTAGTGCGACTTTTCGTCAATAGCCAGATTGATCAGGCTGATGAAGGACTCAAACAACTCTTCCAACTGCGACATCAGGTTGCGGTTGGTGATGGCAATGGCAGCCTGCGACGCCAGTGACTCTGCCAGGCTCTGGTCCGCGGTCGAAAACGACACCACTTCGCCGGTACGTTTGCGCTTGGCATTGATCAGCTGCAACACACCGATCACGTCCCCCTCATGGTCCTTCATGGGCACGGCCAGGAAGGATTGCGAGCGGTAACCCGTGCGGGTATCAAACTGCCGCGTACCCGAAAAATCGAAGTTGGGCTCGGTGTAGGCGTCGGAGATGTTGACGGTCTGTTTGTGGATGGCCGCATAGGCCGCGACCAGCGAGTCATTGGGCTGCCCGCTGGCATCCTGCAAGGGCAGGTTGGGGAAATCGATGGGCTTGCCCGAGGTGCCGCCCATCGCGATCTTCAGCGAATCGGTCTTGATAATTTCAAACCGCAGTGCCTGCCCGTCCTCGGTCACGCGGTAGAGCGTGCCGCCATCCGCGTTGGTAATGGTTTTGGCCGCCACCAGAATGCTTTCCAGCAATCGGGTGATGTCGCGCTCCTTGGACAGCGCCGTGCCAATGGCATTGAGCTGTTCCAGGCGCCGCAGCAGGTCTTCGATGGAGTCCACAACAGTTCCTCCTGTTACCAAAACACAGTTTCACCACAGGGGCACCCCAAGGTGGACCGTGGGGGCAAGATACCACTACTTCTTGAGCAGCACCTTGAGTACATTTTGTACCCGTCGCGCCGCCTGCGCATTAAACGGGCTGGCAAAAACCGCAGCGGTGTCCTGGCCCCAAGTCTGCACTGGTGGCGGATCGTTGCGGCGGGTCAGCAACTGCAACTGCAGGCTGCGGCGGGCATCCAGGTCTTCAGCGGGTGTTGGCACTTCGGCCGCCATTTCCAGACGCAACAAAGCCACTTGCGGATCTGCTGCCTTGGCCGTGGCTGCGGACGCCTCGCCCAAAGCCTGCACCCAGGCATTGCGGGTGGCCGGTGGGGCCCGGTTGCCCAGGTCTTGCGCGCCAGGCACCAGGCTGGGGTCGCGTTTTTCCCAGGCAGTCAGCAGTTGGGTCAGTGCTTCACCATGGGCCTGCATGGCCAGTTTCTTCAAGGCGTACTGGGCCTGCTCCAGCGCATCGCGCTGGGCGCGAAAAGCGGCATCGCCCAAGCGGGGCGCCTCAGGCCGTGATTCATAACCACCACGGTTGTCGGAACCAAAGCGGCCACCGGGTCGGCTATCACCACGGGGTGCACCTGTACGGTCGTCCGAACGGGGGCCGGATTTGGCGCCATCGCGTGGACCACGGCTGTTGCTGTCCTTGCGGTCGCCAAACTTGCCGGCGCCACGGGGACCCGCGGCGGCGGGTGCCTCCTTCTTCATGCCGGGACGGTCGTCGCCCCGCATCGCGATCACGGGCTTGGGCGCTGGCTTGGGGGCTGGCACAGGCGCGGTTTCCACAACCACTGCCTCTGGCGTGGACTCCGCATTAGCTACAACTTCTGTAGCATCTGATGTAGATTCTGCGGGGGCTGCAGCCGTATTTTGCTCAGAGTCATTGCCCTGAACAGCGGCTTTGGCCTGGCTTTCCTGGGTGCCAGCATTGGTGACCTCGGCCTGCGCCTGGGCTTGGCCCTGCAAAGCGGCTTCCAAAGCAGCCATGGCTGCGCGGATGGCCTGTGCGTCGCCCGATGCATTGGCAGCGTCCAGTGCCTTGGCGGCCTGCAGCACCAACTTGTCGCGGGCGCCCAGCGAGGCTTCAGCCTTTTCGCGGTCGGCAGTCTTGCGGTTGAAGGCGTCGTCAATCGGTTTGCGGAAAGCATCCCACAGCTTTTGCTCCTGGCGGCGGTCCATGGGCACGCGGTGTGCCTGGGCTTGCCAGCGTTGCTGCAAAGCCTTGACCGCATCGATGCGCAGCTCGGGCGCTGCGCCCAGAATCTTGGCCTCTTCGATCATGGCGTGGCGCAGGGCCAGGCTTTCGGCTTGCAGGGCTTCCAGCGGAGCTGCGGCATTGCTTATGGCCGCCTTCCACAGCGGCTGCAGCTCGGCAAAGGCCTTTTCGCCCAGGTGGCCGGCCTCGCGCCAGCGATCGCCGAACTGGTGCAGGATGCGGTTGAAGCCTTTCCAGTCGTCGTCCAGCGCGGTGCGGTTGGCAGCAGCCCAGGCATTGACCTCTTCGATCAGTGCCAGACGCTGGGCCTTGTGTTCGGCCGATTCGGCACGCACCTTGTCCAGCCAGGCTTCAACCACCTTGTGGGCTTCGTTGCAGGCTTCGTCAAAACGCTTCCACATCGCGTGGTTGGGCGCACCGCCCTGGTCGGTTTGTTTCCACTGGTCACGCAGGGAGCGCAGGGTTTCCTGCATCTTGCGGCCACCGATGGCCTGGCCTTCGGGGCGCTTGAGCAACCCTTCGGCCTGGGCCACCAGTGCTTCGCGCAACTGGTCGGCACGCCAGCGTTGCCAGCCTTCCAGTTCACCGGCGGCGGCCAGCGCGGCGTGGGCCTGGTTTTCCAGCTTGTCATCGATCAGGCGACCAAACTCTTTAAGCGCATGGCGCAGCGCATTGGCGGCGCCAGCGCTGGCTTTGCCATGGCCTTCGGCAATTTCGGATTCCAGCGTGGTCAAGACTTCGCGCACGCTGGCCGTGGCCTTGGCGCGCACTTCGGGGTCAATCTTGGGTTTGGCTTGTTTGGCCGGGGCTTCGATAGGCACTCCACGGGCGGTGCGCAATTCGTTGGCCCACATGGGAACAGGTGGCAGCGGTGCTGCAGCATCCTGTGCAGCGGCCACGGCCAAAGCCAATGCGCCCTGGAAGGCCTCCCACACCACCAGCAATTGGCCGCGCGACGCGTCCAGCAAGGGCGGAAACTTGGCATCCACACTTGGCCAACTGGCGTCTGCGACCAATTGTGTAGCCTGTGCCTGCCATTGGTCGACGTCGACGCGCAGGGCATCCAGTGCGGCTTGGGCATCCTGCCAGGATTTGGTAGACAACACTTCAATACGCTGCGCCAGCAATACGGCGGCTTCGCGCTGCACCTGAACCCGGCGTTGCAGGTCTTCGATGACACGCACGCGATCGGCCAGTTGGGTCTTGAGCGCTGCCAGCGGCTCGCGGCTCAGCGGTGCACCGGCCTTGGCGGCGTCACGCTGCCAGGCCAATGCGTCGGCAATATTGAGTTTGACCATGTCCAGCAGCGCCTGTGCCTTGGCGGCCCAGTCAGCGGCCAGGGATTCCTGGCCTTTCTGGCGCTTGGCTTCGTCGATCTTTTCACGCAGGAGCTTGGCGGCGCCTTTGTCCTTGACGCTGAGTTCCTTGAAGACATCGGCCAGCTGTTCGGCACTGGGGCTGGTCAGCAACCAGTCCCGCACGCGGGCAGCCCGCTCGCCGGAAGTGGGGGCTGTGAAAGCGCCACCGGTCAGACTGTCTAGATGGGCAATATCGTTGTTTTTGGCGGTAGAAGTCGACGTCACGGTAGGCTCGGGAAAAGGTTGAATAGAAATCTGCAACCCTGTATTTTCGCCGCGAAATGGATGGAGGCTTGTGGTTTTTGTCCGGGGCCATTTTGGACACACCCTGCAGCACCCTCCTCCGTTACAAAGCCAAAGGGAAATACGCCTCTAGCCCCCGCCAAATATAGATACTGCGCTATCACAAGAATAGCAATCGATTCTCCAAACCATCTGCAACCGATACCCCGTCCCGGTGTCAGCCTACTGGAACACGTTGCACGCACACACTATATATAGAGCACGACTGCGCGCGGCGGGCCGTTTCTGGGGAGAACAAAGAAGAAAGCCCGGAAGCCTAACCATACAGTTAGTCTACCGGGCTCGACGGCTGACCAGAGGTCCATGCCGTCAGGGCTGGCATTGCGGGAGATTGAAGTCCCGCAGTGCACTAGAAGCAATGGATTGCCTCCTTAACAGTTACCGGGGCCGCTTCATCACATATACCCTGGGGTACGGACTGGCTACTGCCGGAACATAACCTGAATCAACAGGCAACTTCAGTCTAATCCGGCCCACAAACGATTTCAAATCGGTTTTTCAATGGAATTTGGGCCCGCGATTGGGAGATTTTCGGGCGCCGGCAATCCGCTGAAACACCGCACCCAGCCTAGGATCGGCGCTATTAACGATGAAAAATAGAATAACAAACCTATTTAATATTGTTGACTCGGTATATCCAGGCCCCCTAGAATCCGCGCATTCCTAGTTTTGCCTAGGGATAACCCGCAACCGCTGCCGAACCCGGCATATTCAAATCGCTGCACATGTCGAAACGACGCCGCAGGATATTGATAGCGTACCAACCCAAACGTGGTGCCTGACGTCATCGCGCTGTTCACAGCGCGAGAAACATAAGGCGCCCGCCTAAGAAGGAAGAGCTATGACAGCGACCGAAAAATTCACCAAGGGCTTGGCCACAGTTGCCAGCGATATCGCCCAAGGTTTCTTTGAAATCACGCACAACGGATTTGCCCTCTTGGGCCTGGCCGTGATGTTTGCCGTGATCACCCTGACCGCAAGGCCAGAAATCCGCCAGGCAGGCGAAATCCAGTTGATGAGCTGGCTCCAAGCCCGCCAAACCATCGTCACCGGCATTGCCGCTGACAACGAAGCCGTTGAACGTGCAACCGCCACCAATCCACAAAGCCTGCCCAAACAGCAAGCTGCCGTGGCCTACTGGCTGAGCAAGAAGTACAACGTTGCGCCCGAACCCCTGAGCGCACTGGTGGCCGAAGCGTTTGAGACCGGCGCCCGCGCCAAGATCGACCCTACCTTGATCCTGGCCATCATGGCCATAGAGTCAGGCTTCAACCCCTTTGCCCAAAGCTCAGTGGGCGCGCAGGGCCTGATGCAGGTCATGACCAAGATCCACAGCGACAAATACATGGGTTTTGGCGGCAAACTCGCCGCCTTTGACCCGGTGTCGAATCTGCGGGTGGGTGTCAAGGTGCTGCAGGATTGCGTCGCACGCGCTGGCTCCGTCGAGGGAGGCCTGAAACTCTACGTGGGTGCAGGCAACCTGGAAGACGACGGCGGTTATACCGCCAAGGTGCTGGCCGAACACAACCGCCTGCTGATGGTGTCCACCGGCCGCAGTGCGCCGACGATGGCAGCCCCGCAGCTGATTCCAGTGAAACAGGCAACACCAGCGGCGCCGCCCGAAGTGGCCCCCGACGTTGTTGTCAGCCTGCTGAACTCCTGAACGGGTAACCCGCCGCCCAGTCGTACTGGCTGCGTCGGGTAAACTCCACACCGTACGCGACTGGCGATAGGCGCCCAAACCCGGGGTTTGAGGTGCTGACGTGGGATCACCACTGGGAAGCGTGCCGCGGCATCTGTACAGGTGCCTGCGTTCAGCCGTTCGCCTGGGCAGCCCTTGTCTCATTTCGTTTCAACATTGGAATGACAAGGTTCATTGTCTTAAAGGACTGCCATGTACCACCGCAACATCCTCGTCGAACAAGCTGACCCCGAACTGTGGGCCGCCATCCAGGCCGAGAACGCCCGCCAGGAAGATCACATCGAGCTGATCGCCTCTGAAAACTACTGCTCCCCCGCCGTCATGGCCGCACAAGGCAGCCAGCTGACCAACAAGTACGCCGAAGGTTACCCCGGCAAGCGCTACTACGGTGGCTGCGAAAACGTGGACGTGGTGGAGCAACTGGCCATCGACCGTCTCAAGCAATTGTTTGGCGCCAATTTCGCCAACGTGCAACCCAACTCTGGCTCGCAGGCCAACCAGGGCGCGTTCTTCGCCCTGCTGCAGCCCGGCGACACCATCATGGGCATGAGCCTGGCCGAAGGCGGCCACCTGACCCACGGCATGCCGCTGAACATGAGCGGCAAGTGGTTCAACGTCATCTCCTACGGCCTGGATGCCCAGGAAGACATCGACTACGCCGCCATGGAAGCCCTGGCCCGCGAGAAGAAGCCCAAGCTCATCATCGCTGGCGCCTCGGCCTTCGCGCTGCGCATCGACTTCGAACGCTTCGGCAAAATTGCCAAGGAAATCGGCGCCTACTTCATGGTCGACATGGCCCACTACGCCGGCCTGGTGGCTGCGGGCGTCTACCCGAACCCCCTGCCCTACGCCGATGTGGTCACCTCCACCACACACAAGAGCCTGCGCGGCCCGCGCGGCGGCATCATCCTGACGAATGACGAGGCGATTGCCAAGAAGATCAACTCGGCCATCTTCCCCGGCATCCAGGGCGGCCCGCTGATGCACGTCATCGCCGGCAAGGCTGTGGCCTTCAAGGAAGCGCTGACACCCGAGTTCAAGACCTACCAGACGCAAGTGGTCAAGAATGCCAAGGTATTGGCTGACACGCTCACCGAGCGTGGCCTGCGCATCGTCTCCGGCCGCACCGAGAGCCACGTCATGCTGGTGGACCTGCGCCCCAAGAACATGACCGGCAAGGAAGCCGAAGCGGTGCTGGGCCTGGCCCACATGACCTGCAACAAGAACGGCATTCCCAACGACCCGCAAAAGCCCATGGTCACCAGCGGCATCCGCCTGGGCACCCCGGCGATGACCACCCGCGGCTTCAAGGAAGACGAGGTGCGCGCCACCGCCCACCTGATCGCCGATGTGCTGGACAACCCGCACGATGCGGCCAATATCGACGCCGTGCGGGCCAAGGTGCATGCCTTGACCTCGCGCTTCCCGGTCTACGGCTAAGCCCATGCCAATGCATCTGCTATATTTTTAATAGTGGACTGCGCTTGTTTGGCGGGGGCTAGCGGCGGATTTCCCTTAAGGCCTCTGGTCATACCCCTATGAAATGTCCCTTTTGCAGCCACTCGGAAACCCAGGTCGTGGAGACCCGGATTTCTGAGGACGGAGATTTCATACGCCGCCGGCGCCAGTGTGGGTCGTGCGAAAAACGCTTCACCACCTACGAGCGGCCGGACGTCAATTACCCTTCCATCGTCAAAAAGGATGGCAGGCGGATCGAGTACGAACGTGCCAAGCTCCTGGCATCCTTCAATCTAGCCTTGCGCAAACGCCCGGTCAGCACCGAGCAGATCGACAGCGCCATTGAGCGCATTGAAGAGAAGTTGCTGAATCTGGGCCTGCGGGAAGTCCAGTCCGGCCGTATTGGCGAACTGGTGATGCGTGAGCTGAAGAAGCTCGACAAAGTGGCCTATGTGCGATTTGCCAGCGTGTACCGCAGTTTTGAAGATATTGATGACTTCAAGGCACTGGTGGATGAAGTGCGGCGGTAGCCGCTGATCACTTCCAGCAATCCGCCACGGTTCCGGTTCCGCCCTCGCCCTTCTCACCGGTGTGTTTCAGTGTCAAGGTCCCACACAGGGGATCTGAACCTTTTGGAACCGCCTGCAGGGTAAACGTATTTGCCGCAATGTCCGCAGTGACCAGAGACACTGTGTATTTCGGGATGTCGTTGGGAACATTCTGAAACCGTGTTGGCAGGGCAACGTCATCAGCAACCGCACCCACAGTCCTGGAGAAGCTGTTGTTTGTAGCGTAGAACCGCTCCATGAACAGCTGGGCCTCCATAAGCCCGGCCCGGGCTGCGGCACGGTCACCCCGCAAGACATAGTTGCGGTAGCTTGGGAGCGCGACCGCGATCAGGATACCGACAATCGCCACCACAATCATCAACTCGATCAGAGTGAAACCCGCGTTGGATGCCCTGTTCCGCACGTGCCGGGATGAAGAGTAGTGGTTCATGATCGCTGACTTTCAATGAGGTATTAACGGATAGGCGGGTTAATGATACGACGCCATACACGCTGATCAGTGCCCGGATCGTAGCAAGACTTGACACCAGTGGTCGAGTTCTGAATCGTGGCCAGGCACTTGCCCACCCCGCAAATGGGACTGTAAACGCACTTCTTGCCCTTCTTGCAGTTGACCCCTGTGCATTCGTTTTCAGACCCACCGCCGCCAATCCCTGCTGTGGTGGTATCCGTTCCGCCAGATGAAGTGGAGCCCGTGGTAACGACGGCGTCCACGCCGTCTGCCTTGGTACCGTAGCCGATACTGCCGAGTGCATCGCCGCCATCAATATTCCCGTCACCATTCGTGTCGAAGGTTCGTGACGGTGGATTGGTCCCACTTTCGACCGGCGTCACGATGTTGACAGCAATACCTGAACCTGACTCGCAGGCTACGGGTGTGCCCTGGACAGGCGCAACCGAACTGATCAATGCCGTGTTGTAAGAGATCACCTGCACCGGATAAATCACACGGCCACCCGTGATGGCGGTGCCCAGATCCATATACCACCCACGTTGCGTACCCGTGTAGTCAACGGCTGCTCCCGTAGAAGAGTAATAGGTAGTGCCTGCCGCAGCGCCGGTTCCGGCAAAAGACGTCAGCGTACGGGCCGCAAGGTTTGCACGTGTCATGGGTCGCGTAACGGTATCCGGAGACTTGTCCCACACGGAATAAATCGATTGGCTGGACGTATCACTGGCATCCGCCGTAGTCAACAGCCTGCCCGTACCAAATACGACGAGCTGGCCACCCGAAGAATGGTTGTAGACCGCAGGAGTCCCGGTAATGGGTTGCGGTGTGCTGAGACTGTCCGTTGCAGTGAACAGGGCTGCACCACCGTGGATCGAGAATCCGCTGGGTGCAGTGGCGTCGTACACCAGCTTCCACAGCTTGCCCTTCAGGTCGCCAACATAGATGTACTGGGTACGCCCGGTGGCGATGTTGGGCACTACCGTCACACCACCCAGACCATTGCCACCCGTGCTGTCCAGCGTCAGTTTTTTGACCGCCCCTGCCCGCGCCGCTGCATCGTTACTGGACGCATCCTCGATATCTACGATAAACAACACCGCGTTGCCACTGGTGGCGGAGAATCCGGTGCTGCCCGAACCATTGCCAAAAATGGCAACCCAACGCCCATTGGGCAATACGCCCACCTTGATCGGGCTGGTGACATAACCCAGATCTGCATGGTCTGCGCTGGATAGCTCCCAACGCACCGAACTCGCGTTCATGCTGCTCGAATCGGTGACATCCAATGCAAACACTGCACGTCCACCGGCGCCCAAAGAACCCAACAAATAGTTCCGCCACGACGCTGCACCGGCACTGGGCGCTTTTACGAAGGCATCGGCTTCATGCAACGGTCCATCCACAAAATACTGGTGAGGAAGTGTGGACGTCGTGCCGTAGTTCTTGTCGGCAAGCTTGGACAGATTCCCATAAACCGCGCGTGGCACGTAGGCAAATATCTCCCGCCCGTCCGTAGCGGGTGTGGCGCCCGCAGAGTCCTGGAACGCATGCAACATGCCGTCGTTGCTACCCGCGAACAACACGGCTGGGCGCGCCCTCTTGGCCGTCAGGAACGTGTTGTATGCCCCGGCGCCACCAAAAGCGGGATCGATATACGAACCATTAAAGTTGCCTTTGATCAATACCGGGTTTGCGTTGACGATGTCACCCAGGATGAACGGCTCACCTGCAAGGTTGATCCGTGAACGGAACGGCTTGGCCGTGCCTTCCTGGCTGTGGTCGCCTTTCAAAAAGTCAATAAACTGCGTCGTGTAGAGTGCCGCTACAGGTCCCATGGCCAACCTGCTCGTCAAACTTAATGACGCCCAGTCGAAAGAAGTACCAGCCCAGACCGCCGACGTATCGTCAAAAGTAACGACATTGCGCGCATTCCAGGCAGGCATCTTGGCTGCGGCATTCCATACCGCAGCAGTAGTCTGGCCGGAGGTGTCCAGGGGGAACGATTGGATATCCCCCTCCCATGTGCCTGCAGCAAACCCTGGTACATATTTCCGGTTACCACCCAACAGAACGGACGAGGCGGTTGCCACACCGGCAGTGGAGCCTGATCCACCCGTAGCCCCAGCCAGTGCGGTTCGTATAGCAAGCGACAGACCTTGTGGGTCCTTGGCACTAAAGTACTTGCCACGGGTATTCAGCGCTGCATGCCACAGGTCATCCACATTGGCACCGGTTCCTCCCGCCACCGCTTGGGGCCAAACCTTGGTACCCGCTGTCAGCGCAGGCAGGTCCACTAGAGGATCCAGGGTACCCCTTACGCCCAGACCCACTGTAAAGTTGGTCATGTTTTGCCAGAACGAAGTGTTTTCGGCCACTGCAGGAACCGCATTGTTGGTCAAGGGTTGCAGATCGGCCTTCCAGTACCGCATGGCTGTGTCAGCCAAGGTATTGGACCACTCATCCTTGTACGGGAAGGCGGCAACATACTGATAGGTTGCACCACCTACAGAGGCAATGCTGGTGCCATTGGTATTGTCTTCATTCCCCACGGTCACAGCGCCAGTCCAATAACCGTCCGTCATCATGATCTGGTAAGAGCGTCGGCATGTCTTGTTGTTTGCCACCACATTGGTGTTGACGGCAGGGTTGTCGGTCCAAGGGCCTTGGGTACTGGTACGGGAGTAATACTCACCAACTGCTTGCATGGCCTCAACCAAGGGCGTTCCGCCATCTGCCGGCAGGTCTTCCAGCCACTTGAACAGATTGGCTTTGCGGGCGAAATTGAAGTCGCGTACACCGCCACCACCATAGGTTGCGCTGCTCTCTATCACCCTGGTATTTGCGCCATCAACCGAAGCGGAGCCCTTGTTGATCCGGCCAAAGCCCAGGCGCATGGCTATGGCACGCGCGGTGCCCGTGCCGGCGCCAGCGCCCGTGGCCACGAATACCGTGTCCGCCGTGTTACTGGCCGCACCAATGCTGGTGAACGAAGTGGTACCGGGGGTCACGATGACGTAGCTGGAACCGATCACAAAAGTACCTGCAGCCACCGGTGCCGACTCCACGCCAAAAGCTTCCATCAAGGAGCCCCGAGCCAGCAAATTGCGGTTCCGGTAATACGTGAACCAGTTGGCGAAATTTTGGCGCTCGTCTGCCCGCGAGCATGTAGCTCCCGCACAATCCAGCCGGTCAGGGTACTTGGTGTACGTCGTAGCGGCCGCCGCGTTGATGGTGTAGGCGGTGTAATTTGTCGCCGTGGTCACAGTGTTGTACACACCCGCAGTCTGGGTCAGCTTGAAATACGCACCAGGATCGTGAAGGAAGGCAGCAGTGGCGGCGGCACAATCAGCATTGGTATCGTTGGCATAACACCAATTGCCCGAACTTGCGGTGCCGGTGCCCGAGCCCACACCGGTGGCCACAAATGTCGTGCCTACGTTATTGTTGGCAGCACCGATGGCCGTGAACGACGTGGTACCCGCGGTCACGATTTGGTACGTGGTGCCGATGGTAAAAAAGCCCGCGTTATATGTACCGTTCAGACTGCCTTCAGTTGCAATTGCTGTGCCAGTGCCCGCACCCACACCCGTAGCCACAAATGTCGTGCCTACGGTGTTGTTGGCAGCACCGATGGCCGTGAAAGACGTAGTGCCTGCCGTAACGATTCTGTACTGTGCCCCAATGACAAAACTGCCCGCCGTAAAGGTTCCGTTCGGGCTGATGCGGGTCAGATCAACAACCGTGCCCGCGGCACCTGTGCGAACCATCGGATTTTTCCACGCTGCGGCTACGGGTGAATTGGGCAGACGGGTCACACCGTCCGACGTCAGCCAGGGCTGGTACCGAATGGCAGGGTTGTAGAAAATAGTATTGGTGTCGGCAGCGCGCAGCGCCCGCAACCTGTAGTTGGCGGATGCAATCACGCCAGGAACTGTGCCATAAAAATTCACAGTGATCATGTAGTTGTCGGCCCTATCCCAACGCACCGTTCGGCTTTGCACCGGATTGCTGGTGGCATAGGTATCCGCGGCAAAAACATTCTCAGGCATGTGCTGAAACTGCATGGAACCCGAGTCATCCATGGTCAACATCACGTTTGGCGCAACCGCAGCACCCGCCTTGGTCAGCAAAGGCAGTTGCGAAGGCGTAATCTGCGCCTGCGCAGCAAACGCACATGCCAGCAGCAGTGGCATCGCAATGCGTGCCAACTGGGCCGTTGTTTTGGTAGCTGTCATGGTCAAAGCTCCTGTAGATGTACAGTATTCAATTGTTGAAAGATTGCACCCAGACCACTGCGCCGCTGGTGGTATTACCACTCGCGTCGGCAACGTAGTCGGGACTGAAGCCGCGGGCAGTAATCACAATACCCACGCCAGTACCCTGCTCTACAACACATTCGGGTTTCTTGTTTGGCAGCGCGGTATTGGTGGCGTTGTCTTGAATCTCGGTATCCGGCACTGCTGTCCGTGTGCTGGAGGCCCGACCGGTCGTATTGGTCCAGGTCAGAGGGTCTTCCCAGCCAGAGGTTAACGGTCCAGGAGCCAGAGGGCCCGGAATAGTGCCCTGCAAACTGGCATCGTTGCGCGAGCTGGGGGGGCTCTTTTTCATTTCGTTCTCGCAGTACCGCAATGCGGCCTCCGCATACTGCAGGGCACTGGCTTCCATGCGCAGGTTGTTGGTGGCTCGCTGCTCGGAGGTGGCGGTACGCATGGCCGTGCTGGCCGTGATGCCAATGATGATCATCAGAATCAACACGATGATCAGCGAAACGCCACGGCTGTGGCGCTTGCCTGGCCTGGTTCTAGTTGTTTTGAGGGCAATCATATGCATGCATCATCCATCAAGGAGTCATTTTGGCCCGCACCGTGGCGGTGGTGAAGTAAGCACGGCGCAGGTATCGGTCGGGGTTGGCTGTACTGGTGGACGTGCAATCCAGATAAGTCTGTGCATCGTCACCCGACAAGATGGGCTCTGCACTGCGCATCAGCAGGCAAATCCTCACGGCCATGACATTGCCCCACTCTCCGGCGGGTTGCGCGTTTACGTCTGCCGCCTGCGAGTACCGCACGGCCTGAGTTCCGGATGTGGCAGAGACTGCGCCATACCAAACCTGCATATCCTCCACGTTTTCCAAAATGGGCACTTGGGCAGATGCATTGCTGGCGCAATACAGCTCGGGCCGCCCACCAGAAACTCGGTCAACAAAATAGCGGTTGCGTGCAATCCGGATGGTTCCAGAAGTGGGGGCCGCGATACCCGCGCAGTCAGTGGGAAGACTGCCTGACGTAGGTACGGTGTTGTACACATCCGCCTCATAAACGACTTCGAAACCAGAAATTGTGGGAGCAGCTACGGTCGTGGAACATGTAGGTTGGACCGTTACCGTAGCGTCTACAAAAGGTATCGCTGCGGCTGTTGCAGTACGTGTTGCATCGCAGCCAAACAAGGGGGTGGCAGTTCCCAAACTATTGTTCGGCGAGACATAACCAGCCAATTGAATCTCACGCGACAGCATGTTGAGGCCAACCTGCGCATCCTGGTTCATTTGACCCAGCGCGGCCTGGTAACGCCCTGCCTGACCAGAGTTTACGAAACTGACCATAACCGCCGCAACAACAACCAGACCAATGGCAATGGAAACCATCAACTCGATCAGGGTCAGACCCCGGGATTTACGCAGGGAGTGGCGTGCGTATCTCATAAGTTAATCCTGAAATAGATGCACCGCACACTCTTCTCGGTACTAAAGTTGGGCGCACACTCCTTGGTGTAGTTACGCGCATCGGTCGTGTTGTCATCAGGCGCTGCAACCGCCGGGTCGCGCCAGGCAAGCCAAACGTCAGCTCCTGCCACAGTAGCCGACGGGGTGACCGACACCGATCCTTCCGGCAATTGGCTCCTGACGATGCGCCGCCAGGTCGCCAAATCATAGGCCGCCATTTGCGCTGCAGTGCAGGTGTTTGTATAACCTTCACACGCGGTACTGGCTGCAGGCGCCGAGGCTTGGGTTGTAAAGTTACTGCTGACCGCATAACTGGCAAGACCGAGGGGGTTGGAGCGCATGCGCTCCGCCAGGTCAGCCGAAAGCATGGTGGCGGTACCACGGTACTGCGACATCTTGGAATACCGAACGGACGCCACGTTTGCACCCACCAGAGCCAACAATCCGATCGCCGCCAACAAAACAGAAATAAGGACTTCGATGAGCGAAGCCCCACGCATTGCAGGTGTGTTGCACCCGCGCATCACCTGACGGCGTTTCACTATGAACATGTTGTAGCCCCCTCATCCAGCAACCTTACCCGCCCCTGATTTGAGACACACACAATCCGAACCGTGTTGGCCGGCACTGTTCCTCTGGGTGTAATTCTGAATGTTTGATTCCCCCCCGGCCTTGCCCGACCATTGGCTTCGAATGAAATGACGTGTTTGTCACTCGCGGGGGTATCCTCGATAGTCGCAATGTTGACTAGAGGCTGCTGCACTCTGACGATTTCCTCACCATTGACAGTATTGACAATCCCAGTGTTGGCCATATCCGAAAACACAACCCAACCATTGGCCCAATTGGCAGCGCCCGCCGCAGAACAGGTGTTGGTACTATTTGCAGCCAGACTGCAAATTGAAACCCTCAACGACCGCCGCAAAGCCTCAGAGCGCGCATAACGCATGTCGTCCACCAAGGAAATAGCCGCACTTCGTACGGATCGCTTCATCATCATCGTGTTGAAACTGGGCACAGCCAAAGCAGCCAAGATGGCAACGATGGCCACAACAACCAGTAGTTCAATGAGCGTAAAGCCATTTGGGCGATTTTTCATAGGTCAGAGGTTAGCCGAAAGCCACGCCAATCGACAAGACCATCCCGATATCCGGCAGGGCTGCACCGCCAAACGGTAAACTTGTGCATTAGCCCCGATACACCCAGTGCACCCATCTTCGATTGAAAAAGCGCTATTGCTAGCAATATCCGCGCGTACCCTCTGTCCACCCAACCCCGCCGTGGGCTGCATCATCGTCGGCGCCGACGGTTCGCTAGTGGGCGCAGGCCACACACAGGCTGTCGGCGGCCCGCATGCAGAAATCATGGCACTCCGCGACGCCCAGGCACAAGGTCGCACCGCTGTGGGTGCCACCGCATACGTAACACTTGAACCGTGTGCCCACCATGGCCGTACAGGGCCGTGCTGTGAGGCACTGGTTGCAGCCGGGATCCAGAAGGTGGTAGCCACCATCGCCGACCCCAACCCGCTGGTGGCGGGCCAGGGGTTTGCCCGCCTGCGAGCCGCAGGTGTTGAAGTGGAAGTCCTCCACCCTGCCGACCCTCTGGCCATTCAGTCCCGCGAGGTCAACATTGGTTTTTTCAGCCGCATGGTGCGGAAAACACCCTGGGTGCGCTCGAAAGTTGCCGCATCGCTGGACGGCAAAACCGCGCTGGACAACGGCGCCAGTCAGTGGATTACATCCCCGGAGGCGCGCACCGATGGGCATGTGTGGCGAGCACGTTCCGGCGCCATACTGACTGGCATTGGCACCATATTGCAAGACAATCCCCGTCTTGATGTGCGCTTGGTAACAACCAGCCGCCAGCCGCCCGTGGTCATCGTGGATAGCACGCTGCAGACCCCGGTGGACTCTGCTATCTTTCTAGAAGGGCGCGCCGTGCTGATCTACACCGCGACGGAGCATGACAATCCCAAAAGACAGGGGTTGGAAGCGCGCGGCGCCACAGTGATATGTATGCCAGACGCCAGTTCAAATGGAGCGGCGACCGGGAAAGTGGATCTGCGTGCCATGCTGCTGGATCTGGGACGCCGTGAAATCAATGAATTGCATGTCGAGGCAGGGCATCGGCTGAACGGCTCATTGATCCGGGAGGGCTTGATGGACGAATTGCTAGTGTATTTGGCGCCCAAGCTCCTGGGACAGGGCAGAGACATGGCTAGC
>JAZKDY010000091.1:0-23135 GCA_040387325.1 Pseudomonadota bacterium | reverse complement strand
CATGGCCATCAGGCCGCCTTCGATGCGCTTGGCGATTTCGATTTCGCCTTCGCGGGTCAGCAGTTCGACCGTTCCCATTTCGCGCATGTACATACGCACGGGGTCGGTTGTGCGACCGAATTCGCTGTCCACGGTGGACAGGGCGGCTTCGGCTTCTTCTTCGGCTTCTTCCGGGGTGGCGGCGGTGGAGACATTGTTGTTCAGCAACAGGGTCTCGGCATCCGGCGTTTGTTCGTAAACGGCAACGCCCATGTCGTTCAACATGGAGATCACCACTTCCAGTGTTTCCGCATCAACCAGCTTGTCGGGCAAATGGTCAGAGATTTCGCCGTGGGTCAGGTAGCCGCGGGTCTTGCCCAGTGTGATCAGGGCCTTGAGGCGCTGGCGGCGCTTGGCAATGTCTTCTTCAGACAGGACGGTCTCGTCCAGGCCGAATTCCTTCATCAAGGCGCGTTCTTTCGCCTTACTGATCTTCATGCGCAGGGGCTTGACCTTTTCGCCAGTGGCGGCAGTCGCTTCAGGTTCGCCTACCAGATCGGCCTCAATGTCCGACATGTCCAGATCGTCACCCGAGGACTCTGCTGCTGCAACCTTGGGCTTGCGGCCGCGCTTGGCGCCGGTCTTGGGGGGCGCGTCGGACTCGGCTGCGGCGGCCTTGGGTGGGCGACCGGGTTTCTTCTTGGCTGCTGCGCCGGCATTGAGCAGGGCGTCTGCGGCATCTTTCAAGAGCTGGGCCTTCGACTTCGGAACGGGTGGCTTGGTTGCGGGCACGGATTTGGCTTTCTTATCGGACTTGGGCGAAGACTGGACAGCTTTGACAGATTTTTGAGCAGGCATGCGAGAACCTCAGAACATCAAAAAAACGGGCGAACAGAGCGGGTGCCGTCTACACCGCTACAGGGGCGGGCGCAGCTGGCATGGCAGGAAAAGCATTCGAAAACGAATTCGAAAAGTTTCCTATGGGCAAGATGTGAGGGCGAACATTTGGAATGCAGTCCTTGCGGTAAGGTGGCCGGTTGTGATCTACCAACGCTTGGCCTGGCCCGGAGGTGCTGCTGTCGCTCTTGCCGAAACAACCAAGTAGTATAGCCGCAAAGCGGCGCGTTTCCAGCAGATGTTGCTGGTTTGCTGAAAATCAAGGGGGCAAGCTGCCGCTTGTGGCAGCGGGATTCAGGCCGGTGGACGTCCGGCCAGCTCCAGTTGCAGACGGCGGGCGTGCAATTCCCGGTAGCGCACCAGCGCAGCCGGGTCGGTTCCGGCCGCGGCTATGGCCAGCGTTTCCTGTTCCTTGATGCGGTCCACCAGCATGCGGTTGAGCAGGTCGCGCAACTCCACGCCCGTGTCGCCAGAACCCTCGCCAGCGGCGCCGCTGGACGTAGCGGGGTCGGACGACATCAGGCGCAACGCCAATTCTTCGGCGCCTTGGCCTTGCAACTCGTCGCGCAGCGCACCCCAGGCCAGCGGGCCGTGTTCGTGCAACTGGGCTTCCAGCCAGGCGATCAGCGGCCCGTGGGGTGCCGGCAGTTCACACAGCAGGGCGTGGTCTTCATTGGTCAGGGCCTCCCAGAGTTCGCTATGGCCCAGCAGGATGCGGGTGGCGTGGTCGGCGCGGCTGGCCAGCGGGCCCCGCAGCGGCGGGCGCACGGGGCGGTCGCGGTCCCACTTGCCTTTGCCCTTCCAATCCCCTTTACCTTTCCAGTCGCCGCCACCCTTGCCTTCCCATTTGCCCTTGCCCTTCCAGCTGTTGACGGAGCTTTCGCCGTCCAGCGGATGGCCCCAATTGCTGACGGGTGTGTGCCCGTCGTAGTCGTCGGCCTGCCAATCGCCACCGCTACCACCGCCACCACTTTGGCGTGGTGTGGAGGCTGTTTTGGAGTGCGATGTGTTCCCAGTCGCCGCCCACAAGGCACCCAGCTCCGTGCTGGGCAACTGCACCTGCGCGGCCAGCTCGCTGAGCAATTGCAGCTTCAAGGCGCCATCGGGCAGCAGGCCCCACAGCGGCTTGGCGTTGCTGGACATGTGGGCGCGGCCCTCGGCCGTGTTCAGGTCACAACCCTCGCGCGCAGCCTCCACCAGAAAGCGGGAGAGCGGCGTGGCCTCGGACACATACCGTGCAAACTCATCCTGGCCGTTGGCGCGGATAAAGCTGTCAGGGTCGTGTTCATCCGGCAGAAACAGGAACTTGATGGAGCGTACATCGGTGGCGTAGGGCAGGGCGGCGTCCAGTGCCTTGCGGGCGGCGCGCTTGCCGGCGCTGTCGCCGTCGAAGCTGAACACCACGGAATCGGTAAAACGGAACAGCTTGTGCACATGGTCGGCCGTGCAGGCCGTGCCCAGCGTGGCCACCGCGTTGGGGAAGCCCAACTGCGCCAGCGCCACCACGTCCATATAGCCTTCGGTGACCAGCACATAGCCATGTTCGCGCAGCGCATTGCGCGCCTCGAACAGGCCATACAGCTCACGGCCCTTGCTGAAGACCGGTGTTTCGGGGGAATTCAGGTATTTGGGTTTGTCGTCCCCCAACACCCGCCCGCCAAAGCCAATGCATTCACCCTTGATATTGCGGATGGGGAACATGACCCGGTCGCGGAACCGGTCGTAACGTTTCTCTTCGTTGCCGCCTTCTTCTGTATTCGAGATGACCAGGCCACTCTCGACCAACAGCGGGTCATCGTAATGCGGGAAGACACTGGCCAGGCTGCGCCAGCCTTCGGGCGCATAACCCAGGCCAAACTGCTTGGCGATCTCGCCCGACAGCCCGCGGCCCTTGAAATAGGCGATAGCGCGGGGCGAATCCTTCAGCGCGCGGCGGTACGCCTCACCGGCTTTTTCCAGCACGTCGGTCAGCGTGTTTTGCTTTTGTTTCTGCTCCTGGGCTCGGGCGCGATCCTCGGGCGAGGCCTCGTCCTCGGGGATCTGCATGCCGTACTGCTGGGCCAGGTCCTTCACCGCCTCGATGAAGGTCATGCCGGCGTGGTCCATCAGGAAGCTGATGGCATTGCCGTTTTTGCCGCAGCCAAAGCAGTGGTAGAACTGTTTAGCCGGGCTGACCGAGAAAGATGGCGACTTTTCCCCGTGGAAGGGGCACAGGCCCATGAAGTTGGCGCCGCCCTTCTTGAGCTGCACGTAACGGCCCACGATCTCCACCACATCGGCACGGGCGATGAGTTCCTGGATGAAGGTTTGCGGGATGGCCATGGTGGGATTGTAGGAACATGCGGCAGCGCAGACCGCAGCCATGCAGCTATAGTTCAGCCGCTATTCAGCGAGGTATGGGGAGTAAATATATGAAGTTAGTTGCCGTTTTGTGGCTGTCTGCGGTGTTGATGGCCGGCTCTTCCGCGGCCATGGCCCAGCAAATGTACCGGTGTGGCAGCATCTACCAGGACCGGCCGTGTGAAGCGGGGGCACCTGATAAGGTGATGCGTTCCAGTGGTGGCGAGGCGGCGCAATCCAACACCCCCAGACCCGTGGCTGACCCGTATTGCATCAAGCGCGGGACGGACGCGCAGCAAATCATGTGGGCGCGGGAAAGTGGCAAGACGGCGGAAGAGCTGAGCCGCCAGGCCCAGAACGATCCGCAGCGGCAACAACTGATAGCCGAGGTGTACGCCCAGCGCGGAACTGCGCCACAGGTGCGTGACGCGATACAGGCACAGTGCCTGCGGGACCGGGACCTTATGGGCGGAATCAGATACATGCCCGAGGCGCCGCGCGCCCAGGTTAACAGCGAGCCCGTGCGGGATAACACCCCGGCCAAAACCACCACAAGCTCCAGCTACAACCACTGTGACAATTTCAAAGCACAGCAAGAATCCCTTCGCAGCCAGGAACGGCACGGCGGCAGCGCCCAAGTCATGGAGTCGCTGAAACAGCGGCGTGACAGCCTGGAGAAATCCGCGCGGGCACAGGGCTGTTGAGGTTTGCTATTGTTTTTGTAGCTACTAGGCCAATAACGACGGGGCTAGCGGCGAATTTTACCAATATGCTTCCCGCTACTTCTGCTTGGGCACCCGCCCCAGGAGATAAAACTCGGGGTTGGGCATCATGCTGGTCACATTGGCCATGCGGTTGGACAGGCCAAAAAAGGCGGTGATGCCGGCAATGTCCCAGATGTCCTCATCGTCAAAACCATGGGTATGCAGCGCGGCAAAGTCAGCGTCTTCCACGGTGTCGGACTGCAGGCAGACCTTCATCGCAAAGTCCAGCATGGCGCGCTGGCGCGGGCTGATGTCGGCCTTGCGGTAGTTGACGGCCACCTGGTCGGCCACCAGCGGCTTCTTCTCATAGATGCGCAGAATGGCGCCGTGGGCCACCACGCAGTACAGGCAGTGGTTGGCGGCACTGGTGGTGGTGATGATCATCTCGCGCTCGCCCTTGGTCAGGCTGCTCTCGGCGCGCAGCATCAGCGCGTCGTGGTAGGCGAAGAAGGCGCGCCACTCGGCCGGGCGGCGGGCAAAGGCCAGGAACACATTGGGCACAAAGCCGGATTTCTCCTGCACCTCCAGAATCTTGGCGCGGATGTCTTCGGGCAGGGTGTTGAGGTCGGGCAGGGGGTAGCGGGGTTGTTGCATATTGCGTGGCGGTGGTGTGCTTGGCATCATAGGCCACGCTACTGCCTTGCGCGGCGAGCAGAATTGGAGATCGCTATAGGTTGGATTAATAAAACTATCTTGATCGATAGTCGCCTTAAACCTAAACTGGCCAGCACAAACGATTGCAACCCACCCAGGAGATCAGCATGACCACAGAAGCCAAATGCCCGTTCCACCATGCCGCCACCGGCAACACCTCCAACAAGAACTGGTGGCCCAACCAGTTGCCCGTGGACCTGTTGAGCCAGCATTCCAGCAAATCCAACCCCTTGGGTGAAACCTTCAACTACGCCGAAGCCTTCAAGGCGCTGGACTACGCCGCACTGAAGGCCGATCTGGTCAAGCTGATGACTGATTCCCAAGACTGGTGGCCGGCCGACTTTGGCCACTACGGCCCGCAGTTTGTCCGCATGGCCTGGCACAGCGCCGGCACCTACCGCACCACCGACGGACGTGGCGGTGGCGGGCGTGGGCAGCAGCGTTTTGCGCCGTTGAATTCCTGGCCCGACAACGTCAACATCGACAAGTCGCGCCGCCTGCTGTGGCCGATCAAGCAGAAATACGGTCAGAAAATTTCCTGGGCCGACCTGTTTATCCTGGCGGGCAATGTGGCGCTGGAGTCCATGGGCTTTCGCACCTTCGGCTTTGCCGCTGGCCGTCAAGATGTATGGGAACCCGATATGGACGTCAGCTGGGGCGCCGAGACCAAATGGTTGGCCGACGACAAGCGTTTCGAGGGCGACCGTGAACTCGTCAACGGCCTGGGTGCCACCCACATGGGACTGATCTATGTCAACCCCGAAGGGCCGAACGCCAGTGGCGACTACATGGCCGCCGCCAAGGACATCCGCGCCACCTTCTACCGCATGGCAATGGATGATGAAGAAATCGTCGCGCTGATCGCGGGGGGCCACACCTTCGGCAAGGCCCACGGCGCTGCGCCCGAACACCACAAAGGCCCAGAGCCCGAAGGCGGGTCGATCGAAGCGCAAGGCCTGGGCTGGCACAGCAGCTTTGGCGGCGGCCACGGAAAGGACACGGTCTCCAGCGGCCTGGAAGTGACCTGGACTACGACACCGGCCCAGTGGAGCAACAACTTCTTCGAGAATTTGTTCAAGTTCGAATGGGAGCTGACCCGTTCGCCCGCCGGTGCTAAGCAGTGGGTGGCCAAAAACGCGCCGGACATCATTCCCGATGCGCACGTGCCGGGCCTGATGCACAAGCCCACGATGCTGACCACTGATCTGACGCTGCGCTTCGACCCCGAATTCGGCAAGATATCCAAGCGCTTCCATGAAGACCCACAATCCTTCGCCGAAGCCTTTGCCCGCGCCTGGTTCAAGCTGACCCACCGCGACATGGGTCCCAAGGCGCGCTACCTGGGCCCCGAAGTGCCGAAGGAAGACCTGATCTGGCAAGACCCGCTGCCCGCAGCCACGCACCAACCCACGGCGGCCGACATTGCGGACCTGAAGGCAAAGATTGCTGCATCGGGTTTGTCGGTGGCGGATCTGGTCTCCGTAGCCTGGGCTTCGGCATCCACCTTCCGCGGCGGCGACAAGCGCGGCGGTGCCAATGGTGCGCGTTTGGCACTGGCTCCACAGAAGGACTGGGACATCAACAAGCGTGCCGTTGCCACGCTGGCCAAGTTGCAAGACATCCAGAAGGCTTCTGGCAAGGCATCGTTGGCCGATATGATCGTGCTGGCTGGCAGTGTGGGTGTCGAACAGGCGGCCAAGGCAGCTGGTGTGGCGGTCGAAGTCCCCTTTGCACCCGGCCGCGTGGACGCCACGCAGGCACAGACCGATGTGGAGTCCTTTGCCGCACTCGAGCCGCTGGCTGATGGATTCCGCAATTACAAGAAGCCGGGCAAGGTCAGTGCTTCTACCGAAGCACTGCTGATCGACAAGGCCCAGTTGCTGACCCTGACCGCACCCGAACTGACCGCGTTGGTCGGCGGCCTGCGCGTATTGGGCGCGAATGCAGACGGCAGCAGCAAGCACGGTGTGTTCACCGACAAGGTGGGGGTTCTCAGCAACGCCTTCTTTGTCAACCTGCTAGACATGGGCACGGAGTGGAAAGCGGTCGATGCGGACGCGGAGCTGTTTGAAGGCCGGGACCGCAAGACCGGCGCCGTGAAATACATCGGTACCCGCAACGACTTGATCTTCGGCTCCAACTCGGTGCTGCGCGCCTATGCCGAGGTGTATGCCAGTGCGGACGGTCAGCGGAAGTTTGTCACGGACTTTGTGGCGGCTTGGACCAAGGTGATGAACCTGGACCGCTTCGACCTGGCCTGAGCTGTTGAGTCATATCTGCCAGATTTGTAATTGCACAGGTCTGGCAGAGGTATTGCGCCGGAAATGGCGCGTTGGCAGGTCCACGGATACACGCTAGACTGCACACGGGGAGCTAACGCAACAGAGGTGAAATTCCATGGCCGCAGATGTTGGATACCGGGTGGGGAATATCGTGCGGGTCCTGGTTGCCGGCACCATGGTCGGTATTTTGGGTTTGGGACCCTCTGCCAGAGCGGAGGTGTGTACGAAGCTGGTCGCCACTGGAAACCCAGAGTACGCGCCCTACCTGTGGCGTGACACGCAGGAACCTGGCAAGTTGATTGGCGCCAATGCCGACCTCATGCAACTGTTGGCCCAGGCCTTGGGCATACCTATTGAAGTCCGTTATGTGGGGACCTGGGCCCGCGTACAGGAAGAGGCAAAAATCGGTCGAATCGATCTGATTGCAGGTGCCTTTTTCACGCAGGCCCGACTGGACTACATGGACTACTTCCATCCCCCCTTTCAAGGCACCCGCAGCGTGGTTTGGAGCGCTGCTGCCAAACCGGTACCCGTCAAGGTCTGGGACGATCTGCGCGGCCTGCACGGCCTGACCGTGATCAACAACAGTTTCGGAGAGGCATTTGACCAGTATGCCAAGGCCAACCTCAAGATAACCACGGTACCGACATTGGAGCAAGCGATCCAGATGTTGGCGCTGGCGCGTGCCGACTACATGATCTATGAAGAGGCTCCCGGCCTGGCCTATATGGCCAAATTGAATATTTCTGGCTTGAAAATTGCTGCTACCGAGGTCAGCAGTGAAGCATTGTTTTTGACGTTCTCCCACAAATCCCCTTGCAACACACCAGAGATGCGCGCGCTCATCACCAAAGCCGTACTCAAGTTGAACAAAGAGAAGGCTATGGAAAAACTGATTGAACCCAATA
This sequence comes from Pseudomonadota bacterium, assembly GCA_040387325.1. Classification (GTDB taxonomy): domain Bacteria; phylum Pseudomonadota; class Gammaproteobacteria; order Burkholderiales; family Burkholderiaceae_C; genus Allorhodoferax. The sequence goes on along the minus strand of JAZKDY010000091.1, from coordinate 15,311 downwards.
TTCAGCTTTGGCGAAAGCAATCAAAGTCCTGACGCGCCGTAGTGAACACCTCCCAAGGGACAACTCTATTCAAGCGCTGGGCCAGGTTGTCCATGCGGCAAACCCTGATGCTGGGTGCGGGGCTGGGGATTTTTCTGCCCGCCTTGTTGTTGACCTATTTTCAGACCACCAGCAGGCTCGAAACCGAGGTCAACCAGCGGGTCCGTGTGCCGATGCAGTTGTACTCAGACGTACTGTCACGCGGTCTGGCCATCGCCATCTGGACGGTCGACAAGGACGTGACAACCGGGCTCACCGACGCAGTCATGCGCAACCCGGATGTTGTCAGCGTCACCGTCAGAGACGAGTTTCAGAAGATCCTTGTGCACAAAAAAAGCGGGCTGGCTCTCCAAGGTACGCCCCTGATTGAAAAACGATCCATCGTGCACGAGGGCCTGGTGATCGGGTATCTGGAACTTGAACTCACCACTGCACGGATTCAAGCGGACATTTTTCGGGATATTGCCAAACAGGCCTTGGCGCTGGTAGCCCAGCTGGCCATCTCGTTTGCCTTGATCTGGTTGCTGTTTGACTGGCGCATGATGCGGCCGCTGCGGGCCTTGCAGGCCGACGCGTCGCGCCTGGCACGTGGCGAACTCACACAGCCTCTGCAATGGCGCCACGCCGACGAACTGGGGACCTTGGCCCAGGGCCTGGACCATATGCGCACCGAGTTATCGAGCCTGATTGCCGAGCGCGACCAAAAGAACGACGCCTTGACCCAGGAACTGTTGGTGCGACGGCGCACGGAGGCTGCATTGAGTGTCAGTCAGGCCAAGTTTCTTGCTATTTTCGACGGGTCACCGGTAGCCATCTCGGTCTCACAAATGGGTGGGGCGTTCACCATTCTGGATGTGAACGGTGCTTGGGAGCGGCTGTTTGGCCGAAGCCGAGACGCCATACTGGGAACCAATGGCTCGCACAATGGCATGTGGGTCAGCCAGGACGTGCGCCAGGAAGTGTTGCAGGCGCTTGACCAAAAGGGTGTGGTTTCCCGCCACCAGGCTTGGATGCAGCCCGGAGACGGGCGCCCCAGCATCCTGTGCGAAATATCCGGACAGGTGCTTGCCATGGCCGAACACGCCATGTTGATACTGGCCTATGAAGACGTCACAGACAAACACCAGCACGCGCTGAATATCCTCGGGCTCAACGCAACGCTGGAACGGCGTGTCGGTGAACGCACACAGGAACTCTCGGAAGCGCTGGCGCAACTGACCACCGCGCAGTCCGAGTTGGTGCGCAAGGAAAAGTTGTCGGCGCTGGGCTCGCTGGTCGCAGGCGTTGCACATGAACTCAATACACCGGTTGGCAACAGTTTGACGGTTGCCAGCACCTTGCAAGAGCATGTAAAGGCCTTCACCAGTGACGTCGAAAAAGGCATTACCCGCAGTCGCCTGAATGCTTTTTTGACGATGGTTGGGGAGGGCTCCGATATTCTGATGCACAGCCTGCACCGCGCGGCAGAACTGGTTGCCAGTTTCAAGCAGGTCGCCGTTGACCAGGCCAGTGTCAACCGGCGTGTGTTCCAACTGGATGCCGCCGTCGCGGAGATTTTGCTGACCCTGGGGCCGAGTATTCGCAAGGCGCAACACACAGTGCATAGCGTCGTACCGGCCGGTATCACCATGGACAGTTACCCTGGACCGTTGGCACAAATACTCACGAACCTCATCGGCAACGCACTCTTGCATGCCTTTGATGGCCACGAAAATGGCGTGGTTACCTTAAGCGTTCGACAACTGGACGACGCGCAGGTTGAGCTGACGGTCAGTGACAATGGTGGTGGCATTCCAATGGTCAACCTGACCCGAGTCTTTGACCCATTTTTCACCACCAAATTTGGCCAGGGCGGCAGTGGGTTGGGACTCAACATCGTGTACAACCTGGTGACCGGCATGATGGGTGGCGACCTGAAAGTGGACAGCCCTCCAGGGCAAGGAGCCTGTTTCACCATCACCTTGCCTCTGGTCGCCCCGGCAGCCGCACCGGAAGTTTCCTTGCCTACATTGCTGGGCGACGCGCTCAGTCGGTAGTGTGGTCTGCAACCGGTTGCTCTGCACGCCCATACAGGACATCGGGGCACCTTTCCTCATTGGACTGCCCATCCGTGAACTCCAATGGCTTGAAGCCATGCCGTTCGTAGAAGCGCCTGGCTCCGGCGTTTGCCTGGAATGTATAGAGGCGAACTGCTTGTGTGACACCCGCCAATGCGTACCCTAGCAGCCTGCCGCCAAGGCCCAGGTTGACCGCATCGGGTCGAACATACAGCTGGTCAATCCACAGTAGTGGCCCGTCGCTGTTGGTTGCAACAAATCCGGCCACTTCACCCCCGATATCCGCAACCGTAACGGAGGCAGCAGGTAGCAGTTGCGCTCTGATCCACTGCCGAACCTCTGCATCGCTGTGCGCCAGTGGCGCGTAGGCGAGAAAAGTCGTTCGTGACGCGAGGTAAACATCTGCGATGGCGGACGCATCGTCCGGTTTAGCCGCGCGTAAAAGCAGGTTTTGCATAAAGCTAAAAACTGCTGCCGGCAGAAATCCAGACCAAGGCAGACAAACCGCCGAACAGGCCCAGCTCGCCCACCCGCTGCACCAGTCCGCGAACCGATGTCTGGGGAAAAACCGTCAGCGCCACCGCAACCACCAGAATGGCGTAACCCAGCACCTCGAACGCAGCGCCAAACTGCCCGGCTGCTTTGAGGAAACCCAACCCACCGCATACATACTCCACCCCGCCGCCCAGGTTATGGATGCCCTGCCGCACTGAGCCAGAAACCGGCGAGCCCGGGTCGCACGGGAAAACTGCCGCAACCACATAGCCCGCGCCCAGGCAGACTGCGACCAGCGCAACCAGCGGGGTGCTCGCAAAATGCAAGCCTGCGACCAGCAGTTGAAGCAAGCCTACGGGAAAGAACACCAGCCACGCCACGGCACGCGCGTCTGGTGCGCCCACTTCGCCCAGCTCACTGATGGTGTGGACAACATGGCTGTAGCCCGGCTTGCGCTGCCCGAAGGTGACCAACGCCAATGTGAGGTAGGCAAGTGCCATTGCGGGCATCAGGACTGCGATGGGCATGCGATGTCACCTGTGTCCCGCCTTCGCATTGCCCTTGGTATACCGGACACACCACCCGGTGAACTCCGCATACCAGAGCTTGGAGTTCTGTGGTTTCAAAATCCAGTGGTTCTCGTCAGGGAAAAATACCAGGCGCGCCGGTATCTCGCGGGTGCGCAGGGTGTTGTAGTAGGCCAACCCCTGGTAGTAGGGCACACGGTAGTCCAACTCGCCGTGGATGACCAGCGTGGGGGTGTTGAAGTTTTGTGCGTAGTGGTGGGGTGACTGCTTCATAACACTGGCTTCGTCGTCCCAGTGGAACGCGCCGAGTTCGTGGCCGAACCAGAAGTAGCCGTCCGAGCCCATCATCGACACCCAGTCGTAGCAGCCCGCGTGGCACACATAGGCCTGGTAACGCTTGGCGGGCAGGTTGCCGTTCATGTAGGCCACCATGTAGCCTCCATAACTGCCGCCCGTGGCGACCATGCGTTTGGCGTCTATGGTGCCGGTGGCCAGCATGTAGTCGGTGCCCGCTTCCACATCGGCCATCTCGCGGCGGCCCCAGTCGCCGTTGATGCTGGAGAGGAATTTTTGCCCAAAGCCGCTGGAGCCGTGGTAGATCACCGCGCAGGTCACATAGCCGCTGGCGGCAAACATCTGCATGTTCCAGCGCCAGTGCCAGGTATCGCTCCAGCAGGTGTGCGGCCCGCCGTGGATGACCTGCATCAGCGGCCACTTTTTCTTCGTGCTGGCCGTGTAGCCCGGTGGCGCGACGACCCACATCTGCACCGCGTCGCCGCCAAAGCCTTGGACCTCTACCGATTTGGCATCGCCCATCTGCAAACCGGCCATCAACTTGGTGTTGAACTTTTCAATGGCGCGCTCACCCGAGCCATCGGCATTGCAGGCCAACAGCGTGGGTGGGTGCAGCATGCTGGAGCGCGCGTAGAGCAGTGTCTTGCCATCGGCGCTGATGCGCAGGTCGCTGGCAGTCCCGCCTTCGCCTGCACCGCGCAACACTTCGGTGGGTGTCCTGGCATCGACGGCCAGGCGCCAGATCGGCTGCGCAACGCCGTGCTCGGCGGTGAAGAACACCGCATCGCTGGTGGCAGCCCATTGCAGTGGGCCATTCACGTTGCGGTCCCAGGTGGCGCTCCATGGGCTCAGCGCTTTGGTTTTGCGCGTCAAAAGCCAGGCGCGGCTTTGTTCGTTGTGCTGCTGGGTGAAGTCGCAGTCCACAAAGGCAATGGACTTGCCGTCGGGCGAATAACGTGGACCTTCAAACGCAAACTGGGCCAATGCCTTGTCGCGTTTTGTCAGCGTGGTGGTCTTGCCCGTCTTCACATCCATTGCAACGATGTCGGTGAATGAAAAAGCGCGCGGGTCGGGGTTGAAGTCAAAGGTGAACGCCAGTTCCTTGCCATCGGGGCTGATGTCAAACAACCCGGCGTCGGGCTCCTGCGGCGGCAGGTGAAATGCGGTACCAGCAAACAGGTCGCGGATCTTGCCACTGCTGACGTCCACCATGTGGATGTGGGGCTTGCGCCCACGCGGAAACCAGTGGTCCCAATGGCGGTAGTGGTTGTGCTCCACCACCGTAGCCTGCACCTTGTCGTCTTTGTCCTCCTTGAATTTTTTCTCTTGCGCGGCCTGTGTGGTCAGCTCGGGCCAGACCCAGGACACAAAGGCCAGGCGCTTGCTGTCGGGGAACCAGCGCAGTGCGCTCACGCCCGTCGCCAGTTGCGCCACGCGGCGGGCTTCGCCGCCATCGGGCGCAATCAGGTAGATCTGCCCTGCGACATCGGCGTCTTTGCCCTCGCCGCGTTTGGAGACGAAGGCGATCGACTTTCCGTCGGGCGACCACTGCGGATCGCCATCGCGCTTGCCGCGCGTGAGCTGGCGCTGCGTCTTGCCGTCGGTGGAGAGCAGCCACAGTTGTGTGCTGCTCTCGTTTTTTTTCATGTCATAACTGGTGACGGTGGCGCAGGTCCATTGGCCGTCTGGCGACGGGCTGCCGGTGCTCAGGCGTTTGAGGGACCAGAGGTCGTCGATGGTGATGGGGTGTTTGGAAGCGGGCATGGGTCTCCAGAAGTAGTCAGCGCCAAACCGCCATCCTAAACGTGGTTTACCCCAAAGCTTCGACTTGACATCCTGTCCACCGCCATAGCCTGCCGGGCGGACAACTCCGGTACTGCGTTGACCGCCCATCACCGCCAAAATTACCAGCACTCAGACACTTGTACCAACCCGCCTGAATATCACACACCGATGCGCCTCTCTCCGCTCCCTACCTTCCTGGCTTGTTTGCTGTTGCTTTTGGCGCTTGCAGGCCAGGCCCAGCCGGTCTTCAAATGGGTAGACGCACAGGGCAAGACCCACTATGGCCAGCAGCCTACCCCCGACGACAAGGCTGGCGAGGCCCTCAAGCTGCAAAGCAATACCGGCTTTGTCGGTGACAACAACGACAAGGCCCGTACCGTGGAGTACAACGCCGACGGCACCAGGAAGATTCCTAAAGACGTGCAAGACCTGGCCAGGGGATTTGAAAAAGCCTTTAAAAAAACCGACCCCAAAACAGTGCCGCTGGATTGCAATGCTGCGGTCGACAACGCGCAGTACCAGGGTGATATGGCCCTGGAGGTCAGCGCCAAGAACCTCAAGGGTGGCTACATCACCCTGGCGGACTATGACAACAATGCGACGAATATCCGCCGCGCCAAAGCCACCACGACCGTTGGTCACTGCCTGGCCTCAACCGGCAAGGAGCGCGCCTTCTACCAGTGCATGTCCAACGGCAACAACCATTTCTTGGCCTGTACCCAGAAATAACAGCCCACCCGGGTGCCACATCAACAACCAACCAACAATGAACGGAGTGAATATGTCAGAAGTGCAAGTGCCGATGCCAGTACCAGTAGAAGAGCCGGTGCAGAAGAAGTCCTTCTTCGGCAGGCTGTTGAAATGGGGTGCGATCCTGGTCGTGTTGTGGGTGGTGGTCAACTTCTTCTCCGGCCTGCGGTCAGACCAGAAGGAAAAATTCGCCAGCACCACCCGGGCCAACGCCGAGCAGCGTTGCCAGGGAGACGCCGCATGCCTTGCCACGTTGAAGACAAAATTCGCGCAGTGCCTGGAAGAACATTCGGACTCGCATAAAAGCGGCAAGTACAACCGAAAATACACGCTGGACGAATCGGGCTTCTACAGCTGCGTGCGCTAAGCCGCATCTGCCATCATCTGCCTGTGGTTCCATTTCAGTACTTTTCCTGTGTGCTGGCGCCCGGCACAGGTTTTATTTGGATAGGCATGTGATGACGACAAGCAGGGAGTCTTTCCCCGATGTGTTGACCCTCTTTATGCGGCGCATCCGCGCCAGCGCCGCCGGGGTGGCGACCGAGATCGGTCTGAGCCGCGAAGCGGTCAACAACTGGCGCAACGGTGTGTCATCACCCAGCGCGCGGTCGCGGGACAAGGTCTTGGCCTGCGCGCGTTATCTGCGGCTGACAGAAGCCGAAACCAACCGCCTGCTGGCCGCCGCAGACTTTGCGCCCGAGTACCCGCTGCAAACCGAGCAGACGGGTGCAACGCCTTTTTCTACGCCGTTTTCGGATTTCATGGACGGGCTTTTTATGCAGCTGGCCCAGGCCACGCCGTACCCGATCAGCCTGTTGCTGTCGCAAGCGCACTGGGGGCAGCCGCCGTTTCGTGAGGCCTTGCTGCGGCGGGCCCGCGCCCAGTATGGCGATGCATCGGTCTTGCATATCCAGCCGCCGTACAGCGTGACCGCAGACAGCAGCGAGTATTTCGCAGCCATAGCCCGCCAATGCGGCTTCGCCGATGTGAGCTCGGATTACGAATTTGAAGCTGCGCTGGAAAAGAAGCTCGTGTCCGGCGCACGCCTGTTTTGCCTGGTGAGCCGGTTCGAACAAGGCACGCCCGCCTTGCGCGAAACCCTGGCGGGTATCTTGCGCAGCCTGAGTGAAATGCACAGCGGCCGGCTGCATTTGCTGCTGTGTGGCGGCGAAGCGCTGGCCGACCTCAAGTACCGCAATGGCGATTTGTCGCTGCTCAATATTGCGCAGGTCAACCACTGGCCTGAGCTCACGGTACAGGATATGGCCATCCTGGCGCAGCAGCGTTGGCCGGAACAGGCTTGGCCGGTGCCGCTATTGACCCAACTGCTGACCCTGTGTGGCGGGCACCCTGCGCTGTTTGAAGAGGGCATGCAGTGGCTGGCAAAACATGGCCTGGGCGAGGGCGGTGACCACAGTGCCTTGCGCGCGCAACTGGCCAGCAGTGCCCGGCTTTGGCAGACCTTTCTCCCCCTGGCACAGGACTCCACGGCCCAAGCCCGACTGGGGGAGCACCTGCGGGCTGACGATCTGGGGCGGGCACGCCCGTACCTGCAAGACGAACACTTGCGCCGCTTGTTCTGGGGCAACCTGATCCACGTTCGCGGCCACGGCGACCAGGCACGCCTGCACTGGCGCTGCGACACCATCCGTGAAGCGGGCCGCATGGCCCTGGAATCGTGCTCCAGCAGCTAGGGCGGGCCTTGTCCCACACGGTGGTGCGCGCAGTGCTGATTGCGCTGGTCACGCTGTTTGTGGTCAGTGCTGTGTTGACCCCGAAGCTGAACCCGGTGACGCGGGGCACCATCCTGGGCACCGAGAACGCCTGGCTGGTATGGGGCGAAATGACCAAGTGGCGCGTTGCCATGGTCCAGGCCCGCCACTATGAGGAGGGGTGGCCAAAGGACATCAACCGGTACGCTCCACAGAACCCCGTTCCTTTTGTCACGGTGACATCACCGCGGCCGTATCGCCTGCAGGCCAACGTGGCCCGGCAGTCAGACCTGGGGGCCATCTCTGGCACTGAGGTGTTTTTCGATTTCAACCCGATCAGTTATGCGTGGACCTGTAGCGCGGGGCAACCGCCCATGCCCGCGGGTTTGTTGCCCATGCAGTGCACGGACGACGAACCCACCGAAGAGATAGAGCCCTTTGGCTGGTTGCGCACGTTGTACCTGGCCTGCGGACTCGTCTTTGCCGCGGCGGCGGCGATGCTGCTGATGCGCCACCCGTCGCTGAGCCTGGGCCAGCTGCGCCCCGAACGCCTGCGGCGCACACCCGTTGCGGGCATCCCCCGGTTGGACCAGCTACTGCGCCTGACCGGCTGGCGGCAATCGACCCTGCAGGCGGCCGAGGTGCCGCTGGCGAACTGGCTGCGTGCCTTGCGATATGCAGCTGCCACTGACATGGAGCGGGTTTCCATGCTGGCGGGGCAACTGGCTGCGCGCAGCAAGCCCAGCAGTGATTGGGCGATGCCGGGTGCGGTGTTCGAATGGTTGTTCCCCGTCGATCTGCCGGTCACGCTGGACCGGTGCCTTGTTTTTGTGCCAGCGCGCGAACTCGACGAAGTCTCTCTGCTGCACCATCTGCGGGTGGCGCAAACCGGCGCGGATGTCATGCTGATCCTCAGCCCCCACACGCCAGACGACCCGTGGTCCCAGCTGCAGGCGTATTGTGAAGACCGCGCCAATCTCACCGTGATGGTCGACAGCCCCAGCCAGACCGAGTGGCTGCTCAGCAGCCAGCCCGTGTCGGTATTTCTGCGCCTGCTTGCCGCGCAACTGCGCGTCACCCGCATATCGCCGTACCAGACCCGTGGTGGTGTGACCCGCTCCGGGGTGTTCTTCGGCCGCCATCAGCTGCTGGCCCGCGTGGTCAACCGGGAACCGGCCAACTACCTGGTCGTGGGCGGACGCCAACTGGGCAAAAGCAGCCTGCTCAAAGCCGTGCAGCGCCGCCTGGACGGCCACCCCCACGTCATCTGCCACTACGTGTCTTTGCGCGACCACCGCCTGGCCCCACGCCTGGCCTTGCAGTTTGGACTCGATGCCGCCACGCCGCTGGATGCCATCATCACCCATCTGCAGGCCACCTATGCCGGCAAACGCCTCTTCCTGCTGATTGACGAGGCGGATATGTTTTTCCGCGAAGAGTCGCAGCACGGCTACCACCAGCTCTCTGCGCTGCGCGCGCTGAGTGACGAGGGGCGTTGCTGGTTCATGCTGGCCGGGTTCTGGGACCTGTACGCCACAGCGGTACTGGACTACCAGTCGCCGCTGCGCAATTTTGGCGAAGTGCTGACGATCGGTGGCCTGGAGGCTGCGGCCTGTGCGGAGCTGGCAACGGTTCCGCTGTCGCGCCTGCGCCTGGGCTTTGCCAGCAACCGCCTGGTCGACCAGCTGGTGGAAGCCAGCGGCCAGCGCGCCAACCTGGTGGCCATCCTGTGCCAGGAATGTTTAGAAGTCTTGCAACCCGGTGAACGGGCCATCGAGCAGCGCCATTTGACCCAGGCCTTTTCGTCGCAAGCCGTGCAGGACGCACTGGCCGGGTGGGGCCGCCTGAGCCACGACGAAGCAGCCTGCCGCCTGGACCGCATCGTGGTCTACCACACGGCCCTGCACGGCGCCACCAGCCTGGCCGAACTGGCAGGCCTGCTGGAGAGCCACGGCATCGATCCCCAGCCCGACGCCCTGCGCCGCGCCCTCGATCGCCTGCAGCTGGCCTACATCCTCAAACGGGAGCAGGCAAGCTACAGGTTCGCCATCCCGCTGTTCGCAAAACAATTTGAGCCCCAAGAAACCACACTATTGCTTCGGCAGGAACTGGTAGTGGGGGCGAAGTGAATTGATAAAAACAGCCCGTAGCCCCCGCCAAATAAGACCAAGTAGCTCCTGATTTAATAGCGAATTACCCCAGGGTCTCCACCGGACCAGGTCTTCCGAAGAAGTAGCCCTGGAATGCATCACAGCCCGCATCTACCAGAAACGCGTGCTGCCCCTCGGTCTCCACACCCTCGGCAATCACGCTCAGGCCCAAGCTGTGGCCCAGGGCCAAGATGGTGCGGGCGATGACCGCGTCGCTGGGGTCGGTCAGCACGTCGCGCACGAAGGACTGGTCGATTTTCAACTGGTCCAGTGGCAGGCGTTTCAGGTAAGACAGGGATGAATAACCGGTGCCAAAGTCGTCCAGCGAGAAGCCCACGCCCATGGCTTTCAGCGCTGTCATCTTGACGATGACGTCTTCGATGTCGTGCACCAGGGTGCTCTCGGTCAACTCCAGCTTCAGCAGCTTGGGGTTGGCGCCGGTATGCGCCAGGGCGCGCGACACATTGGCCACAAAGCTGCCCTGCGCAAACTGCGATGCGCTCACGTTCACGGCCACGGTCCAGTGTTTGTGCTGTGGGTCGCCAGCCCAGGCGACCAACTGGGCGCACGCTACCTCCAGTACCTCTTGCCCCAGCGCCAGAATCAGGCCCGTCTGTTCTGCCAGGGGAATGAACTGGCCGGGTGCGACCAGGCCCTTGCGGCCGTGGTTCCAGCGCACCAGCGCCTCGACACCAGTGGTCTGGCCCTGGCTGTTGACCTGTATCTGGTAGTGCAGCACAAATTCGCGCATGGCGATGCCGCGGCGCAGGTCTTTCTCCAGGGCGTCGTGTTCGGCCACGGCGGCCTGCATCGCAGGGTCAAAAAAGCGCGCGGTGTTGCGCCCGGCAGACTTGCCCTGGTACATGGCCAGGTCGGCTTTTTTGAGCAGATCGTCCATGGTCTCATCGTCCCCCATGAACACCACGATGCCAATGCTGGTCGTGCCCTCATGGCTGTAGCCGTTCAGGCTGTAGGGCGTCTTGAAGGCATCGAGCAGTTTCGTGGCGACGGCTTCGGCATGTGTGGCAGCCTCGTGGCTGTGTGGGCTCAGGGCTTCGAGCAGCACCACGAACTCGTCACCACCCAGCCGGGCCACGCTGTCGCCATCACGTACGCAGGCCGACAGGCGTTTGGCAGTCTGCTGCAGCAGCAGGTCGCCTACATCGTGGCCCTGGGTGTCGTTGAGCTGTTTGAAGTGGTCCAGGTCCAGAAACATCAGGGCGCCATGTTTGCCGGTGCGGGCCGATGTGACCATGGCCTGTTTGAGGCGGTCCATCAGCAGGCGGCGGTTGGGCAGGCCGGTGAGCGGGTCGAAAAAAGCCAGGCGGCGGATTTCTTCTTCGTCGTGGCGCTGCTGCGTGATGTCGCGCACGATGGCGATCAGGTGGGCCAGGCCGTTGCGGAAGATGCGCGACACCGACAGGTGGATGGGGAACAGCTCACCATCCTTGCGCCGGCCCTGGACCTCGCGTGAAATATTGGGTATGCCGGGCCGCTCGGAGCTGAAACGGTGGCGCAGGTAGTCTTCTTCAAAGTGAGAATCCGGGTCGTGTATCAGTAGCGCCGCGCTGCGGCCGATGATCTCGCGCGGTGCATAACCAAAGATCGCACTCGCAGCCTGGTTGAAGGACTCCACCACGCCCTGGGCGTCAAACGTCACTACACCGTCCACGATGTTGTCCAGAATGGTCTGGGTGTGGACCACGGATTCGCGCAACGCGGCTTCCGAGCGCTTGCGTTCCGACACATCGCGGATCATGCCCATCAGGTTGCCGTCGGGCATTTGTGTGGCGATGACCTCGGCCGAGAACTCCGTGCCATCCTTGCGGCGGAACTGCCACTCGCGGTGGTAGTCGTCGTGCGTCTTGATGGTGCCCAGTGCTTCCTCGATGTGCGGCACCTCGGAAGGAATGACGATGTCTGTGGCGTGCAGTCCGATCAACTCACCGCGCGGGTAACCCAGCATGCGGCAGGCGCTGGCGTTGGCGTCCAGGTAGTTGCTGTTGGCGTCGGCAATCACAATCCCGTCCGGTGCATATTCAAACAGGGTGCGGTAGCGGGTTTCACTCAGTGCCACAGCGGCCCGGTCGCGGTACTGCTGTGTCACGTCGCTGAAGACCAGCACGACACCCACAATCTGCCCGCTGCGGTCCCGTATGGGGGCGGCGCTGTCGAAGATCTGGTACTCGTTTCCGTCACGTGCCAGCAGGGCCGTGTGGTTGGCCAGGCCCACCACTTCGCCTTTCTGCATGACCAGGTGGACCGGGTCGACCGCGGGCTCCCGGGTTTGCGCATTGACGATGCGAAACACCTCGGTCAGTGGTCGGCCCAGGGCCTCCTGCAGCGGCCAGGCCGTCATGTGCTCGGCGGTGGGGTTCATACGGGTGATGTTGCCCAGCGCATCGGTGGCGATGACTGCATCACCAATGGACTGCAGCGTGATGGACAGGTTCTCTTCGCTCTGGCGCAGTGCTTCGTCGGCGCGTTTGCGGTCAGTGATGTCCAGTCGCACCCCCATCAGGCGGCTGGCCTTGCCGCTGGCATCGCGTGCCAGCACACGGCCGGCCACGCTGACCCAGCGGTAGCTGCCGTTGGCATGCAGCATGCGCGCTTCGTACGCGTAGGGCACGTCTTCGCCTGCCAGTACCGCCTGTATGCGGGCATTGACCGCGGCACGGTCATCCGGGTGCAGGCGCGCGACCCACTGCGCGCGGTCGGCCAGACCCTCTTGCGGGTCGTAACCCAGCATCGTGAAGTAGGTGGGGCTGGCAAACCACTGGTCGGTACGTGTGACGTCCCAGTCCCATATGCCAATCCCGGCCGCATCGGTGGCCAGGCGCAGGCGCTCTGCCGTCTGCTCCGCGAGTGCCTGCACCTTGGCTTTTTGCTGCCAGGCCCGGTTGAGATGGCGCGACAACAGGGAGACACCGATGGCAGCGGCCAGCCAGATGGCACATGCCAGCAGGGCCAGGCGTTGCCAGGGTTGCAGCACCCAGTCGAAGGACTGCCCGACGATGACAACCAGTTCGGGCTGGGCCGACAGGGTACGGTAGGCGAACAGGCGGGATACGCCATCGATGGCGCTGGCGTTTTGCAGGTGGCCTGAGGGGCTTTGGGGAAGGAAGTCCTTGAACACCAGGCTGCTGCCAAAACTCTTGCCCATGCTGGGCTCGTGGAAGGGGCTGCGCATCATCAGCACACCACTCCTGCTGAACAGCGAGATGGAGCCGCCCGCGCCCAGGTCTATCGCCTGCCAGAGCTTGTCAAAGTACAGCGGGTTGACCGAGGCCACTATCGTTCCGGCAAATGTGCCGTCGGCCGCATGCAGGGGCCGCGCGGAAGGGATCAACCATTGGCCATCAATGCGGCTCTTGACCGGCGGGCTGATCAGGAACGGGGTCTGGGGTGCAGCCTGCAGCGATTTGAAGTAGGCGGTGTTGGACAGATCAGCCCCCAGATTGCCCATGCCGGAGTCGTGGATCAGGCGCCCCTGTGCATCGGTGACCCACAACACACGGGCAAACGGCATGGTTTGCAACTGTTCGCGCAGCAACTGGCGTGCGGAGTCTTCGTTCAGTGTGCCGGCTTGCTGCATGTTTGCCAGCTTGCTGGCGGTGATCTGCAGGCCCTGGTCTACTGACTGGAAGGTGCGTGTGGTCTGCTCTTCTATGACCTGGGCGAAGGATTCGGTCAGGCGTTCACCGGCATCCAGGGCTTGCGCCCGCAGGAAGGCCAGTGCCAGAACAACCAGGCAGGCCGATGCAAACATCACAACCGCAGCCAGCCAAAGCAGTTGTCGTCGCGCCGAACCCGCGGTGGACGCACTGGCAAAACTGGCCGGCGGCGGGGCACCAAACTCCGGCAAATCTGCAGGCATGCGGGCTCCCTATATTTTGTAATTGCAGTCTAAACGACTTGTCGCCTGCGCGGCTACCATGGTGTTTTTGCCCCGGAGCATCCATGACAACCAGCCCATCCAGTCCGACCACCACATCCCCATCCGCTTCGGCCTACGACCAGGGCCTGGCCACCCGTAAACAGGTCATGGGTGAAGACTTCGTGGCCGCAGCGTTCGCCAATGCCACGGCTTTCACCCAGCCCATACAGGAGCACATCACCCGTGCCGCCTGGGGCGATGTGTGGCAGCGCCCGGGGCTGGACCTGAAAACCCGCAGCCTGATTACGGTGGCCATGCTGACGGCCCTGGGCAAACAGAACGAGCTCAAGGGCCATGTGCGCGGCGCGCTGAACAATGGCGCCACGGTGCAAGAGATTCAGGAAGTGTTGTTGCACGCCACCATCTACTGTGGCGTGCCTGCGGCGGTGGAGGCTTTTCGCACCGCGAATGAGGTGGTGGGGGCAGGTTAACGTGGTTCGCGGATCTGGGTGGGGGCGAATCCGTTGTCGTCGTCACCGCTGTCGTCGTCCTGCGGCAGGCTGATGTGTGCAGTGCCGCGTGCGCGCGCGGCCAGGGTGTGTGCCGATGGCGCCGCAATCGGGGCCAGCACCACACGTTCGCTGGTGGTCCAGAAATCGGACTCCGGCAGGTGGATGTGCGGGCAGCCACAGTCTGGCGCAAACTTCCAGGTGAACAGGTAGCGGGTCTGGCTGGCCTGCGGGTCAAAGCGGCGCAAACCGTCCAGCAGGGCCTGCTGAAAGGCGGGCGCGTGCAGCACCAGTGCGTCATGCCAGTGTTTGACCTCCAGCTGCAACAGCAGGGCCTCGCCCTGGCCGGGGATATGCACCGGTATCACCTCACCGGCGATCCATGTGCCCGGAATGCCATGCAGCTTGAGCACACCATGCAGCGTCATGCGCACCATCTCGATCTGGGTGGCGCTGAGCTGCACGGTCTGGGGATGGGTGTTGGGGCCGTGGTCGTCGGCGGACTTGTCGGCCTTGTTTTTGCCGCGACCTAGAAATTCAAACATCCGTGTGCTCCAGTGAGTGGGGGCGATTTCAGTGTAATCACCCACTGTTAAAACTACAAGACGCCCCGGGGACTGGGTCCGCGGGGCGTCTTTGGGGGAGGGCGGAGCCTGCTTACGGGATTTCCGGCGCAGGCGTGTGCACCGCCACAGCGCTTTCTTGCTGCCGCATCAGCTTGCGCTTGGCGCGGCCTACAAAGTGTTCGATGTCGTCCACGATGGAGAAGAAGCTTGGGGTGACCAGCAGGCTCAGGATGGTGGAGGTGATCAGGCCCCCAATCACCGCCGCTGCCATGGGTGCGCGGAAGCTGTTGTCGGCGTCACCGATACCAATCACCAGCGGCAACATACCCGCCACCATGGCGATGGTTGTCATGATGATGGGGCGCGCGCGCTTGTGGCAGGCATCCATCAGCGCGTCGAAGCGGTTCAGGCCGTGTTCGCGCCGCGCCGTGATGGCGTATTCCACCAGCAGGATCGAGTTCTTGGTCGATACACCTATCAGCATCACCAGGCCAATGAAGGACGGCATGGACAACATCTTGCCGCTGATCAACAGGCCCAGGAAGGCGCC
>JAZKDY010000090.1:20989-57315 GCA_040387325.1 Pseudomonadota bacterium | reverse complement strand
TTTCCCGCCACTGTGGACCGAATTGTGGAGCAAACGCGTCGCCCTCAAAATCGGCGTCGATCTCGGTGACCACGGCGGTGTCGGCTAAGGGCAGGGCCTGGGCATACAGCTGGGCGCCGCCTATGACCCACACGTGTTCGAATTGCTCACAAAATGAGAGCGCCTCATCCAGACTGGACGCGGGCTGGGTGCCGATTTCGCTCCAGGCTTTCTGGCGGGTGACGACCACATTGACCCGCCCGGGCAGCGGGCGAAAGCGGGGTGGCAAAGAGTCCCAGGTCTTGCGCCCCATGATGACGGGGCAGCCCATGGTGGTGCGTTTGAAATGCGCCATGTCTTCTGGCAGATGCCAGGGCAGGGTGTTGTCTTTTCCAATGACACCGTTGCGGGCCTTGGCAAAAATCAGGTGCAGTTGCATGGGTGACAGATTGTGTATCGGTTTTTTCTTGTGTTCAGACCGCAGGCGGCTTGGCTGCACCGGATTGGCGCGCTGGCAACAGGACGGCGGCAATGGCTGCCATCACACATCCCATTGCCACGTAATCCTCCCAATGCGGCCATTCGCCCACGATCACCGTAGCGGCCAGTGTGCCGACCAACGGAACCGCCATGATACTCATGGCGCTGGTGGCCGGTGGCATATCGCGCGCCATGCCAAACCAGATGATCTGGGAGAAACCGTAGTTGATGAGGGCGCCATACACCAGGCTGCCCCACATGGGCGCAGAGAAGTGCCAGCTGGGCCAGGGTTCCATCACAAAGGCCAGCACCCACAGGCACAGGCTGGTCAGTATCAGCATCCAGACCGTCAGGGTCTCCACCGGCAGGGTGATGCGGGCATTGCGCATCATCAGCGTGCCCACCGCCCAAAGGATGGCGGCCAGCTCCATCCAGGCGATGCCCACCGGCCGCCCGGCCAAAGCCCCCAGCTCGTTTGAAACCAGCAAACCAACGGCTGCGGCCACGGCCAGCACGGCAATGCCGATGCGCACGGTCAACTTTTCGCCCAGAAACAAGGTGCCCAGCAGTACCGTCCAGATGGGCATGGTGAAGCCGAGGATGGCGGCGCGGCCCGAGGCCAGCTCTTTGACGCCCAAAATGGCAGCGGTGTGCCAGCCCAGCATATTGGGCAGGCCCAGTGTCACCACGGTGCGCCATTCGGCACCCTGCGGCAACATGCGCAGGCCACGTGCGCGGTAAAAGAAGAACAGCCACAAGGCGCCACCACTCATGGTCAGCGCCCGGAAGTACAGCGGCGACATCTCGCGCAGCGAATACTTCATCATGGGCCAGTTGATGCCCCACATCAGCGTGATGGCCAGCAAGGCCAGCAGTTGTTTGCGCGAAATCAAACGGCTACTGGCGCCTTGATGGCCGTGTGGCTTTGGTAATCCAGCACTTCAAAATCCTCAAACTGGTAGTCGAAGATGCTGTCCGGCTTGCGCTTGATGTTCAGCGTCGGGTAAGGGAAGGGGGTACGGCTCAGCTGCAACTCCACCTGCTCGTGGTGGTTGCTGTAGATATGGCAGTCACCACCGGTCCAGATGAAGTCGCCCACATCCAGGTCGCACTGCTGCGCCACCATATGGGTCAGCAGCGCATAACTGGCGATATTGAAGGGCACACCCAGAAAAATATCGGCACTGCGCTGGTACAGCTGGCAGCTTAAGCGGCCCTTGCCGCCTGGCTCGGTGGCGGGTGCCACATAAAACTGGAAGAAGGCATGGCAGGGCATCAGCGCCATCTTGTCCAGGTCGGCCACGTTCCAGGCGCTGACGATGATGCGGCGCGAGTCGGGGTTGCTTTTGAGGGTCTGGATGACCTGGGCGATCTGGTCGATATGGCCACCGTCCGGTGTGGGCCAGCTGCGCCACTGCACGCCGTAGACCGGGCCCAGGTCGCCGTCTGGTCGTGCCCACTCGTCCCAGATGCTGACGCCGCGTTCCTTCAGCCAGTGGTTGCTGCTGGAGCCGGTCAGAAACCACAACAGTTCCTGGATGATGGAACGCAGGTGGACCTTTTTGGTGGTGACCAGCGGGAAGCCTTCAGTCAGGTCAAAACGCATCTGGTGGCCAAACACGCTGCGCGTGCCGGTGCCGGTGCGGTCTGTCTTGGCCACGCCCGTGGTGTACACGTGGCGCATGAAGTCTTCGTATTGGGAGCGGGTGGGGCGTGGGGGTGTGGTGCTGGACATGCTATGTGCGGTGCGGCGGGGTAATCGGCAAATTCTAGTGCGTAGCCGCATTCCCGCTTTTACCGCCAACCAAGCGCTCAGCCCTGTGCTGCCAGTGCCATCAAAGCCTGCCGTGTGAAGTCGTCCGCCGGGAAGAAGGTCTCCATCGCCAGCTCCTGCAAGGTTACGTCCACCGGGTTACCGAAGATGGTGATGGTGCTGATGAAGCTCAGCACGCCCTGCGGCGTGCGGAATTGGAAAGGCATGACCACGCCGGGGTGTTCACCTTCGAGCTGCAGGTCGGCACCCTCGGGCATGGGGTAGGTGTGCAGCTCTTCCAGCAGGGCCACCAGTGCAGGGTCGGCGCTGGCGGCGATCTGGTGGCGCACGCGTTCGAACAGGTGCTCGCGCCACTGCGCCAGATTGGCGATTTGCGATGCAAGGCCCTGTGGGTGCAGGCTCAGGCGCAATACGTTCATGGGTGGCTGCAACAGCGCGGGATCCTTGACGCCTGCCAGCAGATGCGGCACCACGCTGTTGGCAGCAATCAGGTTCCAGTGCCGGTCGATGGCGATGGCGGGGTAGGGCTCGTGGCTTTTCAGAATCAGCTCCACCGCCTGGCGGGCCGGGACCAGTGCGGGGTCGTCCAGGCCGCGCTCCCGGTACATGGGCGCATAACCGGCGGCGACCAGCAGGGTGTTGCGTTCGCGCAGCGGGATGTCCAGCCGCTCCGACAGGCGCAACACCATCTCGCGGCTGGGGCTGGCCCGGCCGGTTTCCACAAAACTCAGGTGCCGGGTGGAAATGGCCGCATGCAAGGCCAGGTCGAGCTGGCTCAGGCGCCGGTGCTGGCGCCAATGGCGCAGGTGCTCACCAAATGGTTGGGGCGCCGGGCGCGGCGTGCGGGGCGTGGGGTGCAGGCTGGTAGTGGCAGTCATGGCGCGATGGTAAAGCCTGCCGCGGCGCTGCGCCCATTACCTGCAAGGTCATGGACCGGGTGCAGGTGCGCGCCGATGATAGACCCCGACACCGCACCACGGTCTGGCTGTGCGTGGTGTCGGAACCCTGTTCACAGCCGCCTATCCAAGGAGAAAACCATGTCCCCATCCACTTCAGTGCTGTCGTCCCTGATGGCTTCCCCCCACTTCCTGCGCCGCGTGTTGTGGGCGGATGCCGGCATCGGTGTGCTGACGGGCTTGGAGCAATACATGTTTGCCGATGTTCTTGCGCCAATATTGGGTCTGCCCGCCAGCCTGTTGTCCGGGTCTGCCGTGGCACTGGCCGGGTTTGTGCTCTTCATAGCCTGGATCGCCACCCGCAAATCTATTCCAGCCGGCGCCGTGTGGCTGCTGATCGGCGCCAACGCGCTATGGGTGGTCGGATGCCTGGGCCTGTTGGCCAGCAGTCTGGTGGCGCCCACCGCATTCGGCGTGGCGTTCCTCATCATCCATGCGGTCAGCGTGGGTGTGTTTGTGGAGCTGGAGTGGATCGGGGTGCGCAAGCTCCAGCCGGCCCCCGCCTGGTGAACGCGACAGGGTCTAGCTGAAGAACTCCACGCGCCCGTCTTCCAGGTCGTAGCGGCCCGCCACGACCTTGACCTTGCCACTCTTGACGAGATCCGCCACGATGCTGCTCTTGGTGGCGATGCGGGTTGCGGTGCGCATGGCGCTCTCACGCACGGCGTTGTCCAAAAAGTCACCCGGTTTGCCTTGCACGGCCTTGGCCGCGGGAACAATGGCCTGGACCATGGGGCCGATGGACGCAGGGAACTTGGTCTTTTTCTCCACCACTTCGCAGGCCGCAGCTACAGCGCCGCAGCGTTCGTGGCCCAGCACGATGATCAGCGGCACACCCAGCACGCCAGAGCCGTATTCGATGGTGCCCATGGTGGCGCTGTCCACCGCCATGTTGCCGGCGTTGCGGGCCACAAAGAGTTCACCCAGTCCCAAACCACCAAACAGCAGTTCGGGTGGCACGCGGCTGTCGGCGCAGGACACAATCGTGGCCCAGGGCGCCTGGCCCTTGGCGACATGTTCGCGTTGGGTGTTGAGTTGCGCGGCGCACAGCTCGGGGCCCTTGGTGTATTTCTCGTTGCCTTCTTTGAGCTTGGCCAGGGCTTCGTCGGCCGTCAGGCTGGTGCCCTTGCCGCTGGCCGCAAGGGCCGGTACCGCCGACAGCGCCAGTCCGGCCAGGGCGCCGGTTGCCGTCAGTGACAGGAAACCGCGCCGGGAAGCCCGGTTCTGTTCATCGCAAACGTAACACATGGTGAGTCTCCTCTTTCAAACGATTGGGAAGTTTTCGGCCAATCGCGGGAGCAGTCGACCGAAGGCCACTATATCCATTCAGTCACATTTCGTCACACTTTTTCAGAGGTCGACGAAACCTGCAATGCGTTGCAGCCGCTGGACGGGGTTCAGCTCCGCCAACAGCTGTTGTTTGGCGTTACCCGAAATGGGTAACAACTCCGTCCACCGATTGGCAACCCAGCCACATTCGTCCAGGCGGTAGGGCGCAAAAATGGGCAACACTTGGGGCGACCCGGTCTGCTGCCCGTCGGCAATCAGCCGGCCCAGCATATTGGCCAAGGGCTGCAGGTCTGGGGGAATGGCTTCGGGTGCATCGGCAGGCAGATACCGCACCTGGGCGTACCACACGCCAAACGGCCCCCGTTCGTGGTCCGTCAGCGCAAAACGCAAGCCACCCTGGCACAACACCTGCAGCAGGGCCGGTTGCACAGCGTCCACTTCTTGCAGGTGGGCCAGAGTACCCACGTGGTGCAGTTGTGGCACTTCGTCCGGTACCTGCACCTCGCGGCCCTGCACCAGGCCCACGACACCAAAGGGGATGGCTTCGTGCTGGCAGCGTTTGATCAGGTCCAGGTAACGCACTTCAAAAATATTGAGGTGCAACATGCCATCGGGCAACAAGCCCTGGGACAGGGGAAACAAGGGGATGCGGGCGGCCATGCCGGGATTCTAGGCACAGTGCTGGTCCACAATGTCGGGTCCGCTGTTATCGGCTCCGTCCACGCTACCCGCACCATGCACCCCATCAAAAAGTTACTCGGCTACGCCGGCCAATACCGCCGCGACATCCGCCTGGCCACCCTCTACTCGGTCCTCAACAAGTTTTTCGACATCCTGCCCGAGGTGCTGATCGGTGCCGCGGTGGACGTGGTTATCAAGGGAGACCAAAGCTTTCTGGCCAAACACATCCTGGTCGATTTCGGCATCACCAGCACCTGGCACCAGTTGCTGGTGCTGGGTGGCTTGAACGTGCTGATCTGGGGCGGTGAATCGGTGTTTGAGTATCTGTACCACCTGAAATGGCGCGGCCTGGCGCAAGACATCCAGCACGACCTGCGGCTGGACACCTACCGCCACGTGCAGAAGCTGGAGATGGCCTACTTTGAAAACCAGCGCACCGGTAACCTGATGTCGATATTGAACGACGACATCAACCAGATGGAACGATTCCTGAATGGTGGTGCCAACCAGATCATCCAGGTGTTCTGCTCGTCTCTGATGATCAGCGCGGTATTCTTTTCGCTGCAGCCCGGCATTGCGGTCATTGCGCTGCTGCCCGTGCCCGCCATCCTGTTTGGCGCCTTCTGGTTCCAAAACCGGCTGGCGCCACGCTACACCGAGGTGCGCGAGGCAGCGGGTGATGTCAGTGCCCGGCTCAACAACAACCTGCTGGGCTTGGCCACGATCAAGGCCTTTGCCACCGAAAACGTGGAAGCCGACCACATCGCCCAAGCCAGCGACGGCTACCGCGTGGCCAATGCCCGCGCCATCCGCCTGAGCTCTGCCATCACGCCCGTCATCCGCACCGCCATCCTGGCCGGGTTTACCGCCACGCTGTTGTACGGTGGTTGGCTCACGATCCAGGGTGAACTGGCCGTGGGCGCGTATTCGGTGCTGGTGTTTTTGACCCAGCGCCTGCTGTGGCCGTTGACCGGCCTGGCCGAGGTGGCGGATATGTACCAGCGCTCCATGTCGTCCATTGACCGGGCGATGGGCTTGCTGCAGACGCCCATCAATATTCCGTATGAAGGCCGGCACTTCCCGATCGACACCGTGAAAGGCGAGCTGCGCTTTGAGCATGTGGGCTTTGCGTATGCCGACACCCCCACACTGCAAGACGTTGACCTGACGATTCCTGCCGGCAAGACCACTGCCTTTGTCGGCTCCACGGGCTCGGGCAAATCCACACTGGTCAAGCTGCTGCTGCGCTTCTACACCGCCCAATCCGGCCGCATCCTGCTGGACGGACAGGCGATTGATGGGCTCAACCTGCAGGACCTGCGCCGTGCCGTGGGGTATGTGTCGCAAGACACCTTTCTGACCGATGGCACGGTGGCCGAGAACATTGCCTACGGTGCGGCTGGCGCCACGGACGCGCAAATCGCCGAGGCGGCACGCGCGGCAGAGTGCACCGCGTTCATCAACCAGTTGCCGCTGGGTTTTGCCACCCGCATCGGTGAACGCGGCCAGAAGCTCAGCGGCGGCCAGCGCCAGCGCCTGGCATTGGCGCGCGCCATCCTGAAGAACCCGCCGGTGCTGATACTGGACGAAGCCACCAGCGCCGTGGACAACGAGACCGAGGCCGCCATCCAGCGTTCGCTGGACGTGGTGAGCAAGGGGCGCACCACCATCGTGATTGCCCACCGCCTGTCCACCGTGCGCCAGGCCGACTGCATCCATCTGCTGGAGGCTGGCCGCATTGTGGAGAGCGGTACACACGACGCACTGGTGGCCCGCAATGGCGGTTATGCGGCGCTGTGGCGGCTGCAGACCGGGGAAAGGTCGCTATAAGGCGTTTTGAAGCAGGGGCTTAAGTAAAATATGGCTGTAGCCCCCGTCGGATATAGATGATCCACTATCAATTAGATAGCGTTTTGGCCCATCCCAGCGGTCTCAGAAGCGCAACACCCGCCCCGGATTCATGGTGTTCAGCGGGTCCAGCGCCTGCTTGATAGCGCGCATCATGTCCAGCGCGACGGGGGATTTGTGTTGCTCCAGCTTGTCGCGCTTGAGGCTGCCCACGCCGTGTTCGGCGGAGATGGAGCCCTTGAACTTATCCACCATGTCGTAGACGATGGCGTTGACGCCTTTTTCGTCGTCGCGCAAAAAGGCTTCGGCGTCGCTGTTGGCAGGCGCCTGTACGTTGTAGTGCAGGTTGCCGTCGCCCAGGTGGCCGTAGTTGACCAGGCGCACTCCCGGGTAGGCCTGCTGCAGCAGCGCGTCGGTCAGGCGCACAAACTCGGGGATGCGGGACACAGAAATCGAGATGTCGTGTTTGATGTTCAGGCCCTCTTGCGCCTGGGCCAGCGGAATGCTCTCGCGGATATGCCACAACGCGCGGGCCTGGGTGATGCTCTCGGCCACCACGGCATCCAGCACGCAACCGGCTTCCATCGCTATTTCCAGCAGGCGCTCGAAGCGGTCACGGGCGTGGGCTTCAGATTCCTGGTCAGAGTTCTCCAGCACCACGCAGTAGGGCGCATCACTGTCCTGGAACGGCACGCGCTGTTGCGGGAAATGTTTGGTGACCAGGCTCAGCGCAAACTTGCCCATCACTTCAAAGCCGGTCAGCCCGGCGCTCAGGTGCTGGTGGGCCAGGCCCAGCAGTTGCACCGCCGCGTCCAGTGACGGCACGGCGGCAAAGGCGGTGAGTTGCGCCACAGGCAGGGGGTAGAGTTTCATCGTGGCGCCAGTGATGATGCCCAGCGTGCCCTCGGAGCCAATCATCAAATGGCGCAGGTCGTAACCGGTGTTGTCCTTGCGCAGGCCGCTTAATCCGTCCCAGATCTCGCCCTGGGCGGTAACCACTTCCAGGCCCAGGCACAGTTCACGCGTGTTGCCGTAGCGCACGACCTGCGTGCCGCCGGCATTGGTGCCCAGGTTGCCGCCTATGGTGCAACTGCCCTCGGCCGCCAGACTGAGCGGGAACAGGAAGCCGGCCTTCTCACAGACCTCTTGCAGGGTCTGCAGCACACAGCCAGCGTCTACCGTTACGGTCAGGTTGCCGCCATCCAGCGCGCGCACAGTGTTCATGCGCAGCAGGCTGAGCACAACCTGGGTGCCAGTGGCGTCGGGTGTGGAGCCCACCACCATGCCGGTGTTACCGCCCTGGGGCACGATGCTGACGCCGGCTTGTACGCAGGCTTTGACCACGGCGGCGACTTCTTGTGTATTGGCGGGTCGCACCACGGCCAGGGATTTGCCGGTTTCGCGTTTGCGCCAGTCCTGTTCATAGGCGCTGAGGTCGCCATCGGTCAGTACGTTGGCAGCACCGACGGTCTGGCGCAATTGAACCAATAGGGCGCTGGGTGGTGTCATGGTGCAGGCTCCTCGCTGTCTGGGTTTTTGTTGGCACCGCGTGGGCCCAGGCGCAGGCGCACGTGCAGGGTGCAGGCCACAAAGAGTGTCATGCAAAAAACAATTTCCAGCATGGCCAGGTAGTTGCTGGGCGGCTTGTCGCTCCAGGCGCGCACCACGCCCTCAATGAAATACAGCCACACCACCAGACTGACCCAGCGGTAGGTGTACAGGCGGTTTTTCAGCAGGCCGGCCAGCGGAATACACAGCGGCAGCGCCTTCAGCACCAGCCAGGAGCCGCCCGGGCGCAAGGGGGCCAGAAAGAGTTCCCAGGCCA
This sequence comes from Pseudomonadota bacterium, assembly GCA_040387325.1. GTDB lineage: Bacteria > Pseudomonadota > Gammaproteobacteria > Burkholderiales > Burkholderiaceae_C > Allorhodoferax. Next base: position 48,482 of record JAZKDY010000090.1, on the reverse strand, counting down.
AGGCCAGCAGAATCAGTGCCATTACGCTGCCCACGGCTAGCCAGCGGGTGAGGTTGACGGAGAAAGATGGAGGCTGGGAGGGGGCGGGCGTGTGCATAGTCGGTGGCATCATAGCGGCATGCAACTAATAGAACGTCTGAGAGGTTGGCTCAATGAAGTCGCCCAAGTCCCCTGGCTCGAAGCCATTCGCACGCTGCGTGAGCGCTTCCGCGAGGACCGCCTGGGCCTGACCGCCAGCAGCCTGACCTTTACTACCACCATTGCGCTGGTGCCTTTCATCACCGTGGCGTTGGCCGTATTCACCGCCTTCCCCATGTTTGCCAAGTTCCAGGATGTGTTGCAAAAGTGGCTGATCGAAAGCCTGGTACCCGACAACATTGCCCGCCAGGTGCTGGGCTACCTGAACCAGTTTGCGGGCAAGGCCAGCAAGTTGGGGGTGGTCGGGCTGGCGGTGCTGCTGGGTACGGCGCTGGCCCTGGTGTTCACCATTGACCGCACACTGAACAGCATCTGGCGGGTGCGCAAGCCCCGGCCGTTTGCGCAGCGGGTGTTGTTTTACTGGGGGGCCATCACGCTGGGGCCTGTGCTGCTGGCGCTGAGCCTGAGCATGACCTCGTACGCAGTCTCGTATTCCAAGGGGGTGGTGGGCGCACTGCCCGGCGGGGTGTCCTTTTTATTGAACACCTTGCAGTTTGTACTGGTGGCGGCAGGCATGGCGACCATGTTCCGTTTTGTGCCCAATATCCATGTGCGCTGGGGGCACGCCTGGATGGGGGGCGTATTTGTGTCTACCGGCCTGGAGCTGGCCAAACGCGGACTCACCGCCTACCTGAGCAGCGTGCCCACCTATTCCGCGGTGTATGGCGCCTTCGCCACGCTGCCCATTCTGCTGATCTGGATTTACGTGGCCTGGGTGATTGTGCTGCTGGGTGCGGCTTTGACGGCGTATCTGCCCAGCCTGCTGGCCGGCAGCACGCTGCGCCGCCTGCCGCACGGCTGGCGCTTCCAGCTGTCGCTGGAAGTGGTGCAGCAACTGGAGCGCACGCGTGCGGCCGACGGCAAGGGCCTGACCCTGGAGCAACTGTGCAAGGTGATGCACGTAGACCCGCTGCGCCTGGAGCCACTGTTGCAGACCCTCATCGGCTTTGACTGGATAGGGCAACTGCGCGAAGTGCTGCAACCCGGCGACGAAGCCCGTTATGTGTTGCTGGTGGAACCCGACACCACGCTGCTGGAGCCGCTGCTGAGTGCGTGGCTGGTCGAACGCACACCCGAAACTGAGAAGATTTGGCAAATCGGCCACTGGCCCTCGATAACACTGCGTGAGGTGCTATGAATATGAAAGCATACTGGACTCACCCCGATGGTTCTTGTGCCTGGTACCGGGTGCACATTGGCGAGAAGAACTACTCGGTCAAGGTCACTGAGTCTCCGTTTGAGGAAGACGTCGTGGTGACAGAGATCAAGCAGGAGTGGAGCGGTGGCAAGACGGCTTCTCGCAAGATTGATGCGGGGGAGGAATATGAGCGGGTGAGTGCGGTGTACTTTGCAGCCAGGAAGGCAGGGTAAGTTCGATCCGCGGGGCTTGGACCGCTAGCCCAATGCTAAAGTTCTGCGACTTTTAAAAAGGGAGAGAAAGCATGGCTACAGCACACAAAAGTGCGCCCATCGCTTACCTGCTGGCGCTGGTCACAGGGCTGGTCGGGGGGCATAATTTTTACCTGGGCCGGACTGCGGCCGGGTTCTGCCAGCTCGCGCTGACGCTCATGGGAAGCAAGATTTCCCCTTGGGTGCTGGCGGTGAATCTGCTGTGGGTGCTGGGCGACCTTCTCTTCATGAACAAGTACCTGGACCAGGCCAACAACGGCCCCAGTGCGGACGCCGCAGACGCGGACGACAGCGATGCACCGGATGTTTCGGCCGCAGTTGCCAGCTACAACAAACACCACGCAAGTTTCAAGTCTGCCTTCGCCATGGGGGATATGCGTGGCGCCGAACGCCATGGAACGCAGGCGCTGGCCGCACTGCGGGCTGCTGTCAAGAATCAACCGGATGAAGCACTGTCCGTATACCTGAGCAACCTGGGCGAGGTCTGTCGCCTGCTGGGCGACCACCCCCGTGCACGCGCGCTTGCAGAAGAAGGCGTGGCCATGGGCAAACAATTGGGCCAGAAGCCCACGGAAGAAGGCATGGCTTCTTCCATCAACAACCTGGCCTTGATCTGCGCCGACATGGGCGACCATGCCGCCGCCGAGCAGCTCTACAGAAAACTTCAGGCCGCGCAGCCACCGAGTCAGACAACTGTGGAGTCCGTCCGGTTACAAAACAACCTGGCCGACCTGTACGGCAAGATGGGCAAGCCCATGGAGGCGGAGTTGGCCTACGAGAAAGCGCTGGCCCTGGCGGCCAAGGTTCCGGATATGGATGCCAAGCTGCACACCGACTTGCTGAACAACTATGCGTCCACGCTGATGGACCGCCAGGCCTGGGACCGCTCCCGCACGCTGTACCAGCAGGCGCTGGCGGTGCAGGAGGGGGCGTGCAAGGGCATATCGCGCGCCGCAGCCACCAGCCACAACGACCTGGGTGTCATGGCCGAGAAGCAGGGCGACCTGGCCGCCGCGCAACAACACCATGAGCGTGCCCTGCACCTCAAGCAGATCTGTGTACCCGACGAGTTGCTGGACATCGCGAAATCCGAACACTCCCTGGGTGGGGTTTACTTCGCGCGGGGTAACTTCGCACAAGCGGCAAAGATGGCGATGCGTCTGGTGGAGACCTACACCAAGGCGCTGGGTCCCACGCATCCGCAGACCGTGCAGGCGCGCGAAAACCTGGCGGCAATTCCCAATGAATACCTGCCGCAGCCCTAAGCGTGGCAGCGGCACAGCCATGAGGAGCATGACAACATGAGCATGGGTGGTTGTTTTATCTCGGTGAGCGGTTATCGCTTGCGCCAGATCGTTATCGACCCGACGGACCTGTATGCGTACAGCGAAACGCCTGCAGAAGCTGGCGGCCCCACAGGCCAGCAGAGCGTAGAGCAGGCCTGGCACGTGGTGCAGACGCTGCTGCCCGAGACGGTGAACGGTGACGTGCTGGAAGGCGCCGACCTTGGCGAAATGTGCCTCTACCTGACCCCAAGCCGCGTGGAGGAGGCGCATGTGCAATTGCTCCAGCGCGATGCCGCAGCCGTGGTCCGGCCCTTCGTGGACGAGCAGAAGCGCTACGAGGACTTGTATTGGGCCAACGTGTGGCGTGAAGACACACAGTGGCTGGAACAGATGATCCGGGAGCTGATGCAGTTCTTTGCGGATGCCGCATCACGGGGTGATGCGGTGATTTTTTACGTGGGGTGACGCTGACGATCTGCGTCCCGGGCCTCCTTCGCGCGCGCATTGCTGGCCATAATCCCGCCCCGCGCCAGCACCGTTCCAGCCTGCACGGCAGCAATCCACGTCTCCGTATTCACCACCGCCGCAAAGTTGGATTCAAACACCACACTGAACACGCGGTGGATCTCTTCTGCCGTAGCGCGGCCCGCCGCATTGGCATAGGGCACGGCGCCGGTGGCGTCGGACAAGAACTCCGCGTTCAAGCCCATGTGCCGCGCTTCAAACAGTGTGGATGCATTGCAGTTGTGCGTCATATAACCCACCACACTCAGCGTGTCGATGTTGCGTTCGGCCAGCCAGGCGGCCAGGCCGGTATTGGTGAAGGCGCTGGGCAGTGTTTTGTGGATATGGTGGTCGCTCGGCCGGCTGGCCACCACGTCGTGGATCTTCCAGCCTTGCGTGTCCTTGCCAAAGCTGTCTTCCTGCACCACGATGATGGGTATGCCGGCTGCATGCGCGGCATCCATGGCCTGGCCAATGCGCTGTAGCGAATCCTGCACGGGTGGGTATTCGATCAGCAGGGGGCCATCGGCATAGATGTTTTGCACATCCACCACGACCAGGGCGCGGCGGGGTGTTGTAGATGTTGTGGCTTGGGTCATGGGGTTCCTCGGGTTTTTTTGTGCGGTACCGGCAACAGCGCCGGGTCCATGTATTGAATTGTGTTGTTGTGTGCCGGTTGTGAACAGTGGCCCAATTGACAATATTCGATAGAATCGGGCCATGCCGCGCAAGACACCAACTCGCCCTCAACGCAGCGCCTCCACCGTCGCGGTGCTGGCCTTTGATGGCATCAGCCTGTTCCACCTCTCCGTGCCGTGCCTGGTGTTTGGAGAAAACGGGCAGGACGAAGGCATGCCACCCCTCACACTCAAGGTCTGCGCGGCAGAGCCAGGCCCGCTGCGCAGCACGGCGGGTATTGCCGTATCTGCACCCTTTGGGCTGGACGATCTGGACGATGCAGGCACGGTCATCGTGCCCTCCTGGCGCGACCCTATGCAGCCCGCGCCCCAGACTATGCTGGACGCCTTGCGCAAAGCACATGCGGGTGGCGCACGCATCGTAGGGCTGTGCCTGGGCGCCTTTGTGCTGGCGGACGCGGGCGTGCTGGATGGCCGCAGCGCCACCACACACTGGTTGCGTGCCAACGAATTTGCGCAGCGTTACCCATCGGTGGTGTTGGACCGCGAGGTGTTGTATGTGGACGAAGGCGATGTAGTCACCTCTGCTGGCACGGCCGCAGGGCTGGACTGCTGCCTGCACCTGCTGCGCAGCGACTGGGGCGCCGAGGTGGCCAACCGCGTGGCGCGGCGCATGGTGCTGGCACCGCACCGCCAGGGCGGGCAGGCCCAGTTCATACAGCAGTCTTTGCCTGCGGCGTCGGGTGCGGGCCACCGCTTGTCTACCGTGCTGGACGCGGTGCTGGCCACGTTGGACCAGGCCCACAGCCTGGACGATCTGGCGGCACGCGCGGCCATGGGTCGGCGCACTTTCACGCGCCACTTCCGCCAGCTCACCGGCACCACGGTGGGCCAGTGGTTGTTAAATCAGCGCCTGGCCCTGGCGCAGCGCCTGCTGGAGACCACAGACCGGTCCATGGACGCCGTGGCGGCCGACGCAGGCCTGGGCACTGCGGCGTCGCTGCGGCAGCATTTTGCGGCAACATTCAACACATCACCGTCGGCCTACCGGCGGCAGTTTGGTATTGCAGGGGAACAACATGGGGATTGAAATCGAACGCAAGTTTCTGGTGCTGGGAGACGCCTGGCGCTCGGAGGGTGGCACTCGCATCTGCCAGGGTTATCTGAACCGCGACAAGGCACGCACGGTGCGCGTGCGCATAGCGGGTGAAGAAGCCTACCTGACCATAAAGGGTGCGACGCAGGGCAACACGCGGGCCGAGTTTGAATACGCCATTCCGCTGCAGGATGCCGAGCAGTTGCTGGTCCTGTGTGATGGTCCCACCATCGATAAAGTCCGCCGCAAGATTGCGCACGGTGACCATGTGTGGGAGGTGGACGAGTTTCTTGGACAGAATGCAGGACTCGTGGTTGCCGAGATTGAGCTGGCCTCTGAGGATGAGGTGTTTTTCAAGCCGCCCTGGGTGGGCCGCGAGGTCAGTGACGACAGCCGTTATTTCAACTCCCAGCTGGCCACCAATCCCTATTGCAACTGGCGCGACCAGGCCGCATCCACTTAATACCCCTTCAGCCCTATGTTGTTGATACCCAAACGTTTTTTCGCCATCTGCCTGGCCATGCTGTCACTGGGCGCGCAATCTGCTCCCGCTGCTTCTGACGGTTTGAGTTTTTCGCGCCACGACTGGCAACTGGTGTGTGACAACACCCGTACCTGCAGGGCCGCGGGCTACAGCGCCGATGGTGACGCCAACCCGGTGAGCGTGCTGTTGACGCGCACAGCCGGGCCCGGCCAGGCGGTGACCGGCCAGGTGATGTTGGGCGACTATGGCTCAGATAGCATCGCGGCCAAGCTACCGGCTGTGCTCAAGCTCAGCATGCGTGTCAATGGGCGTGCCGCAGGTCAGGTTGTCATCGAAACCAAATCCACCATGGCAGCAGACTTGTCCACGGCGCAGGTCAACGCTTTGCTCGCAGCCTTACCGCGCGCCAGTACCATCGAGTGGGTGGGTGGTGGTAACAGCTGGCAACTGTCAGACAAGGGCGCAGCCGCGGCGCTGTTGAAGATGGATGAGTTTCAGGGGCGCATTGCCACCGTCGGTGCGTTGGTGCGCAAAGGTTCTCGTGGCGAAGAGGGCGTGCTGCCGCCCTTACCCGCACCGGTGGTCGCGGCCGTTGCACCAGCCAAGCCACAGCCGGGTGACGCAGAGTTCGCCAAAAAGCACGGCAAGGCCCTGCGCGCCGCGCTGCTGCCTACCGTGAAGGAAGACGGCAATTGCACCAAGCTGACCGAGCTCGAGGAAGGGGCGCAGGAAGAGCTCTCGGTCTACCGGTTGAGCGCCAGCAAGCTGCTGGTTTCCACGCCCTGCTGGCTGGCCGCCTACAACTTTGGAGCTGGTTTTTGGGTCATCAACAGCGCACCCCCATTCAATCCTGTGCTGGTGACCGATTCGGGCTCAAACTACAGCTATGGCAGTATTTCTGCTTCGCACAAGGGTAGGGGACTGGGGGACTGCTGGTCGACCGATACCTGGACCTGGGACGGCAAGAACTTCATCCACACAGAGTCATCCACCACGGGCATGTGCAAGCTGATCGCTACGGGCGGGGCTTGGAGTCTGCCCACCATCGTCACCGCGCAGGGGGGCCGCCCCGAAAAATAACATGACGGCGCTGCCGGAAGCCGTCACGCAGCAGCCACCGCAGGCCTGAACCGACGCAGCGCGCGACGAGATTCTGGCATTTTTCAAACGCAGGCTGGTTGTTGTATAAAGCCATGCAGACAACCGCGCACGGTTACATCCGCGCCCTACACCCACATGACAATGACCCGGCCCCAGCATCCCTTCTCTTCGTTTCTGCGACGTCTGGCGTTCACCCTGCTGGCTGCCGGTTCCCTGCTGGTCGCAGCACATGCGGCGGACGCTGAGAAAACCTCTGACAAACCCGTGGGATACGGCTCCCATGGCATGGCCGTGTTTGGCGGACGTGATGGCTTGTATGCCTCGCATTTGCCGATGTTCCACGCACCACACGACACCCAGGTGTTGCTGCGTTTTCACCTGGCGGACGCCAGCGTGGACGCCAGCCTGCGGGCCCGGTTGGCGCTGAGACCACAGTTGTGGACGCTGGACCCCGAGCACTTTGACCTGCACCGGTTGCAACCTGGAAATGAGCAGCCGCTCAAACAGTTCAACGCCCGTTTTATACAAGGCCATTTTGAGCGCGGTGGCGTGGAGCGTTTTGCCGGTCAGACCGTGGTTGTGGATGAGGTTTTGCTGTTCAAACCCCTTGACTTCAAACCCGCCACTGATGCAAGCGTTGCACACAGCGCAGGAAGTTATCTGCTGCTGGGTGGGGGGCGTGAATTTTTTGCGGTGAAAGAGATTGACCGTCGCCCCGACTTTGATGCCATCGTGGCCATGAAGCCACTGCCCCACGCCAAACACGCCAAGGAGCAGGGTGGGCCAACGCGCACAGTGGTTCGGCGGTTTTTGTTGCCGACCGATGACCTCAAGGCGCCTTCGCGTGTGTCCCTACAGGCGGCGTTGCAGGCGCAGGAGGGTGGTTCACTGCAGGTGGGTAAAACCCTGTACTTCGAGACGGAAGACCTGAAGTAGATTCCCGGCCCTTGGGTTCAGGGAGATAGTGCCGGTTCGGGTTTGAGGCGGGTTGGCGTTTCTCCCGGCAGCCATTTCGCATAGATGGCGGCATAACTTCCATCACGTTTCATGCTGTCCAGCGCGGCCTGCCATTTGGCCACGATGTCCTTGGACGTCGTTGCAGAAAATGCCACATAGGTCTGTATGCTGGTCACGGTATACAACAGTTCCAGATCGTTCGGCTTGGCGCCAGCTTTCTCCAGCAGGTCCGGCAAGGTCACATTGGAAGTGAAAATCAGTTGCGCTCGGTCGTTCAGGGCCATCTTCACCATGGTTTCTGGTCTGGGAACGAGTTCCAGATTGGTAAAACCAAGCTTTTGAAGCAGCTGGTGCGTATAAAAATCCCGCACCACCATGATGCGCTCCACCCATTTGGCGTCATCCAGGCTGTGTATGACCAGGCCGGAGCCGCGCTTGCCATACAGTGAAGCGCGTGATGCGGATATCGGTCCCACCCACTGGAACAAGGCCTCACGCGCTGCCGTACGGGCCATGGCAAAGATGGCAACATTCGGTTCCGTGCTGACTGCGCGGTAGGCACGGGGCCAAGGCTGTATTTCAATGATGTTTTTGTTACGGGTGCGGCGTTGTATTTCCTGCACCACCTCTACCGCGAGCCCCTTGGTCTGGCCGTTCTCCGAGAAACTCAGTGGCCTGTTTTCGTCCGCGAGAATTTGCAGTTCCGTTGCAGCGAGCGGCAGGCAAAGAAGTGCGGCGCTGAGCATGCTCAGGATTTGCCGGATGGTCGGCCGGTGAGAAAAATCCGGAGCGCGGGGTGCGCGTATTGCCATTGATTTCCTTACGGGATGTCCGCCCAGTTTGGCAATGATAGGGCATGCGTAAACGGCGGCACCACGCGGCACGCATCACTTCTGGTTGTCGGGTAGTCAGAATCTTCTGGAAACCCCGATAAAAACAGAAGTCACTCCCTTCGTGTCTTTGTCCACCAGTGGGCTGTTGGTTATCTCGCCTGGCAGAGCGCTATACGACAGGTTGCCGATAAACACCCACTGGTCAGCGAATGGCCGCATCACGTCCACGCCGATCCGAAGAATGCTGGTGCTTCCGGGTTTGTAGTTCACGACACCACGGGCGACTTCCTCGTCGCGCGTCCCATAGTAGTAATTGGCAAGTTCGTTGGAGTAGTGGTGGACTGCTATGTTGGGCGCGACCAGCGTCGATCTCCAATGCAGGGGATAGCTGAATTTTGCAGACGTCTCCAAACCTCTGCTGGCTCCGGCAACGTCGCCTTTCAGCGCCAGCTCCACCGCGCCCGTCTGACCTTTGAATGACCCGGCAATTCCCACGTCCAGGCCGTCGTGGCGGTCCGCCAGAAGGTTGCGGTTGATTCCTTTTGCCGCGAGTTGCGCAACGCCGAAATCGTCTTTCTTTACGCCATTGAGCCTGGCGCCCACGGTCGCGTCCAGTTTGAAGCCGCCCTGGTTCAACACATGGAAACCACCGCCGATGCCGCGCCAGAAGAAGTTTTCCCCCTCATAACTGAGCAAAGGCACCGGCATAAAGCTTGAACTTTCCCCCGCGTAGATGCTGGTCCTGGCTACTGCGCCCAAACCAATCCCCCAGGCGGGTGCACCCGTCTCATTCTTAACTTGCGCGAACGCGCCCAAACATGTCGACAGCATCAACGCGCCGGCGGGGACAATAAGTTTTCGTTGCATGGCGAGAGTTCCTTTTCTGACTATCGTGGGTATGTTGCCGGCGCACTGCGGGGCTGGACGGACTGTGCCGTGGCGGTGTCGCGGAGATGTCGCGGCGACGAAATCACAGGGTTGGGCTGTTAACGGGGGGTGCGCAGGAAATCGCGGATTGCAAACAGTGTTTCGTCTGGCGTCTCCGTCATCTGGTGGTGGCCTACCGCCAGACTGAGCACCTGCACCGTCTTGTTGGCAGCGTGGGCCCTGGTTATCAGCGGCTGCGCTGACTTGGCGGCCGTCATTTGGTCCTGCGCACCCAGCACAAACAGCACGGGGCAGGTGATGGCATCGATGGCCGCCTCGCCATTCGCATAACTGTCGCAGGCCACAAAACCACGGTGGAACACATTGACGGCGGTGTTGCTGGCCAATACGCGCTTGCCCAGCGCCATGCTGGCACCAAACACCCAGGTGCCTGGCCCCAGTGCAGAAGGCGGCGCGGCCAGTGTGCTGCGCGAGAACACGTTGATCATGTTCAGCGCCTTCAGTGGTTCGTTCAGTGAGGCCTCGATCAGCACCGGCGAAACCTTCATCGGGAAGGCCGTGCCCACCAGCACCAGGTGTGTGACGCGTTCCTTGAGCCGCGATGCGGCCTCCAGCGCGATCAAGGAGCCCCAGCTGTGACCGACCAGCGCGGCCTTTTGCACGCCAGCCGCATCCAGCAAGGCAGCGATGAAGTCGGCTGCTTCTTCGACCGAAGACGGCGCCTCACCCGCGCTGCGACAGTGGCCCGGAAGGTCTACGGCCAGCACGTTGTAGCCGTGGTTGGCCAGGTAGCGGCTTTGCAGGCCCCATACGCTGTGGTCGTTGAGCACGCCGTGGATGAAGACGACCGTGGGCTTGGCGGTATCCAGCGCCTTGCCGCCGGTGTAGCAAAAGGTCTGGGCGTTGTGGACAGTGAGGTTCATGCTGCCTTCTCCGCTACCTTCAGGGCCCGCTTCAGGTCGTCGATCAGGTCATCGGCGTCTTCCAGTCCAATCGACAGGCGTATCGTGCCCTGGGTGATGCCGGCGCCGGCCAGTGCCTCGTCCGTCATGCGGAAATGGGTGGTGCTGGCGGGGTGGATGACCAGGCTGCGGCAGTCGCCCACGTTGGCCAGGTGGCTGAAGACCTTGAGCGTCTCGATGAATTTTTTGCCCTGTTCGCGGTTGCCGTTGAGGTCGAAGCTGAACACCGAACCCGCACCGCGTGGAAGCAGTTGTTTGGCCAGCGCGTGGCTGGGGTGGCTCTCCAGCATGGGGTGGCCGACGCGGCCGACAAAGGGCTGGCTCGCCAGAAACTGCACCACCTTTTCGGTGTTGCGCATGTGGCGCTCCATGCGCAGGCCCAGGGTTTCGACGCCCTGCAAGATCAGCCAGGCGGTGTGCGGGCTCATGCAGGCGCCAAAGTCGCGCAGCCCTTCGCGGCGTGCGCGTAGCAGGAAGGCGCCGACCGTGCTTTCCTCGCTGAAGTTCATGTTGTGGAAGCCCGCGTAGGGCGCGGCGAGCTCCTCGAAGTGGCCGGATTTTTCGTAGGCGCGCGCCCAGTCAAAACTGCCACCATCCACGACGATGCCGCCCACCACGGTACCGTGACCACTCAGGAACTTGGTGGCGGAGTGGTAGACCAGATCGGCGCCCAGCTCCAGCGGTTTCATCAGCCAGGGGGATGTGAGGGTAGAGTCCACCAGCAGCGGCACACCGGCGTCGTGCGCGATGGCACTGACGGTGGGGATGTCCAGCACATCCAGCCCGGGGTTGCCAACGGTCTCGCCAAACAGCAGCTTGGTGTTGGGCTGGATAGCGGCTTTCCAGCCGTCCATATCGCCGGGTTTCACGAAGGTGGTCTCAATGCCAAAGCGGCGCATCGTGTAGTGCAACAGATTCTGCGAGCCGCCATACAGCGCCGTGCTGGCCACGATGTGCGAGCCCGCGCCCATCAGCGTCGCAATGCTCAGGTGCAGTGCGGCCTGGCCACTGGCGGTGGTGATGGCGCCAATGCCATCCTCCAGTGCCGCCACGCGTTGCTCCAGCACCGCATTGGTGGGGTTGCTGATGCGGCTGTAAACGTGTCCCGCACGTTCCAGGTTGAACAACGATTGTGCGTGCTCGCTGGACTCGAACACGAAGGACGTGGTCAGGTGGATGGGCGTGGCGCGGGCACCCGTGGTGGGGTCGGGCGAGGCACCTGCGTGCAGGGCCAGTGTGTCAAAACCGGGGTCGGCGTAGCCGGGCATAAATTCTCCACGGGGTGTTTGGGTTGTGATCCAGTGATTGTGGGCTATATTTGGGTGAGATTCTTCATCCATGCGCCACAGGAAAACACCATGAAAGTCAGCGATATTCTGCGCGTCAAGGGCGGCACGCTTTACACCACCACCCCGGAAGACACGCTGGCCGATGCGGCCCAGTTGATGGCCGAAAAAGACATTGGCTCGCTGGTTGTCATTTCCCACGGTCTGGTGGTGGGCATGTTGTCATTTCGCGAAGTGATCCAGGCCACGGTCAAAAACGGTGGCGCGTTTGGCACCACAACCGTATACCGCGCCATGGACTCCGGACCGCTGATCTGCACCATGGAAACCGAGCTGGACGAAGTGCGCCGCATGATGCTGGAGCGCCATGCCCGCTACATGCCGGTCATCAACAACCGCATGCTGATGGGTGTGATCAGCTTCTACGACGTGGCCAAGGCCGTGGTAGACAGCCAGAACTTCGAGAACAAGATGCTCAAGGCCTATATCCGCGATTGGCCCGAGGGCGAGGGACCAGCCGACAAAGGCTGACCCCCTTGGGCAGTGCCCAGTTCACGCCGTGCTGGCGTGGATCATCTCCCGCACACGCGGGTAAATCTGCTGGTTCCACCGCCTGCCGCTGAACACACCGTAGTGCCCCACGCCGGTCTGCACGTGGTGGGTCTTCATGTAAGGCCGGATGCTGCTGCACAGGTCTTGCGCAGCCACGGTCTGGCCCACAGCGCAGATGTCGTCCCGTTCGCCTTCTACCGTCATCAGCGCTGTGCGTCGAATGGCGGCCGGGTTGACGATGCGGCCCTTGTAGGTGAGTTTGCCCAAGGGCAGGTCATAGGTCTGGAACACCTTTTCCACCGTTTCCAGATAGAACTCGGCCGGCAGGTCGTTCACGGCCAGGTATTCGTCGTAAAACACCTTGATGATGTTGGCCTTTTCCAGGTCACCATTGACCAGGTGTTGGTACATGTCCTTGAAGGACTGCTTGTGGCGGTCCAGATTCATGCTCAGAAAAGCGCTCACCTGTACAAACCCAGGGTACACGCGGCGCATGTAACCCGCGTGGGGCAGAGGCACATGGCTGATCAGGTTTTTCTCAAACCATTCAATCGGCTTGCTGACGGCCAGCGTGTTGACCGCAGTCGGGTTGACGCGGCAGTCCACCGGGCCGGCCATCAGGGTCAGGCTTCGGGGTTGGGCCGGGTTGTCGTCCTCGGCCATGATGGCGACCGCCGCCAATGCCGCCACGCAGGGCTGGCACACCGATACGACGTGGGTGCCGGGGCCAATGGTCTCGGTAAACCGGATCATGTGTTCGACGTAGTCATCCAGCGAAAACGGACCGTGTTTCAGTGCAACGTCGCGGGCGTTGTGCCAGTCGGTGATGTAAACATCGTGGTCTTGCAGCAGGGTGCGCGCGGTCTCGCGCAGCAGTGTGGCGAAGTGGCCCGACAGCGGTGCGACCAGTAGCACGGGCGGCTGGTAGGGCAGGCCGGGTGGCGTGTCTTTTTTAAAGCGCAGCAGCGTGCCAAAGGGCATTTGCAAAACCTTTTCCTCGGTCACCGCCAGCTCGTCGTCGCCCACCTTGACCGACGTGATGCCGTAGGCCGGGCGAGAGTGGGTGAGCCGCATGCGCGAGAACACTTCCATGGATGCCGAGAGCTTGCGCATCCAGCTGCCCTGGGTGTTGTCCATCCACAGGCCTGCGCTGCTGCCCTGTGCCAGAAGACGGTACGGCGACATCAAGTCGGACTGCGTTTGGTAGGCCTGGTAGAGCATGGTGTTCCTGACTAACGGTGAGCTTTGGGCCCGGACAACACCGATGTAGGCAAGTTACGGGCCAGCCCGCGGGGAAGGAGCGTGGGGCCACAACACTTGGCACAACCCTTGCGGAGCGTGTGCACCCAATTTTGGGTGTGAGGAGCACGCACATGGCCAAAGCCGTCCTGACGATCAGCAGCAAGAACTACGGAGCCTGGGCCCTGCGGGGCTGGTTGCTGACCAAACTTGCGGGGCTGGAGTTCACCGAGGAAGTGATTTCAGCGGACGATCCAGCCATGAAGGCAGAGATGCTGTTGCTCTCCAGCAGCATGCTGGTTCCGTCCCTGCTGCACAACGGCGTCAAGGTGTGGGACACGCTGGCAATCGCCGAATACCTCAATGAAATCAAACCCAAAGCCGGATTGTTGCCTGCCGATGTAAAGGCGCGTGCGCACTGCCGCGCGATCTGCGGCGAGATGCATTCGGGCTTTGGTTCGCTGCGTGGCTCGTTGCCGATGAACATCAAGGCCCGTTTCCCCAAGTTCAAGGTCTGGTCACGCGCGCAGGCCGACATTGACCGGGTGATTGATATCTGGAAGGAGTGCCTGGGCACCTACGGCGGCCCCTACCTGTTTGGCAAGGCGCCCACCGTTGCCGACGCCATGTATGCGCCGGTGGTTACCCGTTTCCAGACCTATGACGTGCCGCTGGACAAGGTCTGCACGGCGTACTCCAAACGCGTCCTGGAGTTGCCAGCGATGAAGGAGTGGATCGCCGCCGCCAAGGCCGAGCCCGAGGAAATCGACGAACTCGACGCGGAGTTCTGATTAGCGCGGCCAGGGCGTTGGCGCGGGCACCGCGCACACCGGGTCTACATCGATGGACTTGAAGTCCGCCGGAGACACGATCTCCAGGTATTCCATGTCGGGCGAATAATCGAACAAAAAGTGGCGTATGCCCGGGCGCTGGTGCACCACATCGCCGGCCTGCACCAGGGTCTCCTGGTCTTCATACATAAACCTGGCCCAACCCTTGGTCATGATGACAATCTGGAAGTCTGCCTCATGCCGGTGCCACCCGGTGCCTGTTTCTGGTGCCATATTCGCCTTAACCAGGTGCGCTATGACTTTGCCGTGGGTGGCTGCGGCTATGCCCAGGTCCTTGTAAAGGAAAAAGTCCCGCAGTCCGCCCGGTGTAAACCGGGTTTCTTCCGGCTTGACATGGGAGAACAGGGTGGTGGTACGGTCCAGCATGGGGTGGCTCCTTTCGTAAGGCCTGCAAACACTGAAATGGTGCGGTGCAGCAACATGCATAAACCGTTCCAGTGATTCGTCCCCCCAGGTGTGTGGACCAGTACCTACCGGGCGTGGGCCAGTGCCAGACTGGTCGACCGGCCCCCACCGACATTGAAGACCGACACCAGTTCTGCCAGATGTTGCGCCTGGTCCCGCATGGCGGTGGCTGCGGCCGCCGACTCTTCGACCAGTGCTGCGTTTTGCTGCGTCATCTGGTCCAGGTTGCCCACGGCCTGGTTGACCTGGCTGATGCCATCGCGCTGTTCGGTCGATGCCGCGGTGATCTCGCCGATCAATTGGCTGACACGCTGCACACTGCTGACAATCTCACCCATGGTCTCGCCAGCCTGCTCCACCTGGCGTGAGCCGGTCTCCACGGTTTCAACCGACGTATTGATCAGCGACTTGATTTCCTTGGCCGCCTCGGCCGAGCGTCCGGCCAGGGACCGCACCTCGCTGGCCACCACCGCAAAACCGCGGCCCTGTTCACCCGCGCGGGCCGCTTCCACCGCTGCGTTCAGGGCCAGGATATTGGTCTGGAAGGCAATGCCATCGATGACGCTGATGATGTCGCCAATCTTGCGTGATGAGGCCGTGATGTGCTGCATGCTCTGCACCACCTGGCCCACCATTTCGCCACCCCGTGACGCCACCTGCGCCGCCTTGGCGGCAAGGTCGTTGGCCTGGCGGGCGGTATCGGCGGACTGGTTCACGGTGCTGGTCAACTGCTCCATGCTGGCAGCCGTCTGCTGCAGGTTGGAGGCTGTTTGTTCGGTACGGGCACTGAGGTCGTTGTTGCCCATGGCAATCTCGCTGGAGGCGGTGGACACCGACTCCACGCCACTGCGCACCTGGGATACCAAATCGCGCAGCTTGGCTGCCATGTCGGACTGGGCCCGCATTAGCACGCCGAATTCGTCCTTGCGGTCATCGCGCGCTTCCTGGGTCAGGTCACCATCGGCGATGGCCTGTGCCACTGATACAGCCCGGCCCAGCGGCAGCGTGATGGAGTTCACCAGCACCAGGCACATGAAAATGCCCAGCGCAAATACCAGTGCAACGGCTACCAGTGCAACCACAATCAGGCTCTTGCGGACTTCTTCCAGCGCAGTGCGGGCCGCGTCGCGCTGCTGCTCCTGTGTGGCCACAAATTTGTCGATAGCCACCAGGTAGGCCTCTGCCAGTGGCCGGTATTCCTTGTCGATGAAGGCCTGCTTGGCGGCGGCATCGTCGGTGGACTTCACGACCTTGGCCTTGTCACCCATGCCCCGGATGGCAGCACGCGTCTTGGCCACGTGCTCCATCGCATCCTTGTCCAGCTGCGAGGTTGCGCCCTTGGTGACCGCCTCCTGCACCGGTGTGATGCGGGCGGTCAGGGCTGCCACCCTGGCGTCATAGTCCTTCTTGAGTACCTCGTCGGTGGTCACGATGCTGCCCATGGACAGTGTGATCGCCAGTTCTGCGAGGCCGCGCCAGCGCACGGCTGTGGTGATGGCTTCTTCGTACTTGCTGACCGATTGCAGTGTGGAGTCGGTTGCCGCACGGGAGCGCAATTGCGTCCAGGTGGCCGCCACGACCATCAAGAGCAGCAGGCCCATCACGACCAGCCACAGCTTGTGCGCCACGCGCAGATTGTTGAGAGTCATAGCGTCTCCTTTGTACAAAGAAAAACCGTCATCGGCACCGGCTGCTCAATCGATAGTAGTGGAATTTCGGTCCCGTGTGGGGGACTGCCCATCCGGTCAGGGATAATCCCTAGCATGAGCGGAAACACCTTCGGAACCCTATTCGCAGTCACCAACTTTGGTGAATCCCACGGCCCAGCCATTGGCTGCGTGATTGACGGCTGCCCGCCGGGCATGGAACTGAGCGAGGCCGACATCCAGGGCGACCTGGACCGCCGCCGCCCCGGCACCAGCCGCCACGTGACCCAGCGCAACGAACCCGACGCGGTGCAGATCCTGAGCGGCGTCTACCAGGGCAAAACCACCGGCACACCGATTGCGCTCTTGATCCAGAACACCGACCAGCGCAGCAAGGATTACGGCAACATCATCGAATCCTTCCGCCCCGGCCACGCCGATTACAGCTACTTCCAGAAGTATGGCATTCGCGACCCGCGTGGCGGCGGCCGCTCCAGCGCCCGGCTGACAGCGCCCATGGTGGCTGCCGGTGCGGTGGCCAAGAAGTGGCTGTTTGAGAAATACGGCACCACCTTCCGCGGCTGCATGACACAAATCGGCGATGCGGTCATCCCGTTCGAATCCTGGGACCACGTGCCCAACAACCCCTTCTTTGCCCCCGTGGCCGATGTGCAGTCACTGGAAGACTACATGGACGCGCTGCGCAAGGCCGGTGACTCCTGCGGCGCGCGCATCCGCGTCAGCGCCAGCCGCGTGCCGGTGGGCCTGGGAGAGCCGCTGTTTGACAAGATGGATTCCGACATCGCCTACGCCATGATGGGCATCAACGCTGTCAAGGGCGTGGAGATTGGGGCCGGCTTTGCCAGTGTGTCGCAGCGGGGCACCACGCACGGTGATTCGCTGACGCCGGGTGGTTTTGCAACCAACAACGCGGGCGGTGTGTTGGGCGGTATCTCCACCGGCCAGGACCTGGAGGTCAGCATTGCGATCAAGCCCACGTCGTCCATCATCACGCCGCGCGATTCGATCGACACCGCCGGCAACGCCACCCAGGTCATCACCAAAGGCCGCCACGACCCCTGCGTGGGCATTCGCGCCACACCCATTGCCGAGGCCATGCTGGCCCTGGTGGTCATGGAGCACGCGCTGCGCAACCGCGCGCAGTGCGGGGACGTGGTGCCGGCACTCACGCCTATCCCGGCACAGGCCTGAACCAGAATCGTTTAAGTAAATTAGGGCTGTAGCCCCCGTGCAATAAGCCTAGTACGCTATTAAAATAGTAGCGAATGCCATTTGTTTGCTGAAAGTACCAGAAGACCATGAAAACCGTGTTTGTCCTGAATGGCCCGAACCTGAACCTGCTGGGCACGCGCGAGCCCCAGGTCTATGGCTCGCAAACGCTGGCTGATGTACAGGCCCTGTGTGAGGGCTCCTGCGCCACACACGGTTTTGCGCTGGACTTTCGCCAGACCAACCATGAAGGCACGCTGGTCGACTGGCTGCACGAAGCCGGCCGCTTGCATGCCGCCGGAACGCTTGCGGGCGTAGTGCTGAATGCCGGGGCCTACACCCACACCAGCGTGGCCCTGCACGACGCCATCAAGGGTACGGGCATCACACTGATCGAGCTGCACATCAGCAACGTCCACGCGCGTGAGGCCTTTCGCCACCACTCCTACATCTCGCCAGCGGCCAAGGCCGTGATGGCGGGTTTTGGTGTCAATGGTTATGGCTTGGCTATCACCGGTCTAGCCGGTATGCAGTAAATACGGCGAGCCTGCCAGCACAAAACGCTGGCCACCGGCGTGTTTGGCCTGGTACATGGCGCTGTCTGCCGCCAGTTGCAGAGCATGGGGTGACACGGTGCCATCGCCCATGGCAATGCCGATGGATGCGGCCAGGCTGCGGGTTTGGGATTGCAACTGCATGGGAGGCGCAATGGCCTCCAGGCATTTTGCGGCCACGGCTTTGGCGGATGCCTCAGCGGCCTTGGGGTCGGTGTCCAGATCGGCCAGCAGCAGCACAAATTCGTCGCCACCAATACGGGCCAGGGTGTCGGAGTCGCGCACGACGGCGCCCAGGCGCCGCACAATCTCCAGCAGTGCCAGGTCACCCGCTTCATGCCCCAACTGGTCATTGATGGGTTTGAAGCGGTCCAGGTCCAGGCACAAAAAGGCCACACGGGTCTTGTTGCGGTCGGCACGGGCCAGTGCCTGGGTGAGGCGGTCGGCCAGCAGCGCGCGGTTGGGCAGGCCGGTGAGCACATCGTGGTGGGCCATATGGGCCATCTCGGACTGGCTGGTCCGCAGCTTGGCCAACAGGCGGTTGAAGGCTTCGGTCAAATGCCCTACTTCATCCTGGCGCACCACGGTCAGCGGCTCCAGCGGTGCCTCGCCCCGGGTCATGCGGTCGGCCTGTTGTGCGGCTTGCAGCAGGGGCCTGAAGACGAAATACAGCCCCAGACCCGCCACCAGCATGAACGCGACGACCACCAGTGCGCTGTTGACCGCCACAAAGCGCTGGGTACGCGACACCACCGACAGGGCTTCGGCCGTAGGCAGGCGCGCTACTACAAACCAACCCGTGCTGGGTACCGATGCAATGGCCGAAATCTCTTCCACTCCAAACGCATTGACCGTGGTGCCGCTGCCGCGGTAACCCTGCATGGCACGGTCATGCAGCAGGTTGATACCGGGCTTGGGGGTTGGCTTGAGCACCATTTCGGGTTTGGTCGATGCAATGAACAACTGGTCGCGTGGAGAGATCAGCAAGAAGCCACCGAGTCTGCCAATGCGATCCTGGTCGGTAAACGACAGAAAGCCCGGCGTCGCCAAGGCGGTAACACCTATCAGTACCGCACGTACAGTGCCCGAGGCGTCTTTGACAGGTGCGGCCATGGGCAAGACCGCCTGTTGGCTGGTTTTGTCCACCAGGGGGCGTCCGACGGTCAGGCCTTCGGCGATGGCGGTGCGCACCAGGCCTTCACCACCGTACTCGGGCCAGTTGTCTTCGTCGCGCTGGGCAAAGCCGATGATGGCTTTGCCGTCCACGTTGCTGACAACCAGCCCACGCGAAAACAGCGGCTGGTACTCATGCCGCATGGCCAACCAGTTCTGCAGGGACTTGGGCCGCTGCAGCAAATCCAAGGGCAGCGAGGAAGCCATCTGCGTCAGCATGGTCTGGCGCTCCTGCATCTTCACATCCACCTCGCGGGCGACGTAGTTGGCCAGGGTCAGTTGCTGTGCAGCCATCACTGTACTGATGTCTTCCCGCAGGTATTCTGTCAGCACAAAATACCGCAGGCCATTGCCTAACAGCAACAGGCCAACGCCAATCACAATGATGCGTGTGGTGAGGCTGTTGGCGAAGCGGGTGAGGGTCATGGAATGATGATAGCTGAGCGTTTTTTCTGAGGGCTCACGGATGCGGCAGCTGCACTTCGCGCAAGAACTGGGCGGCATGCTTTTGTGTACCGACCCGAATGCTGGCCCAAACTGAGGCAGGGAAGTTTGCGGGCAATTGCCCTTCAACCGTGCTGAATGCCGTGTCGACACGGTGCACCATGGCCAGCATTTGCTCCCACATGCCGTCTACGCCACTGGTTTGCGCCAGGTGTTTCCAATGCCGTAAGCGAATATCGTTTAACTTGTAGTGGGCGCTTTTGGCATGCAAGGCCATGGCGAGTTTGACATCCTGCTGCGCCAATCGGTTGCTGCCTCTGCCAATAATGGGCCAGGCGGACAACACGTCGTACAGGGGTGTCATGCGGTACGTGGTGCCGCGTTCCAGGAACACCGAAAAATTCTTGGCATGACCGTCCGTTGCGGCCATCAGCCAGAAAGCCAATTGGGCCAGGACGAAGTTGGCCCGGTCTGCACCGGCATCCTGGCTGCCTGCCAGGTAGTCCAGGCCGTGACGTATGCCTGGCCCACCGTCGGTTTCATACTTTTGGCTCGATGCGACACCTGCTATCTGGCAAAAGTCTTCCTGCGGCAGGCGTGCGATCCAGGTATCAGGGTTTGGTACAAAGCTGCGCTTGTCCTGCGCGCGCTCCGGTATGTTCTGCCAGCGCCGGTCGAACCGCTCCACGACCAGGGCCTTCTGGTCTTCAAACATCTGCATGTCGGTGCTGGCCACCTTGAAGCCGAGGGCCTGCAGGATTTTGGAGCACAACCATTCGTTCTCAACCGAGTCATGCATGTCGGCGAGCATATTGCCCACCAGGCCGAGTGGTAGTTTCAGAATATGGGTGGTGGGTGTTGAGCCCAGCGGGCGGTGCCAGCGGCCCCCGAAGCGGAGCAAGGCTGTCTTTTCTTGCGCACCGGCAATGGAGATGCGAAAGTCGATTTCACTTTCATGGCGCTGACCCATAGGCATGCTGGTGGATGCGGCACGCAGTTGCGAGGCCACCTGGGCCGAATTCAGCACTTCGCTGTTGATCTGGTTCCAATCAGTGGGCTCTATGCCCGGTGGCAGCAGTTGCACGGCACCGACGCATTCTCGGCCGATGGCCTCCAGCAATTCAAAGGCCTGTGTGGATGGTGTGCGAAACCTTTGCCGGATGCGGTCGCGAATGGGCTGGCTATCGGGCAGCAGATTGTCAAAGTAGTTCTCGACGACTTGTCCGCGTATTTCCGCATTGCCTGCCGTCATCGGCAATGACAGGGACAGGGCGCGTGCTGCAGGGGATTGTGCCCAGCCGGTCGCATATTGAAAAACCGAAATTTTGTTGCGTGAATGCCTCCACACGCCTACGTGCTGGCCATTCATCCACACCCAGAGTTCGCTGGCCATGGCTTACCAGTTGCCCGCCGGACTGGGTTCTGCTACGACCGGCGTTTGTGGGGCGGCTTTGTCCAGGGTTTGCAGGACGGCGCTGGCATCCAAAGCGGTCAGCACGCGCAACAACTGGTCTACGCTGATGCTAAGTGGGTCTTTTTCAATGCGGGCAATCCGGGTTTGGCTCAGGCCCAGCTTGGTGGCCAATTGCGCTTGTGTCCACCCTTTGGCCAAGCGCAGCGCACGCAGGTGCGTGGAAAGCTGGTTGGGGGTCTGGATGGCGTAGAGCATGTGTGCACTATATGCTGTATTAGGCATGTTTGCAACTCATGCTTTATTAAGCATATTTGTCGTTTATGCCGTATGAGGCATAAACACAGGTGATGGCTCAGCACTCCACAATGTTCACCGCCAGCCCGCCGCGTGCTGTTTCCTTGTACTTGGTCTTCATGTCCGCGCCGGTTTCGCGCATGGTCTTGATGACCTTGTCCAGACTCACAAAGTGCGAGCCGTCGCCACGTAGCGCCATGCGCGCGGCGTTGATGGCCTTGACGGAGGCAATGGCGTTGCGCTCTATGCACGGAATCTGCACCAGGCCACCGACCGGGTCGCAGGTCAGGCCCAGGTGGTGTTCCATGCCGATCTCGGCGGCATTCTCCACCTGCTCGGGCGTGCCACCCATCACCGCACACAGGGCGCCGGCGGCCATGGAGCAGGCCACGCCGACCTCGCCCTGGCAACCGACCTCGGCACCGCTGATGGACGCGTTTTCCTTATACAAGATGCCGATGGCAGCCGCGGTTAGCAAAAAGTCGATGACACCAGCGTCATTGGCGCCCGGCACAAAACGCGTGTAGTAGTGCAGCACGGCGGGGATGATGCCGGCCGCGCCATTGGTCGGTGCCGTCACCACACGGCCACCGGCGGCGTTTTCTTCATTGACCGCCAGCGCGTACAGATTGACCCAGTCCAACACCTGCAGCGGGTCGCGCAGGGCCGCCTCGGGGTTCTCGCTCAGCGCGCGGAACAGCGGTGCCGCACGGCGCTTGACCTTGAAGCCACCGGGCAGCACACCTTCGGTACGGCAGCCGCGCTTCACGCAGTCCTGCATGACCTGCCAGATGCGCAGCAGGCCGGAGTCAATCTCCGCGTCGCTGCGCCAATGCTGCTCGTTCTTGCGCATGATCTGCGCGATGCTCAAGCCGTGTTGCTGTGCCAGAACCAGCAGCGCGTCGCCGCTGGTAAAGGGCAGGGGCAGCACGGTCGCATCGGGTGCGATCACCTTTTGGCGGCTGCCATCGGCGGCCACTTCGTCGCTGACGATAAATCCGCCGCCCACCGAGTAGTAGACGCGGTTGGCCAGTTCGTTGCCCGCTGCATCCAGCGCCACAAAACGCATGCCGTTGGCATGGAAGGGCAGGGGTGCGCGCATGAAGAGCAGGTCTTCTTTCTCGCTGAAGGCAATGCTGTGCACACCAGCCAGACTCAGTCGCTTGTTGCTGCGAATTTCGGCCAGCAACGCCGGGATGTGGTCCACATCCACGGTGTCGGGCTCATGGCCGCACAGACCCAGAAGCACGGCCACATCACTGGCGTGGCCCTTGCCGGTGGCGCCCAGCGAGCCATGCAGCCAGCAGCGCACGGTCACCGTATTCGCCAGCAAGTCTGCATGCTGCAAGCGCGACACAAACTGCCGCGCCGCGCGCATGGGCCCCACGGTGTGGGAGCTGCTGGGCCCCATGCCGATCTTGAACAGATCGAATACGGATACTGCCATGTCATGCCTCCTGACGGACGGGTGCTTCGGGTTTCATCGTTTTCCCCAGTTCCAGTAGTGTGTAGGATTTGAATGCCCGTGCAAAGTGCGCTTGCACATGACCCACCAGTTGGTGTGCGGTGATGGCCGACAAGGTCCAGCCCAGATGCCCGTGGCCGGTGTTGTAGAAAACATTGGCCTGGCGCCCTGGCCCTACGCGTGGCAGCATGTTCGGCATCATGGGCCGCAGACCGGCCCAGGGCTCGACGCGGCGGGTGTTGACACCCGGGAAGCACTGGTTGACCCAGTCCACCAGCGGACGGATGCGTTCGGCACGGATGTCGCGGTTGATGCCGTTGAACTCGGCCGTGCCGGCCACGCGGAAGCGGTCCACGCCCAGGCGGCTGGTCACCAGTTTCGTTTCGTCGTCCAGCAGGCTGACTATGGGCGCGGCCTGTTGGCTGGCGCTGTCTTCCAGGTCCACGGTGATGGAATAACCCTTGACTGGGTAGATGTTGAGCCGGTCGCCCAGTTGTGCGGCCAGCGCGCGGCCCTGCACGCCGGCGCAGACCACAACCGCATCACAGACCAGGGTCTCGTCACCGTGGGGGCTGTGCATGTGTACCAACGCCGTTTTGCCATTGGCGCTGGTGCGCTGCACCGATGTGCCGTACAAGGTGCGCACACCCATGCGCGCGCAGGCCTGGGCCAGGCCATGCGTGTATTTGTGGATGTCGCCGGTGGAATCGCTCTCGGTGAAATAGCCGCCGTAGTAGCTGCCTTGCAGCGTGGGCTCGATGGCGCGGATTTCATCGGGTGTGACGGCGCGGCGCTCCAGGCCGCCTGCGGCCAGCAGCTTGGACACTTCACCCGCATGGTCAAAACCCGCCTTGTTACGGTAGATGTGGAGGATGCCCTTGCGTTCGTGGTTGAAATCGATGCCCTCGGCCTCGGCCCAGCTGAACAGGTGCTGGCGCGCGGCAATGGCCAGGCGCGTGGTGGCAATCGTGTTGTCGCGGTACTTCGGGATAGCGGCCACAAACTCGGCCATCCAGCTGAGCTTGTGCCAGGTGGGTGTGGGGTTCATCAAGAGCGGCGCGTCTTTGGTGAACATCCACTTCAAGCCCTTGATGAGGGTGCTGGGGTGGGTCCAGACCTCGGCGTTCGATGCGGACAGTTGGCCGCCGTTGGCATAGGACGTTTCCATCCCCGCGTAGCGGTTTTTCTCGATCAGGGTGACGCGGTAACCCGCTTTGGCCAGGGTGTAGGCGCTGGTGACGCCTGTGATGCCGCCGCCGATGATGGCGATGTGGCGTTGCTGCTGTTGTTTGGGGTGGGTTTGCATGGTGGCACTCTTCCTTCAGGAGTCGTCAGAAACAAAGTAGTCGCCTGCCACACACCATGTGTTGCCGACGACCCCCTCTGTTTGCGACCTGAGAGATTCGCGTGTTGCCTTGTGGGTAACACGCTTGCTCCTGCGGTGTGCCAGGTGACTGTTTCCGGCAACTCTTCAGAGTGCTGATGACCGCAGCGGTCCTTTTGCCTGAGAGTTTCCGGGGTGGTTGCTCCTTCGGCGTTGACACTTTTTACGGTGCCAAGCTCTCCCGCTGCGGTGCCAGATCGAGTCTGGCAAGGACGGCTGCATGCAATGCGGTGCCGTCCTTAAATCGTCTTCTTATTCAGCCAATTCACTCAATGGCACGCAGCTGCAGAACAGGTTGCGGTCACCGTACACGTTATCCACCCGGCCCACAGGCGGCCAGTATTTAACAGCCTTCAGCGTAGCCAGCGGGAATGCACCCACTTCGCGGCTGTAAGGCCTATCCCATTCGCCGCCCAACAAGCTGGCCGCGGTGTGCGGGGCATGCTTCAGCGGGTTGTTGTCCTGCGGCCATTCACCGCGTTCAACCTTGGTGATCTCGCCACGGATGGCGATCATGGCATTCACAAAGCGGTCGATCTCGGCCAGGGTTTCGCTTTCGGTGGGTTCCACCATCAGCGTATTGGGTACGGGGAAGGACAGGGTAGGCGCGTGGAAGCCATAGTCCATCAACCGCTTGGCCACGTCCTCGGCCATCACGCCGCTGGTGTCTTTCAAATTGCGCAGGTCCAAGATGCACTCGTGGGCCACATGGCCGTTGGCCGATGCGTACAGCGTGGGGTAGTGGTCCTTCAGGCGGGTGCTGATGTAGTTGGCCGCCAGAATGGCCGCCTCGGTCGCATGCTGCAGGCCCGCGGCACCCATCATCCGGCAGTACATCCAGCTGATCGGCAACACTGCTGCATTGCCCAAGGGGGCGGCGCTGACCGCACCCGTGCCAGGCACACCGCCGGTGGCGTGGCCAGGCAGGAAGGGCACCAGATCAGCCACCACACACACAGGGCCGACACCGGGGCCGCCACCGCCGTGGGGGATGCAGAAAGTCTTGTGCAGGTTCAGGTGGCTCACATCGCCGCCAAACTCGCCAGGCGCGGCCACGCCGACCAGCGCGTTCATGTTGGCGCCATCCACATACACACGGCCGCCGTGCTGGTGCACCAGGGCGCACAGCTCTTTGACCGATGTCTCGAACACACCGTGCGTGCTGGGGTAGGTGATCATCACGCAGGCCAGATTGGCGCTGTGCTGTTCACACTTGGCGCGCAAGTCGGCCAGGTCCACATTGCCCATGTCGTCGCACTTGGTGACGACCACCGTCATGCCCACCATCTGTGCGCTGGCAGGGTTGGTGCCGTGTGCGCTGCTGGGGATCAGGCAGATATTGCGGTGCGCCTGGCCCTTGCTGGCGTGGAAGGCCTGGATGGCCAACAGGCCAGCGTATTCACCCTGGCTGCCCGCATTGGGCTGCAGGCTGATGCCGGCGTAACCGGTGGCGGCACACAACCAGGCGCGCAGTTGTGCGTCCAGTTCGGCATAACCTTGCCGTTGATCCGCAGGGCAGAAGGGGTGGATGTCGGCGAACGCTGGCCAGGTGATGGGGATCATCTCGCTGGTGGCGTTGAGCTTCATCGTGCAGCTGCCCAGCGGGATCATGCTGCGGTCCAGCGCCAGATCCTTGTCGGACAGCATGCGGATGTAGCGCAGCATGCCGGTCTCGGAGTGGTGGGTGTTGAAGACCGGGTGGGTCAAAAACTTCGATGTGCGGCGCAGTTCGGCGGGGATCAGCGGCGCGGCGCCGGCTTCAAAGTCTGCCACCTTGGGCAGAGTCTGACCGGGCTTGGCAAAGAAGGACCAGATCAGTGCCACGTCATCGCGCGTGCTGGTTTCGTCCAGCGACAGGAGGATGTACTCACCCCAGGCGATTTGGACGTTAGCCCCCGCGGATACTGCGCGAGCTGCTATCTCTTTGGTAGCACCCTCCGTCTTGATGGACAGCGTGTCGAAGGCCTGCAGGAAGGTATCACGGTGGCTCATGGTGTAGCCCAGCGCCTGCAACCCCTTGGCCAGAATGGCAGTCAGCGTGGCGACGCGGGTGGCGATGCGGGTCAGGCCTTCGGGACCGTGGTACACGGCGTACATGCTGGCCACGACGGCCGGCAGCACCTGCGCGGTGCAGATGTTGGACGTGGCTTTTTCGCGGCGGATGTGCTGTTCACGTGTTTGCAGCGCCAGGCGGTAGGTCGGGTTGCCGTGTACGTCGATGCTGACGCCCACCAGGCGGCCGGGCAGGGAGCGTTTGTATTCGTCACGGCAGGCCATGTAGGCGGCGTGCGGGCCACCGTTGCACAGCGGCATGCCGAAGCGCTGGGTGGTGCCGACCACGATGTCTGCATCCCATTCACCGGGGGGCACGAGCAGCGTCAGCGCCAGCAGGTCGGCTGCGACGATGAAGGCGGCATTCTTGGCGTGGACCTTGGCCACTTCGCCGCGCAGGTCACCAATGGCCCCGCTGGTGGTTGGGTACTGGTCCATCACCGCAAAGTAGTCGCGGTTTGCCAGCCAGTCGTTCCAGTCTTCACCATTCATGGCCACCAGCACTTCGATGCCCAGCGGCTTGGCGCGGGTCTGCACCACCTCAATGGTTTGCGGATGGCAGTCGCCGCTGATGATGAAGGTGTTGCCTTTGGCCTTGACCGAGCGCTTGGCCAGTGTCATGGCCTCGGCAGCGGCGGTGGCTTCGTCCAGCATGGACGCGTTGGCGATGGGCATGCCGGTCAGGTCGCAGACCATGGTCTGGAAGTTGACCAGCGCCTCCATGCGGCCCTGGGAGATTTCGGCCTGGTAGGGCGTGTAGGCGGTGTACCAGGCGGGGTTTTCCAGGATGTTGCGCAGGATCACGCCCGGCGTGTGGTTGGGGTAATAACCCTGGCCGATGAAACTCTTGAGCACCTTGTTTTTGCTCGCCAGCGCCTTGATCTCGGCCAGCGCAGCCGCCTCGGTGATCGCGTCGGGAATGGCCATGGCCGAGCTGCGCGCAATGGAGCGCGGCACGATGCTGTCGATCAGCTCGCGGCGCGAGCTTTCGCCAATGGTTTTCAGCATCAGCGCTTCGTCGGCGGCGTCGATGCCGATATGGCGGGCGACGAACTCGCTGGCGTTTTCGAGGTCTTTGAGGGTGGGTGTCGAGGACATGGGCTTGGCGTGGAACAGGGGTTATCGGGGAGGCGGGCAGCGCCCCGCT
>JAZKDY010000090.1:0-20979 GCA_040387325.1 Pseudomonadota bacterium | reverse complement strand
GAAATGCACCAGCTTGGCGGGCCGTTCGACCTTGCCCTTCAGCACGTGCGTGGCGTCGAAGTTTGCCACCCGCCCCTGCGCCTTCATCTCCCCGAGCTGGCCGGGCGCGGGGTCACCGATGTCCTCGACGTCCTTCACGGCGGCGATGATGTGGGCCGGGTCAGCGCCCCGCTTTACGGCGGGGCGTGGGGGCTACGCGTTAGCTGCGAAGCTGGTGTAGCTTGTTTCGTCCATCAAAGCATCGAGTTCAGCAGGCGCAGAAAGCTTGACCTTGAAGAACCAGCCCGCGCCCATGGGGTCGGTATTGGCCAGCGCCGGGTCGGCGCGCAGGGCTTCGTTCACTTCGGTGATTTCGCCGGTCACAGGCATGTAGACGTCGGCTGCGGCCTTGACGGACTCGACGACACCAGCAATGTCCTTGGCGGCAAAGGCCTTGCCCACTTCGGGCAGGTCCACAAACACCACGTCGCCCAGCGCGTCCTGCGCATGGTGGGTGATGCCGACAGTGGCGATGCCGCCTTCAACGTTCAGCCATTCGTGGTCGGGGGTGTACTTGATGGACATGGAAGACTCCTGAGAAAAATTTGAATGAAACAAGAAGAAAAGAACCAAAAATTCCAAGCTGCCGGTAGAGACTGTAGCCGCCCGGCAAGCTTGGTTTAGCCTCTGTAATAGTTGGTGGGCACAAAAGGCATCGCGCTCACGACCATGGGCACCGGCTTGCCGCGCACAATGGCCACCACCTGGGTACCCAGCGCGCTGAACGCTGCGTCCACGTAGCCCATGGCCACGGGTTTGTCGATGGTGGGGCCCAGCAGGCCGCTGGTGACTTCTCCAATGCGATTGCCTTTGCCGTCCTGCAGCTCGGTGTGGTCACGCACGGGCACCCGCTCCAGTGCGATAAGCCCTACGCGTTTACGGGAACCTTCCAAGCCATTTTGGCCGCCAGCCCCCGTGGATGCTGATAGTGCTGCTAGTATTTTGGTAGCACCCGGGAATCCGCCTTCGCGCGCACCGCCGGTGCGTCGCACCTTTTGCATGGCCCAGTTCAGGTTGGCTTCCACTGGGTGGGTGGTCTCGTCGATGTCGTTGCCGTACAGGCACAGACCGGCTTCCAGGCGCAGGGAATTGCGCGCACCCAGGCCGATGGGCTTGACTTCGGGCTGGGCCAGCAGGGCGCGGGCCAGGGCGTCTGCCTGGTCCTTGTGGACCGAGATTTCAAAACCGTCTTCGCCGGTGTAGCCGCTGCGGGTCAGGAAAACATCGATTTTTTGTGTGCCCGTATCGACGGTGAAGTTGCCACCGGTCATAAACACCAGTTTTTCGACGCCCGGCGCCAAGCGGGACAGGGCGGTGACCGCCTGCGGCCCTTGTAACGCCAAGAGCGCGTGGTCGGGCATAGTGATGACTTCGCAGCGGTGGCCTATGCGGTACTGGATGTGGGCAATGTCATTGACCTTACAGGCGCCGTTCACGATGACGAAGATTTCGTTGTTCCCTTTGTTGAAGAACATCAGGTCGTCGATGATGCCGCCATCGTCATTGAGCAGCAGGCCGTAGCGCTGCTTGCCCACCGGCAGGTCGATCACGTCCACGGGGATTAGTGTTTCGAATGCCGCTGCGGCATCCGGGCCGACCAGGCGCAACTGGCCCATGTGTGACACATCAAACAGGCCGGCGGCCTTGCGCGTGTGGTGGTGTTCGGCCATCAGGCCAGCGGGGTATTGCACCGGCATGGAGTAACCGGCAAAGGGCACCATGCGGGCGCCCAGTTCGATGTGCAGGGCGTTGAGCGGGGTGTTCAACAGCGGGGATTCTGTGGGAGCGGACAAGGGCAGTCTCCAGACGGCTGGGGGCAATGGACTATCCACGGCAACAACAAATTAGTCAATGCCATGGGCTTGTTTGCCCCCGCTGTCCGCTTTACCTGAGAGATTCGCCGGGCTTGCTGCACACAAACGGTGCGCAAACTGCGGTTTGCTCCTTCGGTGGACGGCATCACCTGTGGTGTGCCGCCTCTCTCCAGTGGGGATCGTCTTGCCCTATCGCTGGGCCAAGGCGTTTGTCAGTCCTTTTGCCTGAGCGTTCAGACCGCTGCAATCAGCGGTCCTGCGCCTTCGGCGGTTTTCTGTGCAGAAAACTCTCTCCTGACGGCTGGGATTCTAAACGAGAGATTGGGAGAGAAGCCTTAGGATCGGGCGGCCAGCGAATCGATGGCCTGTTGCAATGCCGTTTGCGCCGACGCTATGACCGGTTCCAGGGCGGGCTTGCCCTGCTGAATGGGGTCCAGGCTGTTGCGCGCAATGCACATTTTCTCCATCTCACCCAACGCGGCAGACAGGCGGTCCAAGCCTAGCGTTGCTGCATTGCCCTTGAAAGTGTGCAACAGAATTCTGGCCTCCTTCACACCGCCGTGAACCAGTTGTTGTTCCAGTTCGGCTGCGAGTGTGGACAGCATCTCCTGAAATTGCCGGGCGATTGCGACATACACGTCGTGCATGCTGCCCATCCGGGTCAGTGCCGTATCTATGTCGATGTCGGGTAGCGCCACGGGTGGCGCATCGGGCTGGTCTTGCAGCGGCCCCGGGCCGCCTGCAATGGTCACAGACGCCGTGCGTTGTGTCTCGGTATCCGGCTGGCGCCCGGTGAGCCTGATCAGCAGCGGTACCAGGTGGGCCATATCAAAGGGTTTGCCAACGTGTTCATCCATGCCGGCGCGCAGACAGGACTCCCGGTCCGCGGGCATGGCATTGGCTGTCAGGCCGATGATGGGCAGCGCGGCCAATCCCAGTTCTTGCCGGATCACTCTTGTTGCTGCGTAACCGTCCATCACCGGCATCTGCACATCCATCAGTACCGCATCGAACGGTACCGTCGCAGACGCCACGGCGTGAGCCCCCTGTTTGCCGTCGGCCGCAATCGACACCAAGGCACCTTCGAAACCCAGCAGTTCCTCAGCGACCTGCTGGTTGATCGCGTTGTCGTCCACGACCAGGATGCGCATGCCGGCCAGTTGCCGCTTGCTGCTGCGGGACGCCTGGCGCGTGGTGTCAGTCGTTGTGAGGGGGCTTTGGGATGCCTCCAGCAGCATCAGCGCCGTTACCGGTTTGACCAGAAACCCGCTCAGCAGGCCTTGCTCCTGCTGCGTACGTTGCGAAAGATTGTCCTTTCCATTGGCTGACAGCATGACAAATCCGGGTCCAGGTGCCGCCGCCGAAAGACCCAGGGCCTGCAGTTGGTTCAGGCACTCCCAGCCGTCCATGTGGGGCATTTGCCAATCCAGATAAACGCAGTCGTAGGGAAACAGCTTGTTCTGCGCCTTGGCAAGGACCATATCCCGTGCGGCTTGTCCGCTACCTGCAATGTCCACGGTCCAGCCCCACACCCGTAACATCGTGGCGGTGAGTTCTGCGGCCACGGCGTTGTTGTCCACAACCAAAACGGTCTGCGGCATGGCCGGCAGGGCAGGGGGCGTTGCATCAGGAACCGTGGATAGGCATAAACTGAAGCTGAACCGGCTGCCCTTTCCGAGTTCACTGCGCAGCGCAAGGCTGCCTCCCATCAGTTCAATGATACGTTTGCTGATCGCCAGCCCGAGTCCGCTGCCGCCGAACCGGCGCGTGGTCGTGGATTCCGCCTGGGAGAACTCGGTGAATATCCTGGCATGGTTTTCGGGTGCGATGCCAATGCCCGAGTCCTCCACCCAGAACTCCAACTGCACGTGGTGCAGTTCTGGCGCGGCAGCTTCGTGCAGTCGCAGGCCTACCACCACCTGCCCCGAAGATGTGAACTTGACCGCATTGCCGCCCAGGTTGATCAGTGCCTGTTGCAGCCTTGGCGCGTCGCCGACCAACTGCGGTGGGATGCGTGGATCGATGTCGTACAGCACGTCGATGTTCTTGCTGCCCACGTTGGCGGAAAGAACCACCGACAGATCCCGCATCAACTGCTCTACCAGGAACGGCTGCGCGTCCAGCTCCATCTTGCGCGAATCTATTTTTGCCAGATCCAGAATGTCGTTGAGCAGGCTCAGCAGGGACTTGGCGGCGCCTTCTGTCTTGTTCACATAATCAAACTGGTTGGTATTGAGCGGGGTGTTGCCCAGCAGGGTCAGCATACCGAGGATGGCATTCATGGGGGTGCGGATCTCGTGGCTCATATTGGCCAAAAACTCGCCTTTGGCGATTGCCGCATCTTCGGCCGCTTTCCTGGCGTCGGTGAGCATGCGCTCGTGGGCTTTTTGCTCCGAAATGTCCTCGATGATGGACCAGATATAGGGCTGGCCATCGGTGCCCCGGATCAACATGCCGTTCAGGCGAACGGGGATCGTGTGCCCGGATTTGTGGATGTATTCCTTTTCAAAAGGACCGTAGATGCCGCGTGTGCGCAGGCTTTCCAGATGAACCGCGTCCTGGGCTGCATAGTGGGGCGGGGTGATATCCCAATAACTCATGGACTTGAGTTCGTCCTTGGGGTAACCGAACAGGCGGCTGAAAGCCGTATTGGCCTCGTAAAACTTGCCGTCCATGCTGTTGCGGGCCATTCCCAGCGGAGACAGCTCGAACAAGCCCTGGAACTTGACCTGGCTGGACCGCAGTTCGTTCTGCGATCGGTGCCCGGCCGTTACATCGCGAAAGCTCCAGACCCGGCCGACGACCTGCGCTCCGACCGAATTGGGCTGCGAATACCGTTCTATGACCCGTCCGTCCTTGAACAGCAGCGTGTCGAAGCTCGTTTCCATCGGATTGGCATAAATCTCGCCAACGCCCCGCCTGAATGCATCGGGGGCGTCTACCTTGCTCATCACAAACGCCAGCATGGCCGAGTCATCCCGCGTGGAAATCAGCTCGGGCGGTATGCCCCACATGTCAATGAAGCGCTGGTTGCAACTTTCAGTCTTCCCGGAGAGGTCAACCACCAGCAGTGCGTCCGAAGTAGCCTCGAATACCGATCGCTGCAACGCAGCGCCCTGGTGCATGCCTTTGATCAACTCTGGTACCGGAATGAGCAGCAGCCAGCAGGCCCCTGCCGCGACTATCCAGCCGGTGAATGGGGCGTTGGTGAAATAGGGTGCCGGCGCCATGCCATAGAAACCGAGGACGGTATACAGGAACCAGGCCAAAAAGTAGGCGCCCGCGAAAAACATCCCGGCCCGGTGCGATACCACGACCGACACCATGAGGGACACCGCGAGGGCAACCGCCGCGCCATTGGTTGACAGGCCTGCATAGAGAAGCCCCACCATCAGGACCCATATGAATCCCGAAAAAATGGCCAAGGACCTCTCGGGATAACCTTTGCGGCTGAAATACCATGCAGTGACGATGCTGGCCAGCAGGAACAGGACGCAGACCGCGGCGACAAGCTTCCTGACAAAGACGAAGGGCACGCCCACCAAAAGCAGTAGTAGGCCGAAGACCAAAAACACCATGTAAAAGCGATTCACGATCCGAATCTCGGGCTTCTGGTTGGCGTCGTCCAAATTCATTGTTGCTACCCGATGGGACATCAAATGATGGTGTTGCTGGTCCGCAGTATTACACTGAACATCCGGAGCCCAAAGCCTCGCGAGTATTTGCTTACTATTGACGGTCCATGGATCCAGCGACTGGCAACAAGCGTGGCTGGCATCCTGCGGATTAAACTCAGCCCATTCAACAACAAGCTTGACGTCCACGCGCCGCGTTCTGAGGAAAACCTCTGCCGATGATTGATCCACTGTCCAAAGCCGTGTTGCAGCAGGAACGTATGTCCCTGCCTGCGCTCGTCGCGGTGGGGCTTGTTCATATCGCGTTGCTGTGGATGATGCTGCAGGCGGCAGCACCCACGTTGCAGGTCACACGCAATGTGGTCTACCAGCTGCTGAACCCCATCACCCAGATCCAGGAGCGCCCGCCCACACCGGCGGTGAAGGCCCCGCGCGAAGTGCGTGACGTGAAGGCCCCGGTGCCCACCACCAACGCCATCCAGGTGGACAGGATCGCCAAACGCCCGGTGGAAAAACCACCGCAGAAGATTGCAGACGTAGTGCCCGTGGTCAAGCCGGTGCAGATAGCGCTGGAGCCCGCGCCCGTGCCACCGCCTACCGTGGTGCCACCTCCGCCGGCTCCGGCGCCAGAGCCGATTCCAGTTCCTGTGCCTGTGCCTGTGCCTGTGCCTGTGCCTGTGCCTGTGCCTGTGCCTGTGGTGGAGCCCGCGCCGGCCCCCACGCCGGTGCCCGTGCCAGCACCGGCACCTCCACCGGTACCCGTGCCGTTACCGACCCCTACGCCGGCGCCAGCGCCAGCGCCAGCGCCCGTGCCGGCTCCCGTGCCCACACCCCCAGCGCCCGTACCGGCGCCCACGCCGGCCGCACCTGCCCCCGTGGCCGCACCCACTCCGGCTCCTAGTCCTGCACCTGCACCCGCGCCGGCACCGGCACCGGCACCTACTGCCGCTCCGGCACGGGCCCTGGCCATCACACCGGTGGAGAAGCCCCCCGCTGCGTCAGGCCCCGCAGCCGCCGCACCGGGTGGCGGTCCTGCGGGTGGCGCACCAGCTGCGGCCGGTGGTCCCAGTGGCTCGGGCATCATTTACCCGGACTACATGAAAATGCAGCCGCGCCAAAAGAGTTTCGCCGAGCTGGCCAATGAACAACTGAACCCGGGTGGACGCAAGAACAAGTTTGTTGCCGCCATGGAAGGCGCTGCCACCCCCGACTGTTTGGGCAAAGAGCAGACTGGTACGGTCAGCCAGGGGCAGGTCAACTTTGGCGGGTTGATGGCAGGCCCGGCGATTGCCGCCCAGGCCCTGCAGGGCAAATGCAAATGAGTAAATATTTCACAGGAAAACTGGTCATGAACCCTATCTCCTCTTTCGTCGTTGTGCCCCGCTCTGTGCGGGCCTTTCAGACCGTTGTGGGTGCCAGCGCATTGGCCGTGGCTTGCCTGTGCAGCGCGCCTGTACTTGCACAGGCGCCTGCGGCAGCCCCGGCAGCAACCGCGCCGGCTCCGGTTGGAAATGCGGTGGCGGGTGACAACGCGGCGCAGGCAATGTCGCCGGCGCTTGGCAGTGCGGCTGCCAGTGCCCACCCCAATCCCTATGGTCTGCAAGTGGCCTGGGGGCAGGGCGACATCGTGACCCGCACGACCCTGATCCTGCTGGTGCTGATGTCGCTGCTGAGCTGGTATGTGATTGTGTCCAAGCTGCTGGAGCAGCGCCGCCAGGCTGCGCAGGCGCTGTCGGCGCGCACGGCATTTTCCAATGCGGATTCCCTGCAAAAGGGTGCCACGGCCCTGAGCAAGGACAGCCCGTTTCGCTTTCTGGTCGATTCCGCGATGGACGCGCTGCGCAAATACGAGGCTCTCGCAGGCCAAGTGGAGGTGGGCGCCTGGTTGAGCCAGGACATTGTGCGCAACGTAAGCACCCTGCAGATGCGCATGCAGTCCGGTTTGTCCATCCTGGCCACGGTGGGCTCCACCGCGCCATTTGTGGGGCTGTTCGGCACGGTCTGGGGCATTTACAACGCGCTGGTCACGATTGGCTCTACCGGCCAGGCCTCCATCGACAAGGTGGCCGGCCCGGTGGGCGAGGCGCTGATCATGACCGCACTGGGCCTGGCGGTCGCCGTGCCCGCCGTGCTGGGCTACAACTGGCTGGTGCGGCGCAACCGGGTGGCGCTGCACAGCGTCAAGGGTTTTGGTTCGGACCTGCACACGCTCTTCCTGATCGAGATTGAAAAGAGCCGGCGCATTGCCAGCCGGACGACTGCCTAAGCATGGCCATCAGTTTCGAATCTGCCGGTGATGGCCTGCATGGGCCGGACAGCGACGACGAGATGCTGTCGGAGATCAACACCACGCCCCTGGTGGACGTGATGCTGGTCCTGCTGATCATCTTTCTGATCACCATTCCGGTGGTCAATGCGGCGGTGTCCGTCAAGCTGCCGCGTGAGAGCAACCAGTTGCGCCAGCTCTTCCCCGAGACAGTCATCGTGTCGGTGGACGCTGCTGGTTCCAGCTACTGGTTTGACGTCAAGCTGGCCACCCCCGCGTTGCTGCAGCAGCGCCTGGCCAGGATTGCCGCGCAAACCCCGCAGCCCGAGGTCCATATCCGTGCCGATGCGGGTTCGGACTTCGCCGCTGTGGCCCGGGTGGTGCTGGCCTGCCAGACCGCCGGCATTGCCCGCATTGGTTTCCTGACCGAACCGCCGTCTTCACCCTGAGCGATGCAGAGCCATGGCCATTGAATTCCACGACGACGAAGCGGGTGAGGACCAGGACCACGCCGAGCCCAGCATGAACACCACGCCGCTGATCGACGTGTTGCTGGTGCTGCTGGTCATGCTGATCATCACCATCCCCATCCAGCTGCATTCGGTGAATATGGATTTGCCGGCCGGTCTGCCACCGCCCGATGCGCCCGAGCCAGTGGTTGTGCGGCTGGAGGTGTCCAGCAGCAACCAGGTGCAGTGGAATGGGGAACAGGTGGCAGACCGCGCCGCGCTGGACGCCCGCTTCATGCAGGCGGCCCAGCAGCCGGTACAGCCTGAGATTCATGTGCACGCCGATGCCAAGACCAAATACGAAACCGTGGCCGCCGTGTTGACTGCGGCCCAGCGCCAGGGCTTGCTGAAGATTGGTGTGGTGGGGCTGGGCGCTTACGCACAGTAAGGGCCCCCGCGCTCCACCGCTGCGCGGGTCGCTGCCCCCTTGCCAGCAAAAAAACTAGGACGGCGGCGAAGCCTGTTGCGGTGCTTGTGTGACGAAATGCAGCACCAGTTTGTCATGCTGGGTCAGGTTCTTGAACGCCAGGCCTATGTAGTAGGACGCATCGTTGGTGCCACGGTTGTTGTGGCAGATGCTGGCCGCCAGGTTCAACTGCACCGGCGCATTGTCAAAGGTAACGGTCAGGCCCAGTGTGACCATATCGCCCACGGTGGCCAGCGCCGAGCTGGTTTTGATCATGGCGCCTTGCAGGCTGATGTCCACCAGGCTGGCCTCTTGCAGGCCTGCATCGGCACTGCCGTTCTTGGGGGGCACCTGCACGGTGGAGGGCCATGAGGTCTTGGTGCGCATGCTTTGCCGCACAAGCGTGGCATCCACCTGGGCCGGGTAGGCCAATAGCGCGTAGACAAAGGGTTTCTGAAAGGTCTGCAACACCTTGCTCAGGAATGAAAACTCGTACTGGCCGGTAAAGCCCCGCACCACGCAGACTTCGCCTTCGTCCAACTCGGTCTTCACGCCATCGGCGCCCAACGGCCCCACCATGACGCCCTTGCCCTCGATGGCACCATAAAACTGTGCCTCCTTCTTGCTGGCCCCCTCCACCAGGCGGCGGGTCTGCAGTGCCATGCCGGTGCGCAGGCCCAGGGCCTTCAGGGGCAAGCGGCTGACGGCGGGACTGGCGGCGGCGGAGTCATCTTGGCTCATGGGTGCGCTTTCAAGTGCTTTATCGGGCTTTCGCGGCT
Source organism: Pseudomonadota bacterium (assembly GCA_040387325.1). Lineage (GTDB taxonomy): Bacteria > Pseudomonadota > Gammaproteobacteria > Burkholderiales > Burkholderiaceae_C > Allorhodoferax. The sequence continues at coordinate 11,531 of JAZKDY010000090.1, read as the reverse complement.
TGGCTACTGGCTAAGATAGTACACCGGCAAAGCGTCGGTTTTGGGCGTTGGCCGACTCTAGGAGACCAGAATGAAACACTCGCGCACCCTGAGCACCCTGGCCGTGCTGGCGCTGCTGTCAGCCTGCGCGGACATCAACGATACCGGGCTGGCGGCATTGGCCACCCGGGTGCAGGCCTATGCTGTGGTCAACGAACAATTGGTGCAGGGTGAGATGACGCTGTACACCGACCGTACGGGCACCGTGGCCTTGCGGTTCGAGGTGGCGAAACCGGTGAATGACAACCCGTTCGAATTTTCAAGCCCCGCCAAACCCGTGGAGAGCCCTGTGGAGCGCCCCATCCTGAACAGCTGCCTGGGCCGCTTTCGCTATACCGCCACAACGTACGGCGTGATCGATTTGCGGTGCAACGAAGGCTCCACCGCAGAATTGCGCATGGCACTGATTGGAGAAACACGGGGTTATGGTTATGGCCAAACGGCCACGGGGCTGGCCAGCCTGACCTTTGGCATGGCGCCCACCGAAGCACGTGCACACCTGACCGCACCCCCCGGCAAACAGCTGCTGGAAGCCAACGGCGTGTCCGGTCTAGAAATGCGATGAGTCGGGCTGCCGTTGTGCGGGGATAGTTTGTGAGCGCAGAACACGTTGACTGCGTGGTCATCGGTGCCGGTGTGGTGGGACTTGCCGTGGCGCGTGCACTGGCACAGGCTGGGCGCGAGGTGCTGGTGCTGGAAGCCTGCAACGCGATCGGCACCCAAACCAGCTCACGCAATAGCGAGGTCATCCACGCCGGCATGTACTACCCGACCGGCTCACTCAAAGCTGAGTTGTGTGTGCGCGGAAAAGCACTGCTGTACGCCTACTGCGCCGAGCGCGGTATTGGCCACCAGCGATGCGGCAAGTTCATCGTTGCCACAGCACCAGACCAACTCGCAAAACTGCAGGCTATCCAGGACCGCGCCATCGCCAACGGTGTGCACGATCTGGTGTGGCTGGACGCCGCTCAGGCGCAAGCAGCCGAGCCTGCACTGCAGTGCCTGGCCGCGCTGCATTCGCCATCGACCGGCATTGTGGACAGCCACGGCCTGATGCTGTCGCTGTTGGGTGATATCGAGCATCTGGGCGGAATTCTTGCGTTAAATTCGCCGCTAGCCCTCGCCGAATATAAAGGTGCCGCTATTGAATTAGTAGCATCCGATGACACCCGTTTACTTGCCAAGACCGTAGTCAACGCCGCTGGACTGCAAGCCCCAGCGCTGGCAGCGCGTTTTGCCGGGCTGGACGCGCGCCATGTGCCGCGCGCCCACTTCGCCAAGGGCAACTACTTCACACTGGCTGGCCGTTCACCATTCTCACGCCTGATCTATCCGGTGCCCGAAGCGGCAGGCCTGGGCGTGCACCTGACGCTGGACCTCGGCGGCCAGGCACGTTTTGGTCCCGATGTGCAATGGGTGGACAACATCGAAGACACGGCGGTGGAGCCTGCACGCGGCGATGCTTTTTACGCCGAAGTCCGCAAGTACTGGCCCGACCTGCCCGACGGCGCCCTGGTCCCGGCCTATGCCGGCATACGCCCCAAGATCAGCGGACCCGGTGAGCCTGCCCGCGACTTCTGCATCCAGGGCCCCCAGGACCACGGCGTGCCCGGTCTGGTCAACCTGTTTGGTATCGAGTCACCGGGCCTGACCAGCTGCCTGGCGATAGGCGAGCGGGTGGCAGCTTTACTTGCGCAGGGCCTTGATGGCTAACGCAGCGTCCCGCACCAGCTGTGGCCCCTGGTAGATCAGGCCGGTATAGATCTGCACCACGTCGGCACCGGCCTTGATTTTGGCCACAGAGTCTGCGGCGCTCATGATGCCGCCCACGCCGATGATGGGGAACTGTGGCCCCAGCGCCGCACGCAGTTGGCCAATCACCCGATTGCTGGCCTCGAAAACCGGTGCCCCGGAGAGGCCACCGGTTTCTTCCGCATGCGGCAGGCCCTTGACCGCGTCGCGGCCCAGCGTTGTGTTGGTGGCGATCACGCCGTCCATGCCATGGCGCACCAGCGTGGCGGCAATCACGCCCACTTGGGCCTCGTCCAGATCGGGCGCAATCTTCACAAAAATCGGGATGCGTTTGCCGTGCTTTTCGGTCAATGTCGTGCGGCGTTCGGCAATCGCACCCAGCAGGCCGTCCAGTGCCTCATCGCTCTGCAGGGCCCGCAGGTTCTTGGTGTTGGGGCTGGAGATGTTGACCGTCACATAGTCGGCATGGGGGTAAACGCCGTCCAGGCAGATCAGGTAGTCGTCGGTTGCGTTTTCAATCGGTGTGGCAGCGTTCTTGCCGATGTTCAGGCCCAAAAGCAGGCTTGGGTTCTTCTGGCGGCGCAGGGCCGAGCGCTGCACATTGGCCACAAAGGCGTCCAGTCCATCGTTGTTGAAGCCCAGGCGGTTGATCAGCGCGTTGGCCTTGGGCAGGCGGAACATGCGCGGCTTGGGGTTGCCCGGTTGGGCCTTGGGGGTGACGGTTCCCACCTCGACAAAACCAAAACCCATGGCACCCAGGCCGTCGATACAGCGGGCGTTCTTGTCCAGGCCGGCTGCCATGCCCACGCGGTTGGGAAAGCGCAGGCCTGCCAGTTCGATAGGGTCATCGACCTGGCTCTCGCAGTAGGCCAGCTGCAGCGGCGTACCCTGGGTGCGGGCCAGTCCGGCCATGGTTAATTCGTGGGCGGTCTCGGCATCCAGGTTGAAGAGGGCGAGACGGGCCAGGCCGTAGGGGACAAGAGACATGGATAATTCCTATAGCAAATATTTAGCAACTCCCCCAATTTTCGCTTATGACCCAATCCAATGCCCCCACCGCCGCACCGGCAACCCCGCTGACCCAGGACCAGCTCAAAACCCTGGTCGGCCAAGCCGCCCTGCAATACGTGGTGCCGGGTGAAATTGTGGGCGTGGGCACCGGCTCCACGGTCAACAAATTCATCGACGCGCTGGCGACCATGAAGGACCAGATCAAGGGGGCCGTGTCCAGCTCGGTGGCCAGCACCGAGCGCCTGCTGGCGCTGGGCATTCCGGTGTTTGATTCCAATGATGTACCGCGCCTGTCGGTCTACATCGACGGCGCCGATGAGATCGACGGCCAGGGCCACATGGTCAAGGGCGGCGGTGCGGCGCTGACGCGCGAGAAGATCGTGGCGGCCCAATCGGATCGTTTTGTATGTATTGCCGATGAATCCAAGCTGGTAAAGACGCTGGGGGCGTTTCCGCTGCCAGTGGAGGTCATACCGATGGCCACACAGCGTGTGATCGCCCAGTTTGCCGCCAAGGGTGGATCAGCCCAGGTGCGCCTGAAAGATGGCAAGCCCTTGGTGACCGACAACGGCCAGGTCATTGTGGACGTGACCGGTTTGCAGATCGCCGACCCGGTGGCGTTTGAGGCAGAGGTCAGCCAATGGCCCGGCGTGGTGACGGTCGGGGTGTTTGCCTTTCAGCGGGCCCAGGTTTGCCTGCTGGGCACGGCCAGCGGTGTGAAGACGCTGGCGTTTTGAGTGGTTACAAGCCCCCGCGTTAAAACGTGATGCCTGCAGGGTTGGCCGGATTGGCAACCGGCGCGGGTGCTACCGGCTCTGCAGACGCGGCGGCGGCCGGCTTGTCGGCCGCCTTGGCCGCAGGGGCTCCGGTTGGCAGTGGCACCAATGGGGTGGGTGCCGCGTTTTTGTACCCGGCTGGCAGGGCTGAGGCTTTGGGATAACCTGCCGCATCCAGATACTGCGTCCATTCCGATTCCGCCATGCCCCGAATGCGCTGGCCGCCTACCGTGAGGTAAGGCAGGGACATGTCACCCATCTGGCGCTGCAGGGCGGCTCTGTCTTCGTTGGTGATGATGGTGCGCTCGGTGAAGGGCACGCCGCGGCTGGTGAGCAGGTTGCGCCCGGTATCGCAGGGCGCGCACTGCGCGGCGCTGTACAAGACCACGGGGTACTTGGTGACAATCTGGCGCAACTCAAAGGGCAGGCTGCCGTTGCTGCTGGCTGCCGCCGCGGCACCGGTACCGGTGGTTGCGACCTTACCCTGCTGGGCATTGACCGGTGGTTTGTCCGAAAAAGTGACTTTGCCGTCAGGGCCTACGATACGGTAGACCTGTGCCTGGGCGTCCAGGGTGCAGAACAAGGCGGCGCTGCCCAGCAGCAAGGCGGTGGTGAGTTGTGTTGTGTTCATGTACGGTCTCCTGTTCGATAGGCGTAGTGTTGCATAACACGCATGCCAGTGTCTTTATGCCGCCATGCCCTGGTGGCGCAGCAGGGCGTCCAGTGAGGGTTCGCGCCCGCGGAAGGCTTTGAACGACTCCATGGCCGGGCGACTGCCCCCCGACTCCAGAATGGCTTCACGGTATTTTCTGCCCGTTTCCACATTTGGCAAACCGTCTGGCCCTGCGGTTTCTTCAAAAGCCGCATAGGCGTCGGCGCTCAGCACTTCTGCCCATTTGTAGCTGTAATAGCCCGCCGCGTAACCACCGGCAAAGATATGGCTGAAGGTGTGGGCGGTGCGGCTCCAGGCAGGAGGCACCATGACAGCAACTTCGCTGCGGACCTGGTTCAGCAGGGGCATGATGTCCTGCTGCGGGTCGTGCGCCGTGTGCAGCAGCATGTCGAACAGCGAAAATTCGATCTGTCGCAGCGTTTGTAAACCGCTTTGGTAGTTACGTGCGGCCAGCATCTTGTCAAACAGGGCGCGGGGTAGCGGCTCGCCGGTTTCCACATGGGCCGTCATATGGCGCAGCACACTCCACTCCCAACAGAAATTTTCCATGAACTGGCTGGGTAGCTCCACCGCATCCCACTCCACGCCGCTGATGCCGGACACATCGTGCTCGTTGACCTGGGTCAGCATGTGCTGCAGACCGTGGCCAAATTCGTGGAACAGCGTGGTCACGTCGTCGTGCGACAGCAGGGCCGGTTGTTTCTTGCCATTGGTTTCGATGCCGTCGGCAAAGTTACAAACCAGGTGGGCCACCGGCGTTTGCAGTTTTGCGGTGTCAGGGCGCAGCCAGCGGGCGCAGACGTCATCCATCCACGCGCCACCGCGTTTGCCCACGCGGGCAGTCGGGTCCAGGTAGAACTGACCGACCAGTTGCTTGTTGCCGTCGGCGCCATTGCGCTCTATGCGGTAGAACTCCACATTGGCATTCCACACCGGTGCCTGGTCGCGGCTGATGGCGATGTCGAACAGGGTTTCGGAAATTTTGAACAAACCGGCCAGCACCTTGGGGAAGGTGAAGTACTGCTTGACCTCCTGTTCACTGAAGGAATAACGCGCTTCCTTGAGTTTTTCGCCGATGTAGGGCCAATCCCAAGCTTGCGGGTCATTGAGTTGGAGTTCTTCCTTGGCAAAAGCCCGGAGGTCAGCCAGGTCTTTTTCGGCAAAGGGGCGGGCCTTGCGGGCCAGGTCGCGCAGGAAGCTTATGACGGCATCGGGCGACGGGGCCATCTTGGGCACCAAGGACAGGGCGCCGAAATTGGGGTAGCCCAGCAATGCCGCTTCTTCCTTGCGCAGGGTCAGTATGTTGCGTATGCCTTCGCTGTTGTCAAACTTCTTCGCGTCTGCATCACCACCGGCCTGGTCCGAGGCGCGGGTGACGTAGGCGCGGTAGAGCGTGGCGCGCAGCGCACTGCTGTGGGCAAACTGCATGACGGGCAGGTAACAGGGCATTTTCAGCGTCAGCCTGTAACCCGTCTTGCCTTCGGCCTGCGCTGCAGCCAGCGCGGTTTGCTGTACATCGTCGGGCACACCGGCCATCTCGTCTGCCGTGGCGTAGTAGCTGAAGGCATCGGTGGCGTCGAGCGTGTTTTCGCTGAACTTCTGGCTCAGTGCGGCCTGCTGTTCCTGGATCTCGGCAAAACGCTCGCGCTGGGCACCCACCAGATCTGCACCGCCCAGTACAAAGTTGCGCAGGGCGTTCTTGTGGGCCTGGCGCTGCTCGGTACTCAGGGTCTGCACGTCAATGGCCTTGTACTTGGCGTACAGCCGTTCGTCAGCGCCCAGGCGGGTCCAGAACTCGGTCACCGTGGGCAGGGCCGCGTTGTAGGCGGCGCGCAGTTCGGGCGAGTCGGCCACATTGTTGAGGTGGCTGACAGCACCCCAGGCAATGCCCAATTTTTCGGTGGCCACGTCCAGCACCTTCGCAATCGCCGCCCACTCTGCGGGGAAGTCAGGTGCGGTGACGGTCTCCAGCGCCGTATTGGTCTGGGCCAACAGCGTATCGACCGCGGGGCCCACGTGTCCGGGCTGGATCTGGTCAAACAGTGGGAGGGTGGAGGATGTCAGCAATGGATTCATGGGGCGTTCGCTTGTATGGGTTTGAAGTCGCGCTACGTCAGCTTATTTGGGGGCTTTGGCCGCGGAATCAAGCTGGGCCGCGTCGCGTTCCGCCGACTCCAGCGTGTTGACCAGCAGCATGGTGATGGTCATGGGGCCAACACCGCCGGGCACTGGGGTGATGTGACTGGCCACCTGGCGGACACCGGCAAAGTCCACGTCGCCACACAGCTTGCCTGCATCGTCGCGGTTCATGCCCACGTCGATGACGATGGCACCGGGCTTGACCATGTCAGCGGTCAGCACATTGCGTTTGCCGACGGCGGCAACGATGACGTCGGCCTGCCGTGTGTGGTGGCCCATGTCCGCCGTGGCGCTGTGGCACACCGTGACCGTGGCATTGGCCTGCAACAGCAGTAGGGCCATTGGTTTGCCAACCGTGTTGCTGCGGCCAATGACGACGGCGTGTTTGCCGCGCAAGTCAATGCCGGTTGTCTCGATCAGCTTCATGCAGCCGTAGGGCGTGCAGGGACGGAATCCGGCCTGGCCGGTCATCAACTCACCGGCGCTCAGGGTGGCGTAGCCGTCAACATCTTTGCTGGCGGAAATGGCTTCAATGACCTTGTGCGGATTGATGTGTTTGGGCAAGGGCATTTGCACCAGAATGCCGTGGATGCTGGGGTCGGTATTGAGGGAGTTGATGCGCGCCAGCAGATCCGCTTCACTGAGGGTGGCCTCATACTTTTCAAAGACCGAGCGAATGCCGGTATCGGCACAGGCCTTAACCTTGTTGCGCACATAAACGGCGCTGGCCGGGTCTTCGCCGACCAGGATCACGGCCAAACCGGGTGTAACGCCGCGCGCTGCAAGCGCCGTAGCGCGGGCGGCAATGTCTGCACGCAGCTTGGCAGAGAGGGCTATGCCGTCAATGTTGTGGGCGAGGGTAGTGGTCATATGCTGCTTTCGAATGTAAAACGCCCGCAGTCCTTGCGGGGCGGGCGTGGGATGCGTTGGAAACGGGGTGTCAGGTCTTGGGTGCGGCCTGTCCCAGTGCAATTTTGAGCAGGTCGGCCACGGTGTTGGCGCTGAGCTTTTCCATGATGTTGGCGCGGTGCGCCTCCACGGTCTTGATGCTGATGCCCAGGTCGTCGGCAATCTGCTTGTTCAGGCGTCCGGCGACGATGCGCTCCAACACCTGGGATTCGCGCAATGTCAGCTTGGACAGCAGGGCGTCGCGGCTGGCGGCCAGCTGGAAATCGCTGAACGAGTCTTTGGCATGGTCCAGCATACGCTCCACCAAGCCGACCAACTGGTCTTCATTAAAAGGTTTCTGGATGAAATCCATGGCGCCTTTTTTCATGGTGTCCACCGCCATGGGCACGTCGCCGTGGCCGGTGATGAAGACGATGGGCAGTGGCGAGCGGGCTTCGATCAGGCGGCTCTGCAGCTCCAGCCCTGTCATGCCGCCCATGCGGATGTCCACAATCAGGCAGGCCACCTCGCGGGCGTCGTAGCGGCTGAGGAAGGATTCGGCGGAGTCAAAACATCGGACCCGGAAGCCCTTGCCTTCGAGCAGCCACTGCAGCGAATCGCGCACGGCCTCGTCGTCGTCCACAACGTACACAGTACCTTTTTTGGGAAGCAGGCTCATTCGGGTTTCCAAGGGTTCTAATTGCTTTTGTGCGGATGTCGCGACAAACTGGCGCTAACTTCGGTCAGCGGTATCCAGAATGAAAATCGGCACCCCGATACATCGTCGCCATTGTAGAGGTTCTCTGCCGACATCCGGCCCAGGTGGGATTCGACAATCGAGCGGCACAAAGACAGGCCAATCCCCATGCCGTCGGACTTGGTGGAGTAAAAGGCCTCGTAGAGCCGGGCCATGACCTCGGGCGCCAGACCCTTGCCGGTGTCTTGCACCGAAAACTCGACGACGTGTTTGTCCTCGATGACACGGGGAACCACCCGCAATTCCACAATGCGCTGCGAAGTCTGGCGCAGGGCCATGTCTATCGACTCGGCCGCGTTGCGCAGCAGGTTGATCAGCACTTGCTCTATCAGTATGGGGTCCACCATCAGTGTGGGCAGGCGGGCGGCCACGTAATGGTTGAGGCGCACGTTGAAGCGGCGCAACTCGATTTCAGCCAACTCCACCGCCTCGGCCACGATGTTGGTCACTTCGGATGGCGTGCGGTTGGGTTCGCTGCGTTTCACGAAGGAGCGGATTCGGTGGATGATCTGGCCAGCGCGTTGCGCCTGCTTGGCCGTCTTCTCCAGCGCAACCAGCAGGTCTTGCTCGCTGATTTGCTGCGCCTTGATGCGCGAGACCATGCCGTTGCAGTAGTTGTTGATGGCGGTCAGCGGCTGGTTCAGCTCATGGGCCACGCTGGATGCCATTTCTCCCATGGTGATCAGGCGGCTGGCAGTCTGGGCCCGTTCGGTCTGGCTTGCTGCCTGTTCCTCGGTCAGGCGGCGTGAGGTGATGTCGGTGGCAATCACCATCTGCGCCAGACGGCCGTCCACCCAGCTCAGGTAGCGGGTGCGCACCTCTAGCCACTGGTTGAGTTCGGGGATGAAAATCTCGGCACTCTCGGTTTCGGTGTCGGGCAGTGCGTTGGTGGGCAGGCCGGCAAAAGAGTCCACGCTGTCGGAGGATTCGTCGTTGGGCGGACTGTCCGGCACACCGGCCTGGGCCACCAGTTGCAGGTGGCCGCGGGCCTGCAGGCCGAACCACTGGCGGTAAAGCTTGTTGGCAAACAACAATTCGTCACTGCCCAATGGCGCCACGGAAATGGAAGCGTCCAGGGCCTCCAGCACGGTTGTAAAGCGTTCGTGCGATGCTGACAACTGTTCCCGTACCCGGTTGGGCTCGGTGATGTCCGTCATGGATGTCATCCAGCCGGTTTGTTTGCCCACGGCGTCGATCAGTGGCGATACGTACAGCCGCGCGTCAAACAGGCTGCTGTCGCGGCGCTGCACGCGCACCTGGATGCCACCCGGCGAACTATTGCCGGCCAATTCTTCGTGCAACAAAGAGTGCAATTGCTCGCGGTCGCTTTCAGGCCAGTAAGGGAAGGGTGCCGTACGGCCCACCAGCTCGGGTTCTGTCCAGCCGGTCATCTGGCAGAAGGCTGCGTTCACGTAGGTGATACGGCCCTGCAAATCCATGGCCCGCATGCCGGTCAACATGGAGTTTTCCATGGCGCGCCGGAAGGTGGTCTCTGAGATCAGCGCCTGCTGCGCCTGCATGCGGCGTCGCGTATGGCGCCAGTTGGCGATCAGCATCCAGGCGGTCATCACGCTCAGGGTACTGACCAGCCAGAACAGGCCACTGCCAATCACGCCCAGCGACGCCCGGTAAGCCTGGCCCCGAACGACCAGCGCACTGCCGACCGGCGACACCGGCATGGAGTATTCACTGGAAGGGTTGGCCCAGGGCAACAGGTTTTTGACCGTTGTCGTAGCCGGTATGGCAATGCCGGCCAGCAGCCCCCCTTTCGCGTCCTGCAGGGACACGGCGTAGCGGGAAGTGACCTCGGTGGGCACACCATAACGGTACAGGCCGTCGACCGAATATTCGGTCAGCAACACACCGGAGAAGCGTGACCGGTCGGTCAGCGGCAGGTGCATTTGCAGCAAGGGCGTGTCCTGTGCCGTGCCCAGTGGTTGGACGTACACGGGTTGCTGCAGTTCCCGGGCCGCCAGGAAGCCGCTGAGGGTTTCGTTGCGTTGGGCGCCATCGCCTACTGCGTTGAGCTGATTGGCCAGCAACACGGCGGTCCCCATGCCGGATTTGATACGCCGGCGCTCGTCAATCCAGGCCATGCCCTGCAGTTCGGGGTACTGGTTAAGCAGGGAACGGGCGCGGTTGCGGAACTCCTCTGCATCCAGCTCCCGGTTGGAAATCTCACGGGCAATACGCATCAGCTGCTCCTGCCGCTCCAGCAGGCGCAGGCGCAGGCGCTGCTGGGTGTATTCGACGTCGCGCTGCACCGCTTGTTGTTCGCGGTCCATTTCTTCCAGGCGCAGATAGCCCAGCGCGGCGACGATGGCGGCGAAAAACAACAACACGGCGGCCAACGGGGCCAAAACGGCAAGGCGGTCCTGGCGGTGTGGTGCCAGCCTGTGCCACCAGCGGCGGGCACGCTCCATGGCGGGCAGGGCCAGGGGATTTGGCAGGGAAATCAACTTGGGCAAAGGCATGGACCTAGTGTAGGGGAGTGCCCGATTGGCACGGTTTTAATAATTCATAATATGAAATCAATATGCGCCAGTTGAAATTTTTAAAAACTTATGTGAGAATAGGTAGAACGACCTAAAACGTACTAAATTGCTTCAAAACAACGAGGAGACATCCATGTCAGCAGTTCCCCCCGGTGCGGCCAGCGCCTCTAATCCAGACCTGGACAGCCAGGAAACCCGTGAATGGATGGACGCGTTGTCCGCCGTGATCGAAGCCGAGGGTCCCGAGCGCGCCCATTTCCTGCTGGAGCAACTGCTGGAGCACGCGCGCCAGAAGAGCATTGACATGCCTTTCTCTGCCACCACCGGCTATGTCAACAGCATCGAACCGGACCAGGAAGAGCGCTCCCCTGGCAACCTGGAAATCGAAGAACGCCTGCGCGCCTATATGCGCTGGAACGCCATGGTCATGGTGGTCAAGGCCAACCGCCACCACCCCATCGACGGTGGTGACCTAGGTGGCCACATCGGCTCCTTCGCCTCCTTGGCCAGCATGTTTGGCGCAGGCTTCAACCATTTCTGGCATGCCGAGAGCGAAGGCCATGGTGGCGACTGCCTGTATATCCAGGGCCACGTGTCGCCCGGTGTCTACGCCCGTGCCTATATGGAAGGCCGCTTGACCGAAGAGCAGTTGCTGAATTTCCGCCAGGAAGTGGACGGCAAGGGCCTGTCCAGCTACCCGCACCCCAAGCTGATGCCTGAGTTCTGGCAGTTCCCCACCGTCTCCATGGGCCTGGGCCCGTTGATGGCGATTTACCAGGCGCGTTTCCTCAAATACCTGCATGCCCGCGGCATCGCCAATACCGAGAACCGCAAGGTCTGGGTCTTCTGCGGCGACGGTGAAATGGACGAAGTTGAATCGCTGGGCGCCATCGGCTTGGCGGCGCGTGAAAAGCTGGACAACCTGGTTTTTGTCATCAACTGCAATCTGCAGCGCCTGGACGGCCCGGTGCGCGGCAACGGCAAGATCATCCAGGAGCTGG
>JAZKDY010000089.1:23273-38692 GCA_040387325.1 Pseudomonadota bacterium | reverse complement strand
CTGCATCGCCCACGCTCTCTTGCATGACGCCTATGCCAAGCCCTTGCTTGACCAGTTCCCACTGCACGATGCGGTTGTCTGTTCAAACTCGGTGGGCTTGCTGGGGTTGCCAATGCTCTTCAGGTAGGCGGCGGCGACATCGTGCACAACGATCAGATGGTGTTTGCCCCCAGAATAATTCAGCGTTTGCAATTCTCCTGGTAGGTCTCTTTCATATCGGCAATTACGTCCTTGCGCACCTTGACCCATGATTGAACGCTCATGTCACCTGCCTCGCATTTAAGCCGATCAGGGCGCGTCTCCTCAGGTGGCATGGCTCGGATAATGCCATCCAGGGCCTTGCAATACGATTGAAAGTCCTTGCGCGCAAGTGCTGCATCGCGCTGGTGTTTAAGGGCTGGCAGGGGTGCGCATGCGCCCTCCGCTGCAGTTGCCGGCGAGGTTGATGGTGTTGCTGCGTGAAGGCAAGGCGCAACTAAGAAAAACGCAAGTGATAGGTAAGACTTCATTGTGGAGCGGCCCAAACTAGATAATAAAAAGAACCTGGATAACTATACTTCTACGAAAGACCGCAATGCCCCGTACTGGATTCGGACTGATCCTCAGTCTTTGTGCCGCAGCAGCTTTTAGTACGGCAGTGGCTGCCAGTAGCGGTTTGTTTCGCGAGCCGTTCTCTGCCAATCCACAAAAACCGGCGCGTGTTTTGCTGGAGAAGGTTTGGGGCAAGGAGATAGAGGCATCGTCTATTGCCGACCTGGAGCGCGACCGGGATGTACTGTTGGGCACCGTCACGGTACCCGCCGATCAATTGCCCCTGTCCATCGTTGTCGACTACGCAGGTTTGGAACTGCGCAAGTCGGATATCGCCGCAGAGCGGCAAGGATACTTTTACCTCCGCCTGGAGTGCCCGCAAGAAAAATACGGGCGCTGTGGTGAAGATCTACGCACATACGGCAGACACAAATGGGATCTTGAGACGAGCGGAAGTTTCTCCAGAACCTCGTTGAAGGCCAATGGTGCGACACGCGATGCACATGTCCTTGATGGCATGCTGCTGCGGTACAACGTAAACCCCGGGGTGCCGGTCAATATCTACGCGAGCCGTGCATTGGTACCCAAGACGCTTGAAACGCATAACTTGCGCCTGCGCGTGTTCAGTGGCGAGTTAAGCTTCACGCCACCCCCGAAAGTGCACGCAAAGATTGGCCCGGGTGGCAAGCTGGGCGTTCTGATTGTGTTGGCCGTTGCCGGGCTGGTCTGGCTTGTTCGGCTCGTCCGCCCCGGTGATGCAGCTCCGGAATCTCCCCCGCGTGTATTGGGAATTCTCTTGTGTATTCTGGGAAGCGCGCTGGTCTTTGCCGGGTACTCCGACACGCTGCTTTTTTATCCTGTGACGGGGCTACTGATTGCGATCAGCGGAATGCTGTTGTCGATAGGCTCCAGACTTGGGCCCTGGGCCTATGGTCTGATGCTTGCGGTGGCCTGGGGAATCACCTTCAACGACTATGGTGTGGCGGCCAACAAGGATGCGCTCATGCGCGTTGGCATGATCACCTTGCTTGCGATGTACATCTTCAGCGCACGGGTGACTGAGCGGCTTGGCCGCGAAGAGTCTTAACCGTGCAGGGTGTTGCGCCGTACCCCCTATTGCGCCAATCGGTGCTCATAGTAGGGCCGCTCCCTATCCTCAAGGATGTCATACAGCGAGTCCAGATCGTTGGGGTCCGGGTCCAACCAGGCGTCGACGTTTTCTCGCTTGAGAGGAATGATGCAGCGGTCATGCCCGGCGGCTAACACTTCGGCAGGCGGTTCGTCGGTGATGAAGGCGAAGGAGTACAGGTCGTCTTTGCCCGGAGCCGTCCAGTGTGACCATAGGCATGCCACGTACATGTTGTGCCCGGTATGGGGTTTGAACTCCAGAACCACCTTTGCGCCATCCGCACCCACCACGTATTCGTAAAAGGCAGTGACGATGGCAACACCATGCGTGTAGCCAAACTGCTGGCACCAGAAGCCGTCCAGGTTATCCAGGCGGGCGTTGTAGGTGCCGGGGAATCGGGTGTCAAAGTTCTCGGGGCTACCGGCTACCCTGCACTGGTAGCGCATGGGCCGCACGATCTTCTTGCCGTTTTCCATGATCAGTACCGGCACGTAGTAGCCTGGGTACATTCTGGAATCGCCGCTCTTGATGTCCGTCCGTTGCAGATCAGCCAGCTTTTCCAGCGCTCGTTCTACCTTGCTCGTTGCAATGCGCTTGTCATCCGTGGCCTTCTTGGTGGTCTTGGTCTGAAGGCTTAGCTCGGCCTTGGCCAGTCTTTCACGCTGCGCAACTATTTCTTGCCCCAGCTTGCTGACCTGTTGCGCCTTGAATTGCAGGATGGCCTCTCGAATGTGTTGCAGACCAGTACGTGGGTCTGCTGTAAACGCAGCGTCCATTCCGGGGGGCGTTTTGACTCTGTTGTCATAGAGTTTCATGCCATACAGTTGGGCGAATGTCTCGATGTCGATGTCCGCGCCGAACTGCTTGCGGTATTCGTCGTAAGACTCTTGAACTTGGGCGGAGTAGCACATGCATAGAATATTAATACGTTGCGACTACGGCAATTCTGGCTCCGTGGAGCGAAGAGCGCGGCCTGGCCAGTGATTAGAGCAGGGCAAGTGGGATTGTGGGCAAACGCACAGACGTTGGGGCGGCCAAAATTTCCAATAGAGGCATCTTTAACGGAGGCCTCTCATGGACATTCAGCCGCTGCAAATGCAACACCAATCCGGTTCGGCTGCTGCGCTGGGGCAGCCACGTGATCTGACGTGGCTGGGAATGGCTGATGACCGTGAGTTGTTGTGCCGTGCGCGTGAGATCGCCGCGCAAAATATACAAGGCGGCCACGCCGCAAAAGTGTTCGACGGCATGGCGGCCAAACTCAACTCCTGGCAGCTGGCGCAAGGCTGATACGCCATGACAACGCCAAAAACGAGTTCTGTAACCAAGGCGCCGCGCCGCAAGTAGATTGCGCGCCGCGCGCGTTGGCATCTTTTACTTCGCGTCAAACAGATCATTCGCCAAGCGCCGCAGCTGCGTCTTGTACTCCATGTCTGAGTGCAAGAGCTGGGGCTGGGTCTGTACACCCGCCATCAATCTGTCGAACTCCGACCGCAGCATGTTGGGGTTGGAATGTGTCCTGATCAGCGCCCGCATGGCAGCGGCCAGAACCGTGACCTGAATATCCGTTTGCCTGCGGCCCTGGAAGGCATCATCATTTTGTCGTCTTTGGTTCTGGCGCGCTTCCATGGGGATCTCCATCGTGGTTCTGTGTTCACGATAGGCGCGGTATTGGGTTTGATCTGTGCGCTTACCCACAATGCGTCGCACCGCGGTGCCACCTGCTGTGTGCCTGCTTTTTTGTGGTGCCCATTGTTGGACAGCGCACAGAGCAGCGGCGTGCTTGCCGCTTATTCTGGAACGCCACTGTGGGCAAGACAGACATTTCTACGCATGAGGATTGAATGGTATGAAACGCATGACATGTATCGGGGCGCAATCTGTCGCCGAGACCGAGTTGACCGCTCCGCGGCCAGGTGTGGAAATGCCGTGCCGGCGCGATAGCGGCGATGGCCAGCACCGCACCTTTGTCGCCGTGCACCCGATGGATGACGAGGCTGCGCTCTCTGCATTGCAGCTGTCTCTGTTTGACGAGTCGACTGCACAGGGGTGTTGACCCCCACGCTGGCTTGCAAGACAGCGGTTAATGGTGATTGCCGACGCTTGGCGCAGCCAGCGCGCAGACGCTGAAGGTCGTTTTGCTTCGTAATTGATAGCGGTACCGCTATATTTCGCGGGGGATAGCGGCTGGTTTTATCTAAACGCTTCTGGTCCGAGGGGGTCGCTGCAGCGGCAGCGCTGCCCAGTGCTCCGGCAACGGCGCCTACCGATGCACCTACCACCACGCCCACCGGGCCGCCCACGGCCACACCTATCGCTGCGCCGGTGGCGGCACCAGCCAGTAAGCCGCCTGCTGTCAACACGGATTGGGCTTCGCGCGCTGCTTCCTCGGGGTCAAGCAGAACCTGCGCCGCTGGATTCGGGTCTTGTGAAGGCACGCCGTGGCCGGTGCGGGCTTGGTCGGCAAGGTCAGTGTCGGCAGGGGCAGTATTCGCTGCAGGGGTGGTCAATGGCTTCATGGGTGTTTCTCCGAGGGGTGGGGTCACACCAGACCTTATTCCCCCACCGCTGGCTTGTAAGTGCGGCAATACACACTCAGCCCTTTGCAAACCCACGCTGGCTTCAGTTGATCCAGTAGCGTTGCACTACTTCACCCCTGTCAGCCAGGTATTCCTCAGACTCCAGTACGCCGCCGTTGCGCACAATGACTCCAGCAGATGCTACGTTTTGCTTGCCGCAGGTGACCAGCGCGCGCGGCACGCCCAGCTCTGCAGCCTTCAACAACGACAAACGCAGGATCGCCGTGCCAAGCCCCTGGCGCCGCGCGCTGGGCCGTATGCCGTAGCCAATGCTGCCGCCTTCGCGCAGCAGCGCCGGCGTCAGGCTGTGGCGGATGTTGGATACGCCCACAACCTCCGTCCAGTCCCGCACCAGCCAGAGGGTGGAGTGTGGGACAAAGCCATCGGGCACACCCACACCTTTGGCACAGTCGGCCAGCCTGGTCAAAAAGGCGTCGAAGTCTGCATGGTCAAACGACAGGGTGAACGGGACCAGCGCATCTCCATAGGCCACAAACTCGGCAACCAGTGCGCGGTACGAGTCGCGCAGGTGTGCGCTGGGCTGCATGAGTACAAGGGCTGACATGCAGGGTCAGGATACTGCCGCCGCTTTTGCGGCACTGAGCGCACTGGCAGACAGCACAGTGGGTGTTGCCACAGCTAAACCGGTGTCTTGCCTGAAAAATGGGTTACGCCGGTAGGCTCCGCTCAGGCGGGCCTTGATGATCATGCCCATGGTTTTGGCAATGCCGCTGAACAGCCCTTTTTGCGCGGGCTTGTCTGCACCGATTGCGGTCTTGGCGCCCACCACCATGGTGACGGGGCCGAAGGATGCTTCTCGCACCGTGGCATTACCCAGGCAGGTGTGGATCAGGCCGACAAACGACATGCGCTGGTTGGCGGGTGTATTGCCAATGGGGGTGTTGCAGCAGGTGGCGTACCAGCGCAGCATGCCAGCGTCGGTCAGGCGCAGGCAGGCCAGTTTTTCGGTGCCTTGGGTGAACTGCAGGTTCGACGGCGGCACCTGGATGATTTCGGTACCACCGCGGGCGTCCATAGTGTCTGGCGCTTGCAAGTGCCGTGCAAAAGCCTGGCAGTCGTCGCAGTAACAAACGCAGCGGTTGGACGGGTATGTTGGCGTGAGCAGGCCACGGATGTGGCCGCATTGGCATTGGATGGTGTGACTGAGGTCTTGGTTACGGGGCATGGGTCTGGTCAGCCGCGCAGGGCCGCTTCGATGGCGGCGATGTCGATCTTGGTCATATCCATCATGGCCTGAAACGCACGCTTGGCTGCAGCGGGGTCGGGGTTGCTGATGGCGGCAATCAGCACACGCGGCGTGATCTGCCAGGACAGTCCCCATTTGTCTTTGCACCAGCCGCATGCGCTGGCCTGGCCACCGTTGCCGATGATGGTGTTCCACAGGCGGTCGGTTTCTTCCTGGGTGTCGGTTGCCACCTGGAACGAGAATGCTTCGGTGTGTTTGAAAGTAGGCCCGCCGTTCAAGCCCAGGCAGGGGATGCCCATGACCGTGAACTCAACGGTCAACACATCACCTTGTTTGCCCGATGGGTAGTCGCCCGGTGCGTGGTGCACGGCGTTTACCTTGCTGTCCGGGAATGTCTCGGCATAGAACCTGGCCGCATCGAGCGCGGTGCCGTCATACCAAATGCAAATGGTGTTTTTGCTGACCATGGTGGCTCTCCTGGGTGTGTGGAAACCGCATTCTCGCAAACTGTGCGCCTCTGCGGTTCAGTTGTTGATCAGAATCGGGCTTTCAGGAAGACGGTTGGGCCGTTCATGCGCAAGTCCAGTCTCTCGTTGTTTCCGTCAACGCGAATCTTGACGCGAGTAGCGCTGTATTCGACACCCACGCCGATCTTCTTCGCAAAATACCATTCTCCTCCGATGGCTGCGTTGTAGATATGGCCGTTCAAATTGCCGCCACTTTTTTCGATACCGGACAGGTCGACATACAGCCTCGCATGGGGAGAAAAAGCGTGGCGCCAGCCAAGCTGCACCAGCGGCGCAAAGGTACTGGCGCTGTAGTGTGCATTTGCGTAACCTGAGGCATTGTCGATATTGGTTGCAGCGAATCCATCCACTCCGAAACGGATGCGGTAATAGGCCGCGCCCACGCCAACGCCGATGACGTCTGCCCCCTGGCCAAACCACCATCGGTAGGATGCATTGGCCAGATCCAGGCCCACATTGGCATGGATGTTTCCAGTGAAATTTACCTCGGAGTCGCCAGCGGCAAACGAGCGGTTCAGCGTGTCGGAGTACTGGCGGTTAAAACCGTAGTAGTCCAATGCAAAGCCCTGCCGGTCTCCCAGCAAAAAGTCTGCCTTGAGCCGCGGCACCTGCACCTCGTGGGAGGACACGTCACCCGTACTGGCCGACCCATAGGGCGTGTTCACACTCACATTTGCGCTGGGGTTGACGATGTAGGCGCCAATGGAAATGCTGAAGGGGTCCAGCGCGTCTGACGGCGCCGCGGATGCGGGTGTAAAAGCCGCGCTGGCGGAAACAACCCCCGCGGCAATGGCAACCCGGTGAAAGGTAAGTGAAGTGGTAAACACAGTGTTTGGCCTTTGTAATGTCATACAACCTGGTTGGAACTGTATGAAAGGGCAGAAGGCGTCGTCTGTGCGATCGTGAACAGAGTGTTTTGGGTTGCGTTAAAGGGCGGCGTGCCGGGCCAGGTCTACAAAAGCCCGCAGGTAGTCAATGTCTACATCGGCCTCGCGCGCACCCAGAAAAATCTGTTTGTCTATGCCGTCCTTACCCAGGCGCACGGGCACCACGGGCAACTTGTCGGCGTACTCTTCCACCAGCCAGCGGGGCAGGGCGGCCACGCCGCGGCCGCTGGCCACCATCTGCAACATGATGTCGGTGGTCTCAATGGTTTTGTGGCGCTCGGGGCTGATGCCGGCGGGCATTAAAAATCGGTTGTAGATGTCCAGCCGGTCCAGTGGCACGGGGTAAGAGATCAGCACCTCGCCCGCAAGCTGCTCAGGCTTCACATGCTTCAGTTTGGCCAAAGGGTGTTCGCGGTTGACGGCCAGCACCTGCTCGTAGTCAAACACTGGCACAAAACGCAGACCGGGTTTGAACAGAGGGTCCGGCGTGACCAGCAGATCAATCTCATACGCAAAGAGCGCGCCTATGCCGCCGAACTGGAACTTCTGTTTGACGTCCACCTCCACATCCGGCCACGCGGCCAGGTAGGGCGATACCACTTTCAGCAGCCATTGGTAGCAGGGGTGGCACTCCATGCCGATGCGCAGTGTGCCGCGTTCACCCTGGGCGTATTGATACATGCGCGCCTCGGCCATTTCCAACTGGGGCAACACCCGGTTGGCCACGGCCAGCAAATAACGCCCGGCCTGTGTGGGTATGAGGCTGCGGCCCTCGCGCAGCCAGATGGGGGTGCCCATCTGCTGCTCCAGCTTCTTGACGGTGTGGCTCAGCGCAGATTGGGTCAGGCACAACACACTGGCGGCAGCGGTGAGTGAGCCCTGTTTGTCCACCTCGCGGACGATGGCCAGATGCATGCGTTCAATCATGAATAAATGTAATCGTTCGTTGAAATAAGATCATTTTACTTCATGGGTCGTTGTCTTTAACCTTGCGCCATCTGACAACTTTATCCGTAGAAAAAGGGCACCATGATCACCACACACAACCTCGGCTTTCCCCGCATCGGCGCCAAGCGCGAACTCAAGTTTGCGCTGGAGTCGTACTGGAAAGGTGAGACCCCGCGCGACGCACTGAAGGGCCTGGGCGCACAGCTGCGTCAGCGCCACTGGGAGCAGCAGGCCGACCTGGATTGGGCACCCGTGGGTGATTTCGCGTTTTACGACCAGGTGCTGGACATGAGCTTCACGCTGGGCAATTTGCCGGCGCGGGTGCAGGGCTTCCATGGCGATGCATTGGACAACTATTTCCGTGTGGCCCGAGGCCGCTCGGCCCAAGGCGCCGAGGACCATGGTGCTTGCTGCGGTGGCGTGGCAGCGGGTGAGATGACCAAGTGGTTTGACACCAACTACCACTACATCGTGCCGGAGCTCACGGCAGAGACCATGTTCACGCTGGACGCATCGCGCCTGATCGAGCAACTGGCCGAGGCCAAGGCGCAGGGCGTGAAAGCCAAGCCGGTCATCATCGGCCCCGTCACGTATCTGGGCATTGGCAAGGCCAAAGACGGATCGGACAAGCTGGCGCTGCTGCCACGCCTGCTGGCCGTGTATGCCGAACTGCTGGAAACACTGGCCGCGCAGGGTGTGGAGTGGGTGCAGATCGACGAACCCTTGCTGGTAACCGAGCTGGATGCCGACTGGCACCATGCATTCAACACGGCCTACCACCAGCTCAAGAGCTGCCGCGTCAAGCTGCTGCTGGCCACCTACTTTGGTCAGCTGCAAGAGAACCAGTACCTGGCCGCCAACCTGCCGGTGGCCGGTCTGCACATTGACGCGATCAATGGGCGCGACGAGATCCAGCCGCTGCTGAACCTGTTGCCGCAGCACAAGGTGTTGTCGCTGGGTGTGGTCAATGGCCGCAACATTTGGAAGACCGATTTGAATGCGGTGCTGGATTGGGTGGAGCCCATTGCCGGCAAGCGCGGTGGGCAGCTGTGGATTGCACCGTCATGCTCGCTGCTGCATGTGCCGGTGGACCTGAGCCAGGAGCACAAGCTGGATGCGGATGTGAAGTCCTGGCTGGCCTATGCCTTGCAGAAGCTGGATGAGCTCAAGGTGTTGGCTACTGCACTGAACCACGGTCGCGGTGCAGTCAGGGAAGCCCTGGCAGAAAACCAGCGCGCCATCACTGCACGCCGCACATCACCCCGCGTGAACAAGCCAGCCGTCAAGGCAGCCATTGCGCAGATCGACGCCAAGCTGGGCCAACGCCAGAGCGCCTATGCCCGGCGTGCGGCGCTGCAGGCCGCGCACCTGAAGCTGCCCGCATTCCCTACCACCACCATTGGCTCCTTCCCGCAAACGGCGGAGATTCGCCAGGCGCGCAGCCAGTTCAAGATTGGCATGCTGAACGAAGCGGGTTACAAGGCGGCGATGCAGGCCGAGATTCGCCGCAGTGTGCGGGAGCAGGAAGTGCTGGGCCTGGACGTGCTGGTGCACGGCGAGGCTGAACGCAATGACATGGCGGAGTACTTTGGCGAACAGCTGGACGGTTATGCCTTCAGCCAGTTTGGCTGGGTGCAATCCTATGGCTCGCGTTGTGTGAAGCCACCTATTCTGTTTGGCGACATCACCCGGCCCAAGGCGATGACGGTGGACTGGATCCAGTACGCGCAGTCCCAAACCACCAAACCCATGAAGGGCATGTTGACAGGCCCTGTGACGATCCTCAACTGGTCGTTTGTGCGGGATGACCAGCCGCGCGCGGTGTCTTGCAAACAACTGGCACTGGCGATACGTGAAGAGGTGCTGGACCTGGAGAAGGCCGGTGTGCGCGTGATCCAGATCGACGAGGCGGCGCTGCGCGAAGGGCTGCCGCTGCGCAAATCGCAATGGCAGCATTACCTGGACTGGGCGGTGGAGTCGTTCCGCATCACGGCCAATGGCGTGGGCGACGCAACGCAGATCCACACCCACATGTGTTATTCGGAGTTCAACGACATCATCGCGTCCATTGCCGACATGGATGCCGATGTGATAACCATCGAGACCTCGCGGTCCGACATGGAGCTGCTGGATGCGTTTGACACCTTCAACTACCCCAACCAGATTGGGCCAGGCGTGTATGACATCCACTCGCCCAACATTCCCACGCAGCAGCACATGGTGCAGCTGATGCAGAAGGCGGCCGAACGCATTCCGGCGGATCGCCTGTGGGTCAACCCCGATTGCGGGCTGAAGACCCGCCAGTGGACCGAGGTGGTGCCAGCCTTGGTCAATATGGTGGCGGCGGCCCGGGAGCTGCGCGCCGCCCACCACTGAAGGACTAGATGGTAGGCAGGGCGGCCAGGCGCAGCGGGATGAAGATACGGTCACCATCGCGCATCAACAGTAGCGCGACCGAACGCCCGGCGCGGTCCGCCGAGGTACGCGCCTGGTCAACAGAGACAACGGGCTCCTGGTTGATGGCCAGCAGCAGGTCGCCAGGCTGCACACCGGCGCGTTCGGCGGCACCGCTGACCTTGTCGATGAACAGGCCGGTGCTGGAGCCCGAGTTGCGCAGCTCTTCGGGTTTTTGCAGCCGCAGGGCAATGCCCAGGCGATTGACGGCCGTGCTGGTGGCAATGTCCGCCACCTTCTTGGCCATGCTCTCCGTGGCATCGTCCATCGTCACCACCAGGGGGAGTTGTTTGCCCCTGCGCCACACGGTCAGGTCCAGGCGGTCACGCGGCTGGGCCAGACCTACCACGATGGAAAAGTCACCGGCCTGGTCCAGCACCTTGCCGTTGGCTGTCAACACCACATCACCAATCGCCAGGCCGGCCTTGTCCGCAGCACCGCCCTTGACCAGGTCCGACACCAGTGCGCCCGCGGGTTTGGGCAGGCCAAAGGATTCGGCCAGCAGTTGGTCCACCTCTTGAACCGCCACACCCATCTTGGCGTGGCGTACCTTGCCGGTCACCAGAATTTGCTGCTGGATGTGCACCGCCACATCCATGGGGATGGCAAAAGACACACCTTGGTAACCACCCGACAGGGAAAAGATCTGCGAGTTGACGCCTATCACCTCGCCCTGCATATTGATCAGCGGCCCACCGGAGTTGCCGGGGTTGACCGCCGCATCGGTCTGGATAAAGGGCACGGTGCCATCACCCGGCAGCGACCGGCGGGTGGCGCTGACCACGCCCGCCGTCACCGTGCTCTCCAGCCCAAAAGGTGAGCCAATGGCCATCACCCATTCACCGACCCGCAACTGCCTGGACGTGTTGAGCGAAACCGCAGGCAGATTGATCGCGTCTACCTTCAATACGGCAATATCGGTGCGTTTGTCGGTGCCCAGCACGGTGGCGACAAATTCGCGGCGGTCTGACAACTTGACAACGACCTCTTCCGCATCGTTGACCACATGGGCATTGGTGATGATCACACCATCGGCCCGCACGATAAAGCCAGAGCCCTCGCCCCGTACGGGCACGTTCAACTGGGGTGGCAACTCCCCAAAACGTTGCTGGAAGCGGCGCAGGTATTCACGTGTGGCCAGTTCTTCGGCCGTGCCTTTTGCGCCATTGGACTCGGGGGCGCCCGTTTGGGCGGCCGTAGACAGCTTGCGCACGCCGCGCACGCTGATGTTGACCACGCTGGGGGATAGTTTGGCGGCAATTCCGGTCATGTCGGGCAGGGCGGTGGATGCCAGGGCTGGGGCCGTTGTCGCAGCCGGTGCAGGGCTGGCTTGCGCAAAACCAGGTAGGGGCAAGCCCATGGTGGCAAGTGCCCAACCCACAGTTAAAGCCTGGAGGGGCAGGGCGCGGCGTAGGGGGGTGGGGTGCTGGAGTTTTTGCATGCCTGCATCTTCCTTGCCGAAATTTGCTCGGCGGTTAACTGGACGTGAAGTGGAGGTAAAGGCGGTGCAGAGTGGGGGCTAGGGGTGTCACCGGATGCGGGGCGCTGTAACTTGGCGCAAAATCCAGGGTTTTAGTTACTTGGGTTTGCTCTCCATGACACGTTTAGCATTGCTGGCTGCCATCCCCGTTGTATTGGTGGCCTGTTCCAAAGCGCCGGAAGTCGCTGCACCCCCCGCCGCAAAGCCGGCTGCCGCTGTGGCGCATGCGACCATTGACTGGGTCAAACCCGAGGGCGCCAGCCTGGATGCTGTCTTTACCAAGGCCAAGGCCGAAAACAAGCCTGTGTTTTTGTATTGGGGCGCTGTCTGGTGCCCACCTTGCAACCAGATCAAGGCAACCGTCTTCAACCGGCCCGATTTTGTGGAGCGTAGCAAGGGATTCATCCCCGTCTATCTGGACGGCGACACGCCGGGGGCCCAAAAGCTGGGCACACAGTTCAAGGTGCGCGGTTACCCCACCACCATTTTGTTCAAACCCGACGGCACCGAGCTGACACGCCTGCCCGGTGAAGTGGATGCAGTCCAGTACATGCAGATCCTGAAGATGGGCATGAGCGCCACACAACCGATCAAGGAAACCCTCACCGCCGCCATGGCCACCGCCGGTGCAACTCCTGCACTGAGCACTGACGATTGGCGCATGCTGGCCTACTATGCGTGGGACATTGACGAGGCACAGTTGCTGCCCAAGAAAGACCTGGCATCCACCGTGCAGAAACTGGCGCAGAAATGCCCGCCTGAGCAGCAAGAAGCATCTGCGCGGCTGACGCTGCGGTCTGTCGCCATGGCCGCCCAGGACAAGACGACCGGTCTGGACAAGGCGCAGGCCTTGGCCCAAGTGCACAAGATTCTGGCCGACGCACCGCGTATGCGGGAGAACGGTGATATTTTTGTCAACTACTCCAATGACATTGCGACCGTACTTACCACGGACGGCACCGCAGAGCGCACCACGCTGCTGGCTGCGCTGAACAGCGCGCTGGACAAGCTGTCGGTAGACACCGGTTTGTCCAAGGCCGACCAACTGGGCGCCGTACAGGCCAAGGTGGCGTTGGCGTTGATGGACAAGCCCAAAGGCACCAAGCCCGAGCTCGCCCCCGAACTGGTGGCCCAAGCCCAGGCTGCTGCCAACAAGGCCGACACCAGCAGCACCGACAAATACGAACGCCAGGCGGTCATCCCCTCTGCCGCACATCTGCTGAGCCAGGCGGGCCTGATCGACGCATCCGATGCCATGCTGAAGGCCGAGCTACCCAAGGCCGTGTCCAGCTACTACCACATGCTGGTGCTGTCATCCAACGCCAAGCTGCGCGATGACAAGGTCGCTGCGCTGGACTGGGCCGAGAAAGCCTACGCCGGTTCCATGGGCCCGGCCACGCGCCTGCAGTGGGGCAGTGGTTATGTACAAAAGCTGATCGCCATGGCGCCACAGGACAGTGCCCGCATCGAGAAGGCTGCAGCCCAAGTGATTGGGGAGCTGGATGCGGCGCCTGAGACCTTTTATGAGCGCAACCGTCGCAGTCTGGAGAAGATGGGTGCGCAACTCAATGCCTGGAATGCCGGTGGTAAGCACACACCGGTGGTGCAAAAACTAAGCGCGCAACTCAATGGTGTCTGCGCCAAGCTGCCCGAGAAAGACAGCGCGCGTGAGGCCTGCACCGGCGTATTTGCCAAGGCCGGCAAAAAGGCCTGAGTCTCCGGCCGCAAAGAGCCAAGGGTTCGGCTACAGCTTCAGCTCCAGGCGAACCCCCCATCGCACGTTCGATGGGTTGGCGCTCTGGTTGTCCTGGCGTTGTGTGCTGTTGAAGATGCTGCCGGTGTTCATGTAATCGCGCGGCAGCAGGTTGTTGGCGCTCAGCCGCACCTGGGTTTTGGGGTTGACTGACCAGAGCAAAAAGGCGTCTGTCACCACCTTGGCGCCAACAGAACTGCTCTGGATGTCACTCAGCTGCAAATCGTAGGCCGGTGTGTAGTTCACACCAACCCCCATGCTGATGGGCAGGCCGCGCAGCCTGTAGTCTGCGCCCAGATTGGCCGTGCCCAGGGGCTGACCTTCCAGGCGGTTGTTGGGGCCAGGCACTCTGTCTACCCTGGAATCAAAAAAACTGACATTGCCGCGTAAAGACACGGGTGGGGCTTCGGCCCACATCTCGTCCATGCGGAACTTGGCTTCCAGCTCAATACCCTGTGCCGTGGCATTGCCCACGTTCTGGGGCCGGGACACCCAGCGTTTGTTGCCGGACCAGCTCACATCCTCCAGCGCTACCACGTTGCGGATCAGGTCGTCGATGCGGCGGTAGAAGTAGTTGGCGCTGACGAGGCCGCCTTTGCCCAGGTAGTGCTCGTAGGCAAACTCGAAGCCACGGGTCAGCTCAGGGGTCAGGGCAGGGTTGCCGGCGCGGTCGGGGCTGCCGACCTCATTGGATCCGGTGGGGAAACGTTGTGAAATGGCGGGGCGTCCTATGAGTTCACCGGTCGTGGCCGCCCTGTAGCTTCGCGTCAGGCTGCTGCGAAACTGGTCGCGGCTATTCTCATAAGGCTTGTAGGTGGCGTGCAGCAAAGGAGAGAGCACACCGCTCTGGTTTCTGGCCTGATAGACATCGCTGTTGCTGCGGGTTTCTATGCCCTCCCAGCGCAGGCCCGCATAGGCTGAGATTTGTTTGCTCGGGTTCCATTCGTCTTGCGCATATGCGGCCACGCGCAGGATGGCGGAATGCAGGTCGTCGCCAAATTCCGTCAGTATGGGCAAGCCATTGTCCAGAGTGGTGCGGCCGTTGTGGCGCACGCTGCTGTCTAGCTCCACCCCTCCGACCAGACTGTGTTCGTTCGCCAACAGCTGTGAGAGTTTTCCAGTCAGATTCCAGCTGCGTTCGCGGTTATAGGTAGTGTCATCAACGGCGCGGGTGGGTGGGTTAGTGGTGCCATATTCTTGGCGCACGCTATGGCTCTCATAACTGCCGCTGATGGTGCCCACGCCGTAACGTATTTCCATCTTTTTGCCATCGCCCAGTGTTTTTTGCCACTGGGTGTTGGTGCGCACCATCGCGAAGCGTCCGTCGCCCTCGCTGGCGTAGCGCGCATAGGGCGGCGGGATGGCACCACCCGGTGCTTGATCCAGTCGGCTCTCCGAACTGATTGCGCTCTTGGATGCAACCACAAAAGGTGTCAGCAGCACGGATTCACCTTCCCCCAGCGCCATTTGCACGCGCGCATTCAGGTTGAGGCTGTCGCGTTTGCTGCGTGTGGCGCCATACTCATGCTGGTCCAGCACCTGATTTCCTGATGGCAGGTCGTACCAGCGTGTACGGGTGTCGCTTTTGTCCAGGCTGTCGTTGCGGCTGGCGGTGAGCGTTACCGTGTAGGAGATAGCCTCACCGAACTTGTCGTTGCGGGTCCAGGAAGCGTTGGGCGAGGCTGCGCCGTCTTCCACGCTTGCACCCAGCTTGACTTCGTTCAGCGTTTTCTGAAGGGCGTCCTTCAGCACAATATTGATCGTTCCCGCCACGGCCTGGGCACCAAATTCGGCAGTCGGTGCGCGCATCACCTCAATCCGTTCCACCTGGTCGGGTGGCAGGCTCTCCAGTGAGAAGCCGGGCGGCATGCGTTCGCCGTTGACCAGCAACTGGGTGTAGCCGCCACCCATGCCACGCATGCGT
>JAZKDY010000089.1:0-23263 GCA_040387325.1 Pseudomonadota bacterium | reverse complement strand
CCCCCACGGCCGGGGCGGCCGCCGGTGGTGACGCCGGGCAGGCGCTTCAAGACCTCACCGACCGAGCTGTCGCCAAAACGCTCAATTTCTTCATTGCCAATGACAATCTTGGCGGCCGTGGACGCGCGGCGCATATCGTTTTCGCCGGTGGTGCCAACGACCTCCACGCGGTTGAGCGTGGAAGGATCTTTGCTGTCTTTACTGGGGGGTGTTTTGGCCGCTGGCGTGTTTTCGCGATCGGGGGATTCGGTGGAGCGGGGCGTTTCAGGCGCTGTAGATGGCGTGTTGACCTGTGCCAGCGTCGGCAGGCCGAAAGCCGCAGCTATGGCAATAATGCTGCGGCGCATCAAAACACGGGTGAGTGGTGGCAGGCGGCGGCGCACCACGGGGCCAGATCAGGGGACGCTGGGAGCGGGGGATTCTTCAACCGGAACGCGCCGGGCACCGTCAAAACGGCGTGCCCAGTAGGCGACCGACAGGCTTTCGACCCGCACTTCGGCACCCGGTTTGGGGGAATGGATGAATTTGCCTTCGCCGACATAGATGCCGACATGGCTGAAGGCGCGGCGCATGGTGTTGAAAAACACCAGATCACCGGGTTGAAGGTCCGCGCGGTCGATTTTTTGGGAGGCGGCGGCCTGTTCGATGGCCTTACGGGGGAGCACGAGGCCGGCAGTTTGCTCAAAAATCGCACGGACAAATCCGCTACAGTCAAAACCGGTGGAGGCGTCAGTGCCACCGCGTTTGTATGGCACACCGAGGAAAGTCATTGCATTTACCACTAACTCGGAGGCTTTAGCTTCCATCTTGTGGCCAACTTCGCCGATTCGTCCTAGAAGACCCCGTTCTGCCAGGAGTGCGTTTATGTCGTCAGGTTGGGATTGCGGTTTGGCGTATGCACTAAAGGCTAGGAAAAGGAGCGTAAGAACGAGGATAATTCGCATCAACGGAGCTTAACCCGTGGTTTTTACGGCGTCAAGCCAAGGCAAAAGAGGGTACTTACATGGCAAAAGCAGAATCAAAGACAACCGTTTTACCGGACGGATTGCGGTACAAATCCAAGGTTTCCGGCTCCCCGTTCATGGCCGCCGCCTCGTTTGGCGGTGCCACCATGTCGTGTTTCCTGTGCGGCAAGCACCGGGCACGTTCACTGATGACCACCCGCAAAGTGCTGGGCAAGTCCCAGGCCGTGTGCTCCCCGTCCTGCAAGGCGCTGGACGAGGCCACCGCCGCTGCCGCGGCCGAGCGTTCGTAAACCCCACCACCTGGCCACCCAGCATGCTGTTAGACCTCGAAGACTCCCAGCTGGTGCTGGTGGATTACCAGGAACGCCTGATGCCCGCACTGCTGGACGGCCCCGCCGTGCTGGCCAATGCGGTGCGCCTGGCCCAACTGGCCGCGCTGTTACGTGTGCCGACCTTTGCCACCGAGCAAAACCCGTCCAAACTGGGTGGCAGCGTGCCCGAACTGGCGGCTGCCCTGCAGCAAGCCGGTGCGCGCGTCTTGTCCAAAATGCAGTTCAGCGCGGTGGAAGAGGGTCTGGGCGAATGGCTGCGCCCCGAACCCAAACCAGTGCAGGGCAATGCCCGCAGCCTGCCAAAACATTTGCAGAAGCCACCACCTGGCAGCGAACCACGCGGCACCATCGTGCTGGCCGGTTGTGAAGCCCATGTCTGCCTGCTGCAGACGGCGCTGGATCTGCTGGAAGACGAATTCGAGGTCTGGGTCGTGACAGACGCTTGCAGTTCCCGTACCGAGCGCAACCGCGACGCCGCCTTTGACCGCCTGGCCGGCGCCGGCGCAGAGCTGGTGACCACCGAAATGGTGGCCTTTGAGTGGATTCGCAGCGCCGAGCATCCGGATTTCAAGGCCATGCAGGCGCTCATTAAGTGAAGCCAGAAGCCTGAGCGGCAAAGCGCTCTGCTCCGTGTCCTCCGCCCGCTGCGCGGGCTCCCCCTTTACCTGTGCAGAACACTCTGCCGCCCAGGCTTCTGGAGTCCCAGCGGCGCGCGTCAGGCGCCTGCAAGCTGCATCCTCATAATTATGAATTCAGATTTTGGATTCTTGAGGGATGTTTGATGACCGCCTACGCAGATTTCTACCGCCGTTCCATCAACGACCGCGACGGCTTTTGGGCCGAACAAGCCCAGCGCATTGACTGGCAAACCCCGCCGCAGCAGATATGTGACTACGCCAACCCGCCGTTTGCCCGCTGGTTTGTCGGCGGCACCACCAATCTGTGCCACAACGCGGTCGACCGCCACCTCAAGGACCGCCCCGACCAGTCCGCGCTGATCGCCGTATCCAGCGAGACCAACACCGAGAAGGTCTACACCTTTGCCGAGCTGCATGCTGAGGTACAGCGTATGGCCGCCGCACTGCTGGAACTGGGCGTTCAAAAAGGCGACCGGGTGTTGATCTATATGCCCATGATTGCCGAGGCGGCGTTTGCCATGCTGGCCTGTGCGCGTATTGGTGCGATCCACTCGGTCGTGTTTGGCGGTTTTGCGGCCGGCTCCCTGGCATCGCGCATTGAAGACGCCAGCCCGACGGTCATCGTCAGCGCTGACGCTGGCTCACGCGGGGGCAAAGCCATCGCCTACAAGCCGCTGCTGGACGAGGCGATCAGCCTGTCCAGCCACAAACCCAACGCCGTGTTACTTGCCGACCGGCAACTGGTTGCTATGGAAATGGTAGCGGGACGTGACCATTCCTGGGGGGCTCTGCGGCAAAAACACTTGAACACTGTCGTCCCCTGCGTCTGGCTGGAGTCCACCCACCCCAGCTACACGCTGTACACCAGCGGCACCACCGGCAAGCCCAAAGGTGTGCAGCGCGACACCGGCGGGTATGCCGTGGCGCTGGCGGCCAGCATGGAACACATCTTTTGCGGCAAGGCGGGCGAGACGTATTTCTCCACCAGCGACATCGGCTGGGTCGTGGGCCACAGCTACATCGTCTACGGCCCGCTGATCGCCGGCATGGCCACCATCATGTACGAGGGCCTGCCGACGCGCCCGGATGGCGGCATCTGGTGGAGCCTGGTCGAGAAGTACAAGGTGACGGTCATGTTCAGCGCGCCCACCGCCGTGCGGGTGCTCAAGAAACAGGATCCGGCGCTGCTGACGAAGTACGACCTTTCCAGCCTGCGCGCACTCTTCCTGGCGGGCGAGCCGCTGGACGAACCCACGGCGCAGTGGATCAGCGGAGCCTTGGGCAAACCCATCATCGACAACTACTGGCAGACCGAAACCGGTTGGCCCATCCTCAGCATCGCCAACGGTGTGGAGAAAGCACCCAGCAAGTTCGGCAGCCCGGGCGTAGCCATGGTCGGTTACAACGTCAAACTGCTGGACGAGAACACTGGCGAGGAACTGACCGGTGCGGACCAGAAGGGCGTGGTCGCCATTGAAGGGCCGCTACCCCCCGGTTGTATGCAAACCGTATGGCGTGACGATGCGCGTTTTGTCAAAACCTACTGGAACAGCATTCCCGGCAAACTGGTCTACAACACCTTTGACTGGGGTGTGCGCGACAAGGACGGCTACTTCTTCATCCTGGGCCGCACCGATGACGTCATCAACGTCGCCGGCCACCGCCTGGGCACGCGCGAGATTGAGGAGAGCATCTCCAGCCACCCCAATATTTCCGAAGTGGCCGTGGTGGGGATTGCCGATGCGCTGAAGGGCCAGGTGGCCGTCGCCTTTGCCGTCGTCAAGGATGCCAGCGCGCTGGTGGACGATGCAGCCCGAGCCAAGCTGGAAGCCGAAGTGATGAAGGTGGTAGACAACAGCATAGGCGCCGTAGGCCGCCCAGCCCGCGTGCGCTTTGTGACCGTACTGCCCAAGACCCGCAGCGGCAAGCTGCTGCGCCGCGCGATCCAGGCTGTGTGTGAGGGGCGTGACCCGGGCGACTTGACGACGATGGAAGACCCGGCGGCCCTGCAGCAGATCCGCGACATGTTGGCCTAGCGGCTGGGCACTGAAGCGTTTTGCGCAGGTAAAGGAGGAGCCCGCGTAGCGGGCGGGGGACACGGAGCAAAACGCTTCGGCGCCTAGTCGCTTACGCGCTCAGGCGTCACCTTTGTAAAAGCATCGCGCGCACACCTGCTGGTAGCGCTCATTGCCGCCAATCTCCACCTGGGCGCCGGCATGCACACGCTGGCCTTGGTCGTCGATGCGGATGTTCATGGTCGCTTTGCGGCCGCAGCCACAGATGGTCTTGATCTCTTCGATGTCGTCGGCCAGCGTCAGCAGTTGGGCCGAGCCCGGGAAGGCATTGCCCTGAAAATCCGAGCGCAGGCCAAAACAGATGACGGGCACGCCGCGCACATTGGCCAGGCGGTGCAACTGGCGCACCTGTTCGGGCGTCAAAAATTGTGATTCGTCGATCAGCACGCAGGCGAGACCTGCCTCGTCCGTCAACTGCGCAAAGAAATCGGTGTGGTCATCAAACACATCGGCCTGGCGCTGCAGGCCCAGGCGGGATGCGATACAGCCGGCGCCACTGCGGTCGTCAATGCCGGCGGTGAACAGGTGCACGCGCTGGCCCTGCTCTTCGTAGTTGTAGGCGATTTGCAGCAGGGCGGTGGATTTACCGGCGTTCATTGCCGAGTAGCGGAAAAACAGTTTGGCCATGGATAGGGGTTAGCGGGCAGCGGAAAGGGGTGGGTCGGAGGACCCGGTGGAGTGTTGGGCTGCTGATGGTAGCGCCAAACGCAGGCCTACAAAAACGGCCGGCATCAGCACTGCCACACATATTCCATTGACCAGACCTTTGACAAAGGCCCACGCCATGGGGTCCAGCGGCACTACAGGCCCCAGCAGTTTGAGCAGCTTCTGTTCACCCATGAAGAGGGCCGTGCCCACCAGGCCCATGGCAAGCTTGCGCCAAAACTGGGGTGGCGCTGCAAAACGCAGATGGTTCTTGTCCCAATGCATGCCCAAAGTCGCTGCGATCAGCGAGCCGGCAACCAGTGGAATGTAGTCGGGTGCGGTAAAGCCATTGGGCCAGGCCAGCAGGGCAGCCCCAGTGACTGCTGCAATGGCCAGCACCCTCAGACCCACCGCGTTGTCCCACGGCCAGTGGTCTTTGCGCAACCGTTCAAACGCAAACAGACTGGCCCCACCCAGCGCCGCGCCCACCAGCACATCCTCCAGGTCGTGTACGCCCAGGTACATGCGGCTCAGCATCACGCCCAACGCGATCAGGATGCACAGAACCCAGAGGGATGCGCGACGCACCTCCCAGGCCAGCCACAGCCACATCACCACAGCCATTTGGGCATGGGCACTGGGCAGGCCGTAGCTGGTGCCCACCAGATCGTCCAGGCGCAGCGCCTGCGCAGGACGCGGGTCTTGCACCAGGTCTTTGACATAGGCGTTCACCAGGGCGTTGATGGCCACCAGCAGCAGCAATCGGTAGAAGATGGCCTTGTTCCAGGTCCAGTAACCGATGGCGATGAAAAAGATGATGAAGGTGGTGTAGCCCAGCCACGAGAAGCCGATCGCCCACTGGGTCAGCGCCGGGCTGCGCAGCGGGAGCACCCATTGCAGGTTGTGCAAGAAGTCCAAAACAATCGCTCCTGTTTTTATAGCGACTTAGCCAGAATTGGCGGGGGCTATAGGCCTCTTTTATATGTGGACTTTTTTTCCTGCAGGCCATCGTGGGTATGTACGTCCACATCGACCCATACCTCTTGGGCATCGGCATCCACCACGGTCTCGCGCTCGAACAGTTCCACCGCCGTTTTGGCAACCTGCAACGTGTCGAAGTAGGCATAGGCGCCGGCTCCCACCGCACCCACCAGCGGCACAAAACGCGTGGCCCCCTTGCTGATGACAGCCTTGGACACCTGCAAACCCAGTTGCTGGGCCAGGGCCTGCAAGACCTTCAAAGACGCCTTCTTGACGATAAAACGCTCACCCACGCGGACCACCACGTCACGGAACACCTGGGCCGACATGTGGCGGAACAGGCAGTACAGCATTTGCTCGCGCCCCAGCGTCTTGCTCTTGCCATAGACGCCGGCAATGTCGGACACCATCTGTGCCTGCAACTTCCACACGCCCAGCAGCTCGGGTACCACCGTCAGCCAGCCCAGTATCCCGGGTGGCAAGGACAGCGAGCCGGACACCACACTGGCCGTGCGCGCAGCCTTGCGAGCGATCGTGTGGGCGCGTTCGGCCGGGTGCGCGCGCATGGGCTCGGTACTGCCGGGGACCTGCAAGACCAGTTGCAACATGGCGTCGGCCAATGTGTTGTCCTGTGGCTTTTTGGCAGACGCCATGGCTAGACAATGTCCATCTGGTGGAAGCCGTACTGGCCGGTCTTGCGGTCGGCAAAGTAGTGCTCCAGGGTTTCTTTGACCGTACGAAAGGCGATCTCGTCCCAGGGAATCTCGTGCTCGGCGAACAGGCGTGCTTCAATGGTCTCGGTGCCGGGGTTGAACACGTCGCTGAGCAGGCGGGCGCGGTAGAACAGGTGCACCTGGCCGACGCGCGCCACGTTCAGCAGCGTGAACAGTCCTTCCATCTCGATCTGTGCGCCGGCTTCTTCATCGGTCTCGCGGGCTGCTCCCTCGGCCGTGGTCTCGTTCAGTTCCATAAAGCCAGCGGGCAGCGTCCACTTGCCCCAGCGCGGTTCGATATTGCGTTTGCACAGCAGCACCTTGTCGCCCCAGTGCGGCACGGTGCCCACCACGTTCAGCGGGTTCTCGTAATGCACGGTGTTGCAGGCCGGGCAGACGGCGCGTTCTTTGGTGTCGCCGTCGTCGGGCAGGCGGTAGACCACGGCAGTGCCGCACTGTTTGCAATGTTTGATGGGGCTGCGCAGCATGGAGGTATGGTTTTCCGTTGGGTAGCTTTTAACTTTTAACGGGCCTTGACGGCCAGGCTCTGCGTGGAGCGGCCGATCAATCCCTGCGCATCGTACAGCGCGGACTCCGCCAGGCCGCAGCCGTTGTTGCCCAGCCAGGTGCGTGCGTCCAGGCAGATCCACTCACCGACCGGCGGGCGCAACAGGTGGACGGTCAGGTCGGAGTTGACGAAGCTGTAACGCTCGTAGTCGAGTACGGCGCTGATGCCGTTGCCCGAATCGGCTGCCACCGCCACGCGCTGGTAGGCGCTGGGTACATGGCCGTCCAGCAGCGGGTGGCGCAGGCGGAACCAGATGGCACAGGGGCCACCGAAGATGGTGCCTTTGGCCGTGCGGGTTTCGACCAGATCGGAATAACCCACACGCTGCCCCGCAAACGGGAAGTTGGCCACCGGTGATTCTTCTGGCGGCAGCGGTGCCACCGGCAGCGGGTGGCCGGGCAGGCCGTCGGGCAGCTCAAAGGCGTTTTCACGCTGGGCCAATGCGGTGAACACACCCACTTCTTTGCCATCTGCCAGCAACTGGGCCGAGAAATGCCCGGCATTGCGACCCACATACACCGGCGTGATTTGCACCTGCAGTTCACCGATGGGCACAGGGCGTATCAGGTTGGCGGTCAGCCGTGCGATGTGTGTCAGGCCATGGGCCTGGGCCGCGGCCTCAAATGCGCCGCAGACCAGCGCAATGGGCGGACCGGCGTGCTGGTGGTCAGGGTGCCAGGGGCCGCGGGTCAGTTCGGTGGACTGGTAGCGGGTGGTGTCACCCGCCTGCGGGGCGTAGGCAAAGGCGGGCAGGGCTGTGGTGCTGGTCAAGGGTTTTACTCCACACGCACGCTAATGTTCTGCAGGCCGTCGATACCGCCCACCAGCGTGTCGCCGCGCACCACGGCGCCCACGCCCTCTGGGGTGCCAGTGAAGATCAGGTCGCCAGCTTGCAGCGTCCATGCGGCGGACAACTGCTCAATGGTCTCGGCAATGTTCCAGATCAGCTTGGCAATGGTGCTGCGCTGGCGGTCCTGGCCATTGACCTGCAAGTGGATGGCGGCGGTGCCAATATCGGGCACATGGGCCGCGGGTGTGATGGTGCCTATCGGCGCGGAGTTATCAAAACCCTTGCCGATACACCAAGGTCGGCCCTGTTTTTTCATGTCACCCTGCAGATCGCGCCGCGTCATGTCCAGGCCCACGGCGTAACCGTAGATGTGCTTGTGGGCGTCAGCCGCCTTGATGTTGGCGCCGCCCACGCCGATCGCCACTACCAGCTCGATCTCATGGTGCAGGTTGGTGGTCAGGCTGGGGTAGGGCATGGCAGCCGTGCTGCCGGGTGTGGCCAGCAACACGGCATCGGCCGGCTTCATGAAGAAGAAGGGCGCCTCGCGCCCGCTGTGGCCCATCTCCAGGGCGTGGTCCACATAGTTGCGGCCCACACAGTAGATACGGTGCACGGGAAACAGATCGCTGTGGCCGATCACGGGGATGCTGACGGTGGGGGCTGGGGTGAAGACGTAGGACATGGCGGGTGATGGCAAGTTATGGGTTCAGACCGACTGGGTCACCAGTTCAAAGTGTTCTACGGTGGGCGGTCCGGCAAAAAACGGCCCCACGATCGCGCGCCACTGGGTAAATGCATCGGACTGTCTGAAGCCGACGGTGTGGTCTTCCAGCGTGTCCCACACGATTTGCAGCACATACCGTTCCGTGCTTTCAATGCCGCGGTTGACCGAGAAGCTGCGGGCACCTTTGACCCCGCCAATGACGGTGGCCAGGCCGCGCTGGATGGCTTCTTCAAAAGCGGCATTCTGGCCGGGGTGGATGCGGATGTCGGCGAGTTCGAGAATCATGGCGGTAGGCTCCGGTGTTTGGCTGGCGAATGGTGCAGGTACCAATGGTAGCGGGCTTGCTGCATGCCCGTGGGCCTTGGGTCAGTACACTTGGTCGGATGAAGAAAATTCTTGCCGGGCTATTCTCCAAACGCCAACTGGAGAAGACGTTAAAAGGTCTTCGTGCGGAATGGGAGGCCGATCGCAATGAGGCGGCATGGGCCATGGTGCAGACTTTGCTGCTGGCACAGGTGCACCAGCGTGACGTGGCATTGGCACTGCTGGATGTGGCAACAGAAGACGCCTGTTCCATTGAGCAGGCCACCGAGATCCTGGCTGCGGTGTTTGCAGCGCACGCCCAGGACCCCATGATTTTGGGATTGGTGGGCGACACCACCGAGCATGCCCGTGATATCGACTACCTCAACCTGGCGCCTTCGGATGCGCCCCTGTTTGATGCGGTGCTGGCTGCGCTTCTTGAGGCGGTAGAGAAACAGCACGACCCCCAAGTGGAATACCAGCTGTGGTCCGGCCTTTTTACCTGCGCACGTGTCATGGCCCGCCAGCACGACGACATTGCAGACCGCGCCGGACGGCGACTGATATCACTGCAACCCGAAAACAGCTTTTCCCACTACAGCTACGGTCTGTTCCTGAAAACCCGGGGCCGGTTTGCCGAAGGCATGGCCGAGAACCAGTTGGCACAGAAGTTCGCAGGGGAGCCCACCCAGGCCATGTATTGGAACGCCGGCATCTGTGCGACGGGTGCGGGTGCTGCAGATGTTGCGCTGGAGATATGGAAACGCCTGGGTAACAAGATAGAAATAGGCCGCTTCGGGTTGCCGGACGGGGGTTATGCGCAGTGCAAGGTGCGATTGGCCGAGCGCCCATTGGCCGAACGCACCAGGGACAGCGATGACCCGGGCCTGGAGGAAACGATCTGGATCGAGCGCCTGAGTCCGTGTCACGGCATCGTCCGCAGCGTTTTGTACCAGGAGCTGGGGGTGAACTATGGCGACGTGGTACTGGTGGACGGTGCGCCCGTGACCTACCACACCTATGGAGACCGGCAGGTCCCCGTGTTCCCCCATCTGGCCACGCTGGTACGCGGCAACTACCAGTTTTATGACTTTGCCGGCACGCAGGACGAAAAGGGCAAACTGGGCGACGCCACGGAAGATCTGGGTGCTGACGCGATCGTGTATTCCCACTCCGAAAACTCCAAGGTGTTGTGCGCAGCCTGCTGGCGCGACGAACGCCTGGACCACAGCCACGGCGGTGAAGAGGAAACCCACTATGTTGTCAGTGGGCGCATTGCCGCGCCGCCGCAGCTGAGCCCAGCTGACTTGCTGCAGCAGCTGGACGCGGCGCTGGCACAACGTGCGCCGTGCCGCATCTACAGTCCGGACCTGTGCGAAGCGGTGGGTTTGTCGGACCGCGCTGCAGTGGAACGGCGCCGGTATGACATGCTGCGGGATAACTAATAGGGGTCCATCCATGCTGGCTGCCAACGATTGGATACAACCCGACTGGCCCGCACCAGCCCATGTGCGGGCGCTGTGCACCACACGCACGGGTGGTGTGTCCGCCGCGCCGTACGACAGGCTGAACCTGGGTTCACACGTAGGCGATGACGCGACCCACGTTGCACACAACCGCGGGCTGCTGCAAGAAGCTGTGGGCGCCAAACCCGTGTTTTTGAACCAGGTGCATGGCACCGACATGCTGGCCCTGGCGCAGGACACGCCCGATGGCGCCTCGGCAGATGGTGCCTACACGCGCGAACGCGGCCTGGCCTGCACCATCATGGTGGCCGATTGCCTGCCCGTGTTGTTGTGTGATGTGCAGGGCCGCCAGGTGGCCGCGGTGCATGCCGGCTGGCGTGGGCTGGCTGGGGTGGATGGAATCGGTGTCCTGGAACAGGCCCTTAAGCGTTTTGAGCCTCCAGCCCCCGTCGCATCTAACAATAGTGCTATTGAGTTGATAGCGTGGCTCGGCCCCTGCATAGGGCCGGATGCCTTTGAAGTAGGGGCCGATGTGGTTGAGGCGTTCACGCAGACCCACGCGCAGGCTGCGGCCTGTTTCAATCCGATGGCCGGTGGCAAATGGCTGGCAGACTTGCCAGCGCTGGCGCGCCAGCGGCTGGCAGCCCTGGGTGTGACCCGCGTGTTTGGCAACGATGGCAGCGCACCGTGGTGTACCGTGGGTCAGCCGCTACGTTTCTTTTCCCACCGGCGGGACCGCATCAGTGGCCGCCAGGCTGCCTGTATCTGGCTGGACTGATACCTGTTGTTGTGCGTCACTGGCCTGTGTGGCCGCGGCCTGGGCTTGGGCGGCTTGTAGTTCCGCGGCGTCGCGTGCGCGGATGGCGCGCTTGCGCCCCGGTGCGCCCATGAAATACAGGATGAGCCCGATTGGTAACAAACCGTAAAGAACAAAGGTCACAATGGCACCCAGGATGGACCCATTGGAGTTGGTGGCTTCGGCCACCGCCATCATGACGACGACATACAACCAGGCGATGGGAATGATGTACATAAGCTCACTGCGTATTTACCACATGTCAGGAAATCGAAGACCGTATGCTGAGATACTAGAGTCTGCGCGTAGACAAACGAAAAAGGTGACAGTGTGACGCAAAACGCCCCCGAATTCTGGACCCAGGCCGCCCAGCAGTTTCAGCAGTCCATGACAGAAAACTGGAGCAAGGCGGTACAGTCCCTGCAAAGCATGGACCTGGGCGCACTAGGAGCCGGCTTGCCCACTGGTACACCCCCAACCCCTCCCGAGATTCGTTTTGCGCCTGACAAATTGCAGGCGCTACAACAGCAGTACATGCAGGACGTCATGGGCCTGTTCAACCAGGGCATGACCACACCCGCTACCGGAGGCGACAAACGCTTTGCCGGCGAGGCCTGGGGCAGCAACCCCGTAGCGTCCTTCTCGGCCGCGGTCTACCTGCTCAATGCCCGCACCATGCTGGGCCTGGCCGACGCGGTAGAGGCCGATGCCAAGACCCGCAACCGCATCCGCTTTGCCATCGAGCAGTGGATGGCCGCCGCAGCGCCCAGCAACTTTCTGGCCTTCAATGCCGAAGCACAAAAGAAAGCCATAGACACCAAGGGTGAAAGCATTGCCAAAGGCATGCAGAACCTGATGCACGACCTGCAACAAGGCCATGTGTCGATGACAGACGAGAGCCTGTTCGAGGTGGGTAAAAACGTCGCCACCACCGAAGGCGCTGTGGTGTTCGAGAACCCCTTCTTCCAGCTCATCGAATACAAACCGTTGACCGCCAAGGTCTATGAAAAACCATTTTTGATGGTGCCGCCCTGCATCAACAAGTACTACATACTCGATCTGCAACCCGACAACTCGCTGGTGCGTTATGCCGTGGCGCAAGGGCACCGTACCTTTGTCGTCAGCTGGCGCAACCCCGATGTATCGATGGAGAAGGCGACGTGGGACGACTACATCGAGCAAGCCGTCATCAAGGCCATCGCCGTCACACAAGAGATCACCGGCGCGCCCAGCATCAACGCGCTGGGCTTCTGCGTGGGTGGCACCATGCTGGGAACCGCCTTGGCAGTGCTGGCGGCACGTGGCGAAGAGCCCGTAGCCAGCGCCACGTTTTTGACCAGCCTGCTGGACTTCACCGACACCGGCATCCTGGATGTGTTCATTGACGAAGCCTTTGTGCAGTTCCGCGAGAAGGAGATGGGCAAGGGCGGCATGATGAAGGGCCAGGACCTGGCCAGCACCTTCAGTTTCCTGCGCCCCAATGACCTGGTCTGGAACTACGTGGTGGGCAATTACCTTAAGGGCGAAACACCACCACCCTTTGATTTGTTGTACTGGAATTCCGACAGCACCAATCTCCCCGGTCCGTATTACGCCTGGTATGTGCGCAACACCTACCTGGAAAACAACCTCATCAAGCCCGGCAAACTGACCGTCTGCGGTGAGAAGATCGACCTGAAGGCCGTGGACATTCCGGTGTATGTCTACGGTTCGCGCGAAGACCACATCGTGCCAATTGGCGGTGCTTACGCTTCCACCCAGGTGCTGCCGGGCAAGAAGCGTTTTGTGATGGGCGCGTCTGGCCACATTGCTGGTGTGATCAATCCACCGGCCAAGAACAAACGCAGCCACTGGCTACGTGCCGACGGCAAGCTGCCCAAGACCCAGGGCGCATGGCTGGAAGGGGCCGTGGAGCATCCCGGCAGCTGGTGGACGGACTGGTCCACCTGGCTCAAGTCACATGCTGGCAAGCAAATTGCTGCACCAAAAGCATACGGAAAAGGCAAATACAAAGCCTTGCAGCCGGCCCCTGGCAGCTACGTCAAGGCCAAAGCCTGATCCCGATTAATTTAGACCACTGAAGGAAGAGAAAAATGGAAGACATCGTCATCGTTTCAGCAGCCCGCACCGCCGTCGGCAAATTTGGCGGCACGCTGGCCAAGACACCCGCACCCGAACTGGGCGCAGCCGTCATCAAGGCCTTGATGGCCCGCACCGGCCTGGGTGCAGACCAGATTGGTGAAGTGATCCTGGGCCAGGTGCTGACCGCAGGCTCGGGCCAGAACCCTGCACGCCAGACTGTCATCAAGAGCGGCCTGGCTAAAGAGACACCCGGTCTGACCATCAATGCTGTCTGCGGCTCCGGCCTGAAGGCCGTGATGCTCGCGGCCCAGTCGATTGCCTATGGCGACAGCGACATCATCATCGCTGGTGGCCAGGAAAACATGAGTGCCGCACCCCACGTGTTGCTGGGCAGCCGTGACGGCCAGCGCATGGGTGACTGGAAGATGACCGACTCCATGATCGTCGACGGGCTGTGGGACGTCTACAACCAGTACCACATGGGCATCACCGCCGAGAACGTGGCCAAGACCTATGGCATTAGCCGCGACATGCAGGACGCACTGGCGCTGGCCAGCCAGCAAAAGGCTGCGGCCGCACAAGACGCCGGAAAATTTGTTGACGAGATCGTGCCGTTCAGCATCGCGCAGAAGAAGGGCGACCCGATTGTGTTTGCGGCTGACGAGTTCATCAACCGCAAGTCCAACGCCGACGCGCTGGCCGGCCTGCGCCCCGCATTTGACAAGACCGGTGGTGTGACCGCCGGCAATGCATCCGGCATCAACGACGGTGCCGCCGCCGTCATGGTGATGACCGCCAAAAAAGCTGCCGAACTGGGCCTGACGCCCATGGGCCGTATCGCCAGCTTCGCCACCAGCGGCCTGGACCCCGCACTGATGGGCATGGGCCCGGTATCGGCATCCAAGAAGGCACTGGCCCGTGCTGGCTGGACGGCTCAGCAACTGGACTTGTTGGAAATCAACGAAGCCTTCGCCGCCCAGGCCTGTGCCGTCAACAACGAGATGGGCTGGGACACCAGTAAAGTCAACGTCAACGGCGGCGCGATTGCCATCGGCCACCCGATTGGTGCGTCCGGCTGCCGTATTCTGGTGACGCTGTTGCACGAGATGCAGCGCCGCGATGCCAAGAAGGGCATTGCCAGCCTGTGTATTGGTGGCGGCATGGGCGTGGCCCTGACGATTGAGAGATAAATTGGCTGCTAGCCCCCGTGAATACTGGGGTTGCAGCTACATAGTTTGTAGCAAGTAAAACCAAAGAGGAGAGAATATGAGTCAAAAAGTAGCCTACGTAACCGGTGGTATGGGTGGTATCGGCACCGCCATCTGCCAGCGCTTGCACAAAGAGGGTTTCAAAGTCATCGCCGGCTGCGGCCCTACCCGTGACCATGCCAAGTGGATCGCCGAACAGGCGGCCTTGGGCTTCACCTTCTTCGCGTCGGTGGGCAATGTCGGCAATTGGGATTCCACGGTAGAGGCCTTCACCAAGGCCAAGACCGACCACGGCAGCATTGACGTGCTGATCAACAACGCCGGCATTACCAAGGACCGCATGTTCTTGAAGATGACGCGTGAAGACTGGGACGCCGTGATCGAGACCAACCTGAACAGCATGTTCAACGTCACCAAGCAGGTGGTGGGCGATATGGTGGAAAAGGGCTGGGGCCGCATCATCAACATCTCATCAGTCAACGGCGTCAAGGGCCAGGCTGGGCAGACCAACTACTCGGCGGCCAAGGCTGGCATGCACGGTTTTTCCATGGCGCTGGCACAAGAGCTGGCGACCAAGGGTGTGACCGTTAACACGGTCAGCCCCGGCTACATTGGCACCGACATGGTCAAGGCCATTCGCCAGGAAGTGCTGGACAAGATCATTGCCACTGTGCCGGTCAAACGCTTGGGTGAACCGGGTGAGATCGCGTCCATCATTGCGTGGCTGGCTTCCGATGAGGGCGGATATGCAACAGGTGCAGAATTTTCGGTCAATGGTGGCCTGCACATGGGCTGAGTTTTTTTGCTTGCAGAAGCTGTTTTATGCAAACAGAAAGAACCCGCTTTGGCGGGTTTTTTTACGCCTGACGTGTAACTGACATATTCATGGGATGGCGGGTGCCGATAAGCCGCGTAGTATCAATACAAATATGCGAAAAACATGGGGTATGCTTGTGGCAGATCAAGCAGCGTCCTCGTGTGCGAGGGCAGTGGAATGCGCTTTGCAGCATGGCACTGTTACCGTAAACATTTCGGTAGCCGGCAAGCTTGGGTTGTGTGATTCGTTGAAGGATGGCCCATGAAAAGCAAAGACGACGGTGTCGAGTTGGTGGACAGCAAGTCCCTGCGCTTGGGCATGTTCGTAGAGCTGGATGTGGGCTGGCTGGCACACCCATTTCCTGTTGGCAGTTTCAAACTCACGTCGACCAAACAAATCGAGACCATTCGCGGGTTGGGGCTGGAACGGGTACGCGTCAACCTCGCCAAGAGTGACCCCGATCCTTCGGATGCAGTCGCCAAGCCTGCCATGGACGCGGCCGCCATCGAACGCGCGCAGGCCGCCCACCGCGATGCGCTGCAGCGCCAGCAGCGCGCCGAGCAGTTGGCCTCGCAGCAACGCAGCCTGGTGGTCTGTGAGCGGCGTTTTGGCGATGCCGTGCGCCAATACAAAAAAATGCTGGAAGCCATACCGACGCAACCCAAGGCGGCAGCCGAGCACTGCCATACCCTGGTCAGCACCTTTGTGGGCGACATGTTGTGTGAGGGTGATTCCGCCATTCGGTTGCTGTCAGAAGCAGCGGGCGACAAGTCCTCCATGCATCCGGTCAATGTCACCGTTGTATCCTTGTTGCTCGGCAAGGCCATGGGTTTGTCGCAGGCCGAACTGATAGACCTGGGCATGGCCGCGTTTTTGCATGATGTGGGCAAGGCCCAACTGCCAGACCGCGTGCGCTGGCTGGAAGAAAATTTTTCCACCGCGGAGTACAAGCTCTACCAGGAGCACGTAGCCAAGAGTGTGCAGGTGGCCAAGGCCATGGAGTTGTCCAAGGGGGCTCTGCTGGCGATTGCACAGCACCATGAGCTAACCGATGGCAGTGGTTTTCCAACCCGTGTCAAGGGCGAGTCCATGACGGTCGGTGCGCGCATCCTGGCGCTGGTCAATCGTTATGACAACCTGTGCAACCCCAGTCGCCCCGCGACGGCGATGACACCCCACGAATCCCTGTCGCTGATTTTTGCGCAGCTCAAGACCCGTTTTGACACGGCTGCGCTGAGTGCCTTTATTCGCATGATGGGCGTGTACCCACCTGGCTCGGTGGTGCAACTGATAGATGAGCGGTATGGCATGGTGGTGTCGGTCAACTCGACCCGTCCACTGAAGCCCCGCATCATCGTGCACG
Source organism: Pseudomonadota bacterium (assembly GCA_040387325.1). Classification (GTDB taxonomy): domain Bacteria; phylum Pseudomonadota; class Gammaproteobacteria; order Burkholderiales; family Burkholderiaceae_C; genus Allorhodoferax. Next base: position 6,797 of record JAZKDY010000089.1, on the reverse strand, counting down.
AGGCTGGTGTGGCCAAACACGAGGCGCTGATTCTGGATCTGGAACATGCGCCCAACATCGGTATCCGCCGCAGCCTCAAGCCGGCTGGCCTGCCCAGCGCGGCCATGGACTTTCTGGCACCACGCCAGCGTGTGAGTTACTTCTTTGAGCGGGTTGTGGACTCCCAGATGGGTGCGCTTGCATGACGCCTGCCGCGTGGACCCCTCTGTTGGATGCCATGATAGAGGCGGTCTGCCTGGTAGACCCCAAGACCCTGCGTATCAGGCTTGTCAATCAGGTCATGGCACATCTGGTGGGTTTGCCGGTTGCAGATTTTGTCGGCAAACCCGTGGTGGAACTGACCAGTTCCCCTGAAGACCAGTTTTTCTGGGAAGACGTCGCAGCGGGTCTGGCGGATCGCATCCTGTCCGAGTCCTTGTTGCGATGCATGGACGGTATTGCCATACCGGTTGAGCGCAAGGTCAGCCGCGTATGGCTGGCACCCGATGAGCCTGTGTTTCTGGTCGGTTTGCGCGACCTGCGGGACCAACGGGTGGCCGAAGAACAATTGGAAAGCCGAATGTCGGAGCTGCGGGCCACACTGGAGTCCACGGGGGATGGCATTCTGGTGGTGGACATGGCCGGGGTCGTGCGCCACTACAACCGCCGCTTTGTCGAGCTGTGGAACGTGCCACCCGATATGCTGGAAGTCCATGATGACGCTGCGCTGCTGGCCCACATGGGTGTCTGTGTACAGGACGAGCTCGCCTACCAGGAACGCCTGGACACGATAGGGAATGATCCCGGCATGGAGTGCACCGATGTGTTGCTGCTGCGATCCGGGCGCATGCTGGAGCGTGTGACCCTGCCGCAGACCAGCCGCAGCCGCGTGGTTGGGCGGGTGTATTCGTTCCGGGACCTGACTGAAAGGCTGGACGCCCAAAAACGCATTGAGGCCCTGGCCTATACCGATGTGCTGACGGGTCTGCCCAATCGCCTTCTGTTAGGGCAGCGTGTGGCCGTTGCCCTGCGCACAGCGCAACGCAACGGATCAACCTTTGCATTGCTGTTTGTGGACCTGGACCGTTTCAAGAATATCAACGATTCACTGGGCCATGCCTTTGGCGACCGGGTCTTGATTGAGGCCGCGGCGCGCATACTGCAAACCCTGCGCGAGGTGGATACGCTGTGCCGTGTGGGCGGCGATGAATTCATTGCCTTTCTGCAGGAGGCCGATGCCATTGGTGCAGAAATCGTGGCCCGCCGCATTCTGGAAAAGCTGGCGCAACCCTTTGTGATGGACACGGTCAACTTCTCGCTGGGGTGCAGCATTGGTGTGGCCATGTACCCGGCGGATGGCCGTACGCTGGATACCCTGATCCAGTGTGCCGACACGGCGATGTTCCGCGTCAAGGAGCGCGGGCGGGGCAACTTCCGCTTTTACCAGCCCCAGATGAATGTGGACCTGCTCTCACGGGTGAAGATGGACCACGCCATGCGCCTGGCGATGGAGCAGGGCCTGTTCCGCCTGCATTACCAGCCGCAGATTGCGCTGGTGGATGGGCGCCTGCTGGGCGTGGAGGCACTCATTCGCTGGAGCGATGCTGAATTGGGCAACGTGTCACCGGCCACCTTTATCCCGCTGGCAGAAGAGTCCGGTTTCATTATCAATATAGGCAATTGGGTGCTGGCCGAAGCGGTGCGCCAGTCCCAGATTTGGCAATTGTCGGGGCGGCCCGTGGTGGTGTCGGTGAATGTCTCTGCACTGCAGTTTCAGCAGGGAGATTTTGTGGAACGTGTGGCCAGCGCCATTGGCGATGCAGGCCTGGACCCTGCCTTGCTGGAGCTGGAGCTGACCGAGTCCATCCTGATCAAGGACATCCATGAAACGCTGACGCGCCTGCATGCCCTGGCCGCATTGGGGATCAGTCTGGCGATTGATGACTTTGGTACCGGTTACTCCAGCCTGGCCTACCTGAAGAAATTCCCCATATCCAAGCTGAAAATTGACCGTGCGTTTGTGATGGGCTTGCCAGAAGACGAGGGCGACCGCGCCATTGTCGGGGCCACCATTGCCATGGCCCGTGCACTGAAGATGTCGGTTGTGGCAGAGGGTGTGGAAACCGATGCCCAACGCGACTTTTTGCATGGCCTGCAATGCGAGGCTTTCCAGGGTTTCCTGTGCGCACCCGGATTGCCGGCGGAAGACTTTGAAGACCTGTACGCGACGCTGCCCATGGGGCTTAGCGCAATCTAGCCCTGCAGCCCTTTCCAGAGCATGTAGCCAGCCAGGCCGTACAGGATCACGGCAAACACCTTCTTCAGCTTGGCCACCGGCAAGCGGTGCGCCGCTTTGGCGCCCAGCGGCGCGGTGAATACGCTGCAACTGGCGATTACCAACAGGGCGGGTAACCACACATAACCCAGTGAATGGGCGGGCAGGTCGGGTAGCGACGCACCGCTGACCACATAACCCACCGTATTGGCCAACGCAATCGGGAAACCCAGGGCCGCGCTGGTGGCTACCGCATTGATGATGGAAATATTGTGGGCCACCATAAACGGCACGCTGATGAAACCACCGCCCGCACCCACCAGCCCTGACAAGAAACCGATGACACTGCCGGCAGCAACCTGACCCGCCGTACCCGGCATCTGGCGACTGGGTTTGGGCTTCTTGTCCAGAAACATCTGGGTGGCGGAGAAACCGACAAACAGCGCAAAAAATATGGCCAGGTAGCTGCCCTTGAGCAGAGCAAAGACTCCGGCACTTGCGATGGCGCCGCCGATCACAATGCCGGGTGCCAGGCCTTTGACGATGTCCCAGCGCACGGCGCCGCGCTTGTGGTGCGCGCGCACACTGGAGATGGACGTGAACATGATGGTTGCCATCGACGTGGCAATCGCCATCTTGACCGCCAGGTCGGCTGGCAGGCCCAGTGCCGACAGGATGATGGTCATGAAGGGACCAATCAGCATGCCCCCGCCAATACCCAGCAGGCCGGCCAGGAAACCGGTGGCCAGGCCCAGCGTGGCCAGTTCAAGTATCAGAAGGGGGGAGAGCATGGGTCAGGAATAAGGTGTCTGCAAATGCCACCGGACCGGCATCCTGAACCTGGGTTCAGGTGGGCTAGGTCAGCGCAGGCTTTGGGTTCATCTGACGCGAGATGATCACGCTAGCGAGGCAATATTCCAGGCCCGGGCTCAAAGAGCATTGGTTACAGGAAATATAAAGCCCGACGAGCACTGCAGACCGTGCCATTGTAGGCGTTTCAGAGAGGGCCTACAGCAGTCTTCCGTCTTCGCTCAGGGCTTCGTCCAACCGCTCCAGCAAGGAGATCAGCAACACGTCGGAGTCGGGATTGTGTTCGGCCGACCGGGGCATGTCGCCCACGGCGCCAGCGGGTGTTGCTGCACCGCCATCGGGCAAGCCGGAGACCGCAGCGGATGGTGCTCGCTCCGGCACATCAAAGGCCAGGTTCAGCGCGGCCAGCACGGCGATACGGTCGCGTGCCCGCACTTTGCCGGCATCGCGGATTTTGCACATGGCGGTATCGACGCGTTCTACGGCTTCGAGCAGTCGGGCGTCGCCGCCTTCCGGGCAACCCAACAAGTAGGTTTGCCCCATGATTTGAACTTCAAGCTGTTTCATGATGGATCTTTTTGCACCGCAGTCGTGGTCGTATCCGGTAGCCGTTCCAGCAGGGCGTCGACCCGCGCGCGGGCGGCGTTCAGGCGGGACTTGAGTGTGTCGCGCTCATGGGTGAGCGCCTCCACCTGGCTGGTGAGCAGCACGTTGGTGCGCTGCAACTCAGCATAACGCACCAACAAGCGCTCAACGCGCTCGGCAATTTGGTCGATGTGGTTCTGGTTCGCCATAGACTGGGCATTGTAGGGTTTTGCTCGGCAAACTGACGTAAAATTCCTGCGTTGGTTCTCGCGGCGTGGTTCACACGCTGCAGTTCAACGGGAAGCAGGAGGGTACGCTGGTCACAGCAAGCCTAACCTGCGCTGCCCCCGCAACGGTAAGTGGACGAGTCGCCCTGCGATTTCGCTCCCATCACAGCCACTGGGCGTTTTGAACACGCGCCTGGGAAGGCGATGGGAGTTGCACCACCAGCCCGGATACCGGCCAACAACGTGGCTGCACGTCTGCGTGTAGCCGTATGCCCATGCACTGTCGGGGAAGACAGTGAGGGCTATTTGTCGATGGTTCCCTTCTACTATGAAAAAAAGCACTTCTTGTGCGCGCTTTGCCACGTTATCGCTGGCACTGGCCGCTGCATTCCCTACCCAAGCCCAGGTTCAACTCCAGCAATCCGTGGTCACCGCCTCCCGCGTGGCCACGCCCGTAACCGATGTGATCGCCGATGTGTCGGTGATTGACCGTGCCACGCTGGACCAGGCGGGCCAATCTTCACTACGCGACCTGTTGTCCCAGTTGCCCGGTGTGCAGGTCACCAGCAATGGCAGCTACCGTTCAACAACGGGTATTTTTCTGCGCGGCGCCAGCACCTCGCAAACCCTTGTTCTGATTGATGGCGTACGTGTGGGCTCGGCCACCTCGGGTGGTGCATCGCTGGAGAACATCCCCCTGTCGCGTATCGAACGTATCGAGGTCTTGCGCGGTGCGGCTTCTGCCCTGTATGGCCCTGACGCGGTCGGCGGTGTGATTCAGGTGTTCACGCGTGAAGCCGGCCCAGGCCTGCAAGCCGATGCGAATATTGGCGCTGGCACGGATGGCCAGCAGCAAGTCGGTGCATCCGTGCGCGGTACCAACGGTATGTTCGGCTATAGCCTGGGCGTATCGCGTGAAAAAGCCACCGGCATCAGCGTCATTTCCAACCCCGCTGCGGGCGGCTACAACCCCGATGAAGACGGATTCAGCGCCTCCAGCGTCGACGCCAAGCTGACCGCCAAACTGAACCGTGAGCACTCCCTGAGCCTGAGCCTGCTGCGCAATGACACCGAGTACCAGTTTGATTCCACCCCCTCGCCCAACCCGTTGGGGCTGACGCGCCTGACGACGGATGCGCGCTCCAAGGTCAAGCTGAGCAACGCCACCTTCAAATGGGATGCCCAGTGGCTGGCACAGTGGCAGTCTGCATTGACCGTTGGCACCAGCGATGAGCAGTCCCTGGGTGACTACTTCCGTATTTCCGACGGCGCGTGGGGCGGCAACACCCGGTTCAACACCAGCCGCCGCCAGGTCACCTGGCAGAACAACATCTCGCTGGACAAGGACGTGTTGTCTGTGATGCTGGAGAACCGCAATGAAAGTGTGGACAGCTCTACGGCTTACACCGTGACAAGCCGGGATGTGCGCAGCGCCCTGGTGTCGTATGCTTTCAACCGCCCGGTGTGGAACGCGCTGCTGGTGGCACGCAACGACGACAACTCGCAATTTGGCAGCTTCAACAACTGGGCTGTTTCGGGTGGTTACCGCTTGACCCAAACCCTGCGTGCCGTGGCCAGTGTGGGCACCAGTTTCCAGGCGCCATCCTTCAACCAGCTGTACTTTCCCAACTTCGGCAACAAGGCACTGGTGCCGCAGCGCAACCGCGCCACGGAGATGGGCCTGAAGTACCATGCGGGTGATGTGTCCATGGCTGCCGTGGTCTACAACAATGACATCCAGGGCTTCATCATTCCAACGACCAATGTGCAAAGCTCCCTGGCGGTGTTGCGCGGCATTACGCTGAGTGCGGATGTGCAATCCGGCGATACCAGCTACACGTTGTCGTATGACTACGCGGACCCACGTTCCTACTCGACAACACCGGCGTCCAACGACCTGCGGCTGGTTCGTGTGGCGCGCAATGTGTTCAATGCCCGGGTGAACCACCGCTTTGGTGCTGCGGGCGTGTTTGGTGAGATTAAGGTATCCAGCGACCGCGAAGACAACGGCCTTGTCTCCTCCAGCGGGCGTGAGATCCTGCCGGGCTACACGGTGCTGAACCTGGGTCTGAACTACAAGCTGCAGAAGAACGTGTCTGTGCTGGCGCGTATCAACAATGCGACGGACGAAAAATACATGCTGGCCAACACCTACTCGGTGCCGGGTCGCAATGTATTTGTTTCGTTGAACTGGTCCTTGTAAACCCATGGCGCACCTCGCAAGCTGTCCAGCCATTCTGGTCGCTGCCCCGGCTTCTGGCCAGGGCAAGACCACGGTGACCAGCGCTTTGGCGCGCCTGCATACGCGCCAGGGCAGGCGGGTGCGTGTGTTCAAGTGCGGGCCGGATTTTCTGGACCCGTACTGGCACAGCCTGGCCAGCGGTGCACCGGTTTACCAGCTGGATTTGTGGATGACCGGTGAGGCCGATTGCCGTGCGCGCCTGTTTGCTGCCGCGCAAGAGGCGGACCTGATCATTGTTGAAGGGGTCATGGGGTTGTTTGACGGCGAGCCCAGTGCGGCGGACCTGGCCCAGCGGTTTGGTTTGCGGGTGCTGGCAGTGGTGGATGCGTCTGCCATGGCGGGCACTTTTGGCGCGCTGGCTTTTGGGCTGCAACACTACCGCGCAAACATGCCGTGGGCGGGTGTGCTGGCCAACCGCGTGGCCAGTGCGCGCCATTCGGAGATGTTGCAAAGCAGCCTGCAGGACCCTGCTGCGTGGATGGGTGCGCTGATGCGCAATGCGGATTTGGTGTTGCCTGAGCGGCATCTGGGGTTGACGGTTGCCAGCGAGGTGCCGGATGCTCTGGCTCGGCTGGACGCCGCTGCGGATGCGCTGGCTTCCACGCCTTTGGGGTGGATGACGTTGGATGATTTGCAGCGGTGGTCCGTTGCTTTTGCGGCACCTGAAGCCGCTGTGTTG
>JAZKDY010000088.1:0-19297 GCA_040387325.1 Pseudomonadota bacterium | reverse complement strand
ACACCATGCAAGCCGACAAAGAAATCGATACCCGCGGCCTGAACTGTCCGCTGCCCATTCTGAAGGCCAAGAAGGCCCTGTCCGACATGACCACGGGTCAAACACTCAAGGTCGTGTCTACCGACCAGGGGTCCATTCGCGATTTCCAGGCATTTGCTCGCCAGACGGGCAATGAGTTGGTAGACCAGCAGACCGTGAACAATGATTTTGTTCACGTGCTGCGCAGACGCTAGACCAGACGGGCCAACTGCTCACGCATTTTGGTCAGCGTGTCGGCAAAATCGGCCACGCGCTTGCGCTCTTGTTCCAGCACCGCTGCAGGTGCCTTGGCTACAAAAGCTTCATTGCTGAGCTTGACTTGGGCCTTGCCGATCTGCTCTTCCAGGCGCGCAACTTCCTTGCCCAGGCGCAGCTTCTCGGCGGCTACGTCCACTTCCATGTGCAGGCAGATACGCGCCTCGCCGACCACCGCCACCGGTGCTGACTGGGCTGCTGCTTGCCATGCGGCTTCGTCGTCGAACAGGCGCACTTCGTTGAGCTTGGACAAGGCCTGCAGCACGGGCGCAGCACCTTGCAGGAAGGTGCGCTCGTCGGCCGTCTGGGCCACGACGAACAAAGGCAAACGGGTCGAGGGCGACACACTCATCTCGCCGCGCAAATTGCGGCAGGCATCGACCAGCTGTTTAAGCTTGGTCACATGGGCAATCGCCGCTTCGTCAATACGCTCGGGCTGGCTCAAGGGATAGGCCGCGATAGCGATCGAAGGGCCTTCGCGGCCCGCGACGGGTGCCACTTTTTGCCACAACTCTTCGGTGATGAAGGGTGTGATGGGGTGGGCCAGGCGTAACAGGGTTTCCAGCGTACGGATCAGTGTTCGGCGCGTGGCGCGCTGCTGGGCCGGTGTGCCGGTCTGGATCTGCACCTTGGCGATTTCCAGGTACCAGTCGCAGAACTCGTTCCAGGCAAAGTCGTAGATGGTGTTGGCTACGTTGTCCAGGCGGAAGTCGGCAAAACCCTGGGCCACGTTGGCCTCGGTTTTCTGCAGCATGGACACAATCCAGCGGTCTGCGGGACTGAAGTCCAGGTAGCCATGGGCTGCGCCGCCCACTGCACATTCTTCTTTGGTGTGTTCCTTCAGACCGCAGTCCTGGCCTTCGCAGTTCATCAGCACAAAACGTGTGGCGTTCCACAGCTTGTTGCAGAAATTGCGGTAGCCCTCGCAGCGTTTGGTGTCGAAATTGATATTGCGGCCCAGGCTTGCATAACTCGCCATCGTGAAGCGCAAGGCATCGGCACCATAGGCCGGCATTCCTTCAGGAAATTCTTTCCGCACGCGCGTGGCCACCTTGGGCGCGGTCTCGGGTTTGCGCAAACCGACCGTGGATTTTTTCACCAGGGTTTCAATGTCAACACCATCGATCAGGTCGACGGGGTCGATCACGTTGCCCTCGCTTTTGCTCATTTTCTTGCCTTCACTGTCGCGCACCATGCCGTGGATGTAGACATGTTTGAAGGGCACACGGCCGGTGAAGTGTGTGGTCATCATGATCATCCGGGCGACCCAGAAGAAGATGATTTCGTAACCCGTCACCAACACGGTGGAGGGCAAATACAGGTCAAGGTCTTCACTCTTCTCCGGCCAACCCATGGTGCTGAAGGGCACCAGCGCCGACGAATACCAGGTGTCCAGCACATCTTCGTCACGGCGCAGCTTTTTGCCCGGCGCCTTGGCCTGTGCCTCTGCTTCGTCGCGCGCTACGATGACGTTGGCATCCTCGTCATACCACGCCGGAATCTGGTGACCCCACCACAGTTGGCGGCTGATGCACCAGTCCTGGATGTTGTTCATCCACTGGTTGTAGGTGTTGATCCAGTTCTCGGGCACAAACTTGACTTCACCGCTGTGCACCGCGTCGATGGCTTTTTGCGCGATGGACTTGCCGGTGGCGTCACCTGCGCCAACTTTGTTCACCGCCACAAACCACTGGTCAGTCAGCATGGGTTCGACCACCTGGCCGGTGCGGGCGCAGACGGGCACCATGTTCTTGTGTGGCACGGCTTTTTCGAGGAAGCCCTGTTCTTCCAGGTCTTTCAGCACCGCCTTGCGGCAGTCGTAACGGTCCAGGCCGCGGTAGGCGGCCGGGCCGTTGTCGTTGATCTTGGCGTCCAGCGTGAAGATGGTGATCAGCGGCAGGCCGTGGCGTTGGGAGCAGGCGTAGTCGTTGAAGTCGTGCGCGCCGGTGATCTTGACGCAGCCGCTGCCGAATTCCTTGTCGACGAAATCATCCGCAATGATGGGGATCTTGCGGTCGCACAGGGGCAGGTCGACCATTTTGCCGATCAGGTGTTTGTAACGCTCGTCGTCCGGGTGCACACACAGCGCACCGTCGGCCAGCATGGTCTCGGGGCGGGTGGTGGCGATGTGCATGCCCTTCAGCGGCGTACCGTCTGCGGCGGTCTGTGGGCCATCGCTAAACGGGTACAGGATGTGCCACATGAAGCTGTTGCGCTCTTCGTTTTCCACCTCCAGGTCGGACACAGCGCTTTGCAGCACCGGGTCCCAGTTGACCAGGCGTTTGCCGCGGTAGATCAGGCCCTGTTCGTACAGCTGCACAAAGGTTTCGGTCACGGTCTTGGACAGCTTGGGGTCCATCGTGAAGTATTCGCGGCTCCAGTCCACGGTGTCGCCCATGCGGCGCATCTGGCTGGTGATGGTGTTGCCCGACTTCTCTTTCCACTCCCAGACCTTTTTGACGAAGGCTTCGCGGCCCAGGTCGTGGCGGCTGACTTTTTGGTCCTGCAACTGGCGTTCGACAACGATTTGGGTGGCGATACCGGCGTGGTCCGTGCCCGGCACCCACACCGTATTGGCACCCAACATGCGGTGGTAACGCGTCAGGCTGTCCATGATGGTCTGGTTGAACGCGTGGCCCATGTGCAGCGTGCCGGTCACGTTCGGTGGTGGCAACTGGATCGCAAAGGCCGGCTGGCCGGATTTAGGCGCCTGGGTGCCGCGGTAGCCGGCGACGCCGTAACCACGCTTCTCCCACTCGGGGCCCCAATGGGCTTCCAGCGCTACGGGCTCGAAGGATTTTGACAGGGACTGCAGGCCGGGCTGGATCGGTTGAGCGAGAGGTGTGGATGCGGTGTCGGTCATGGTGGGGTCAATTGGGTCAGAGCCCATGATTTTACCGGTACCATGGCGCGCAAACCCAGACTGCCAGGAACCTATACCGTGTCATTTTGCGAAACCGAACGCTTGCGGATACGCCATTTCACCGAGGATGACGCGGTCTTCATCGTGCGCCTGCTCAATGAACCCTCTTTCATCCGCCACATCGCCGACAAGGGCGTGCGCACGCTGGACGATGCGGTGGCCTATCTGCGCAAAGGCCCCATGGCCAGCGTCGCGATCCACGGTTTTGGTCTGAGCTTGGTGGAGCGCAAGGATTCCGCGGAGGCGATTGGCATGTGTGGCCTGATCCGGCGGCCCGACTTTGCTGATGTCGACATTGGTTATGCCTTTTTACCCGAACACTGGTTGCAGGGTTTTGCCGCCGAGGCGGTGCGGGGCGTACTGGACCTTGCTGCCAGTGTCCATGGCCTGAAGCGTGTGATCGCCGTGGTCAACCCGGACAACGCGGAATCCACGCGTTTGCTGGGAAGACTAGGCTTTGTCTACGAAAAAATGGTCCGGCTGGCGGTCGACGAGCCCGAGATCCGGCAGTTTGGTGTGTGCCTGCCGTTGGGTGCACCGCAGTGATTGCGGGCTCTCCGCTGTCGTACCGCTACCCACAGGGCCCCACACTGGACTTTCCGGACTGGGACGTTGCCCAGGGCGTATCCTTGGGGGCGGCGGCGCTGCCCGCATGGGGCGCCTACCCTGTCAGCGTGCTGGAACTTCTGCAGACCCGCCAGGTCCCACAGGCATGCATTTCCAAGAATCGTATATGAAAAATTGCCCTCTAGCCCCCGTCGGTGTTCGCTCTATTGCTATAGTTTGCATAGCAGTTTCAAACCTGTGTGCCAGTCTCTTGCCCGTAGGCGCGCTGGCGCAGCAAAGTTCGCCTGCGTCAGCGCCCCTACCAGCAGGCACCGGTGCCGGAGTGCACAGCCCCAACAGCCCATTCGCGCCGCTGCAGGAGCGCGCCGACGTATTGCCCTGGTCCGTGTTGACCGATGTCAAAACCCGCGTGGAAAAGAACCGCATGTTGCCGGTGTTCCCGGCCCCGGTGCTGGCGCTGAACCAGAAGAGCCAGCGCGTACAGGGTTTCATGATGCCGTTGGAGCCGGGCGAGAAGCAAAAGCACTTTTTGCTCAGCTCCGTGCCCTTGACCTGTTCCTTCTGCGTGCCCGGTGGGCCGGAGAGCATGGTCGAAGTCAAGACCAAGACTCCGATCAAGTATTCGCTGGAGCCAGTGGTGGTGGAAGGGCAGTTTGCGGTGTTGAAGGACGACCCGTATGGGCTGTACTACCGCATCAATGATGCGACGGTCGTGAAGTAAGAGGATTTCTACGGAGCGAGACGCTCGCGCCGCCAATCGCCGGTAGATTCCTGCGTATAGCGCAAGCGGTCATGCAAGCGGCTCTTGCGCCCTTGCCAGAACTGCCAGTTGTCTGGTTTGAGCCGGTAACCACCCCAGTGTGGTGGGCGTGGCGGTTGCATCAGAAACTGCGCTGCGTATCTGGCCGCGTTGGCCACCAGCACACCACGGCCCGCTATCACTTCGCTCTGTGGTGACGCCCAGGCGCCGATGCGTGAATCGAGTGGCCGGGTTTTGAAGTACGCGTCACTTTCCTCCGCGCTGACTTTTTCCACGACACCTTCAATACGCACCACACGCTCCAGCTCCACCCAGTGGAACTGCAAAGCAGCAAACGGGTTACCTGCCAGCTCCTGCCCCTTGCGGCTGTCGTAGTTGGTGAACCAGGTGATGCCCTGCGCGTCATAACCCTTGATCAACACCACGCGGGTGGAGGGGCGCAGGTTACTGGCCACGGTGGCCAGCGTCATCGCATTGGGTTCGGGCACTTCGGACGCAATGGCTTCTTTCAGCCATTGGTCAAATTGCTGCACGGGGTCTGCGTGGGACGCCGACTCGTCGAGTTCAGCGCGTTCGTAACTTTTGCGAAGGTCGGCAATAGAGGTCATGGGCGCAGTATAGAAGCGCAGCCATGACCCCTTGGGGCTACAGCTATATGGTGGCCAACAGACTTGCTTTGGGTATGGCCAAGATTTTGCTGTCCACGGTGGAACCAAACTGGATGTCGCCCATCAACTGGCCGCCTTCCTGGATGACCACCTTGCCGTAACGTATCTTGCCGGTCACGCGGCCGGTGGCATAAATCACCAGCTTCTGGCGCACGGTCAGGTCGCCGTTGAACTCGCCGTGGATCTCGGCAAAGTCGATGTCGGCTGAGCCTTTGAAGGCACCGATTTCGGTGATGTGCATCACACGTGAGTCCATGGTGGCTTCTACCGTGCCCTCGACGACCAAGGTGTCGCAATCGGTGATCTCCACACCCTTGAGTTTGATGTTGGGTCCCACGGTGAGCTTGCTTCCGCCTTCTTTGGTGGGTGCACCCGATACCGGAGCTGCCGCTGCAATCGGTGCAACGGTTGCAGGTGTTGCGGCAGGGGTCGGCGCGGCCCCGCCATTGGCGCCGGACAGGCTGCCGGGTCGGTTGTTGGTACTGCTGTTGATATTGTTGTTGGCCGGAGTCTCGGGGCGTTTACCAAAGAAAGGAGGTTGCATGGACATCAGGTTTCCTTCAAAAAATTGAAGAATTGATACTAGTCCCGTAGCTCAGTGAAAACCCTCGGTTAATTGCAACATCCATGGTCCAAATGCCACCAAATGTTGCAGGTGTCCGCCAAACCACCTAGCACATCCCTCAAACACGCGCTTCGTCGCAAAGTTGTGCTGGTATGGGGCGCACGCGGTTAGAGTGCTGGCTTCTATCCAAGGAGGAGACGCCATGCAAGCAGACACCGTGCAAATAGACACGATGCAACCCCCCGCCGTCGCCACGGCTCCAGCCCTTACCCGGGCCCGTATTGAATCCCTGGACGTGGTCCGGGGATTCGCGCTGTTTGGCATTTTTCTGATGAACATCGAATTCTTCAACCGCACCATGAGCGGCATTGGAGAAGGCATGCCCCAGGGCTTGACCGGTGTGGACTGGTGGGCGAGCTGGTTTGTGTCCTACTTTGTGCAGGGCAAATTCTGGACCGTGTTTTCGCTGCTTTTTGGCATGGGCTTTGCGGTCATGTTGACCAGTGCCGAACGGGCGCAACGCGATTTTTTGGCACCCTATTTGCGCCGCATCCTGGGACTTGCCGTGTTTGGCGCCGCGCACTACATATTTCTGTGGGCAGGCGACATCCTGTTCAGCTATTCGGTGGGTGCAGTGGCACTGATGATTGTGTTGTACGGCACGTGGAAACCCATTCTGATCGCTCTGGCGGTGATGGTGGGTGTGGGCTTGGCGGCCGGTGTGGATGGGCTGTTTGGTATTGCAGGGGCACTGGCCTTTGTGTCTTTGGCATCGATGTATTTGCGCAATGAGCAGACCTTCACGCTGCGCGGCCGTGTTATTCCCCGCTTCTCGGCGATTCTTGGCGTTCTGGGTGTGGTGGCCGTGGTGGCTGCCGCCGTCTTGTGGCTACTGCCCGACGGTCCCAAGGAGCCACGTATTCCTGTCACCTTGTTCGGCATTGTTCTGCTGGTGGTTGCCAAGCTGTCGGCACGGTTCAAGGACCCCAGGGAACTGCGCGAACTGCGTCTGGGGGCCACCGTCTACACCGTATCCTTTTTGATCATGACCACGCTGGGTGCCGCGCAGTACCTGATGCCGCGTGAGCCGGACGCTGGGCCCCCCGGTGTGCCAACCAGCACAGCCAGCAGCGATGCAAAGCCGCAGACCGCTATCGGTGACAACACGACGGCAGTAGCCGCGGACACGAAACCCGCAGACGCCAAGCCCACGGATGCCGAGAAAGCTGCCAAGAAAAAAGCCGAGCGGGCCACACGCCTGGCAGAGCGCCTGGAAGCCCGGCGCAAAGAGGTGCAGACCCTTTCCAGCGGAACCTACTGGGAGGCGGTGGAGATGCGGGCCCGCAGGTTCCCGGACAAGGTGGCGGGAGACGCGGGTTTTGCCACCGTGTTGCTGGCCATGTTCCTGATCGGGAGCTGGTTTGTGCGCTCGGGGGTGATGGAGAACACCGCGGCACATCTGCCATTGTTCCGCAAACTGGCGCTGTACGGCCTGCCCATCGGCATTGGCATGGGCCTGCTGGGCAGCACCATCACCATGTCACACACGCCGGGTGACAACTACGATGGTTTCCAGCTCGCACGGGGCCTCTCCATGCTGGGCAACCTGCCGGCCAGCCTGGGTTATGTAGGCCTGGTGGTGCTGATGTTGCACAGCCGGTCGGTGTTTTCACATATTCGCGTGCTGGCGCCGGTGGGCCGCATGGCCTTGAGCAATTACCTGTTGCAGTCCCTGATATGCAGCTGGTACTTCTATGGTTATGGCCTGGGTAACTGGGGCATGGGCCGTGCCACACAGTTGGGGTTTGTGCTGGTTGTGTTTGTGTTGCAAATCGCGTTGAGCCACTGGTGGCTGTCGCGTTACCGCTTTGGGCCGCTGGAGTGGGTATGGCGTTCCTTCACCTACCGCAGCACACCGGCCATGCTGAAGTAGGGCTACTTGGGTTGCAGCACGATGCGTTTCACCGTTGCTGCCTCCACCTTTTTGCGGGAATACAGCAGCGAAAAGTATTCACCCTTGCGCCACATCTCAGTCATGTCGCGGTAGTGCGGGCTGTCCGGGTCGCCGGATTGGCCGGGCATGTTGATGGCGCGGGAGTTGTCCCAGTTGCCCACATCCACAACGATGCGAAAGGACGGCCCACCGGTTTGCCGAAAGTTGCGGGGGTCGTAGCCGGCCTGGTTGGGCGTGCTGCCACTGCCGGGCGTGGGTATGGGGCCCACGTTCAGTTTTGCCGCGGTGGCGGTATCGACCGCCCCGGCAAAAGGGTGGGTGACCAGCGTATGGTGCAGTTTGCCCCATTGCCACTGCCTGGGGTCGCTTCCCAACATTTTTTCGGTGTTGGACCAGGCCAAATTCAGGCTGGTCAGTAACACCCAATCGCGCTTGGCTTTTGGCTCGCTACCAAACACTGTCTCCGGTTTTTCCAGTGCATCCAGCAAGAGGGTCTGATCGGTTGTAGCCAGGATGGCAGCCCCCGCTTTGCTGAGCACGGTCTCCTTGAACACATAACCCAGGTAACGGGACCACCAGACCTCGAACAGCGCCGCCGCGCCGGAGTCCGTGGTCACTGTGCCATCCCAGGTGCGCAGGAGGTTCAGCGCGGCCTGGGCTTTGGCGTCGGTGGATTGCAGCTTGGCCAGCAGGGTCAGCAGCCTGCGGGCGGGTGTGGATACCACATCGTTTTGCAATCGCATGGAGTCTTCGATGGACAGTTTGCCGGGCTTGGCCAGTACCTCCGCCAGGCGTTGGTACCGGTCGGCACTTGCCCACTCGAACCCCAGTTTGCGTTCGCGGTAGGGGTAATTGGGCGGCAGGTTCATCTCATTGGCGCTGGCAAACCATCCTTGCGGCGGGTTGTAGCTCGATGGCAGTTGGGTGCCTGCCAGAAAACCCGCCCACTCATGGCGCCCGTCGCCGGGCACGGGCATCAATCCGTCCCAGTTGGGGCGTATGGGGGCGCGCCCACCCACCACCCAGCCGATGTTGCCCTTGGTGTCGGCATAGACCTGGTTTTCGCTGGGTGCACCCCAGTCCGCCATGGCGCGCTGGAACTCCTGGAAGTTGGTGGCGTACATGTAGTGGATGCTGCCAAAGTAGGGTGCCATGCCGGGCTCAAACCAGGCGGAGCGCACGGCGAACGCGCGGTTCTTGCCAGGCTCGGTGTGGATCACCGGGCCATGGCGTGTGAACCGTAATTCGGTGTCCACCGGCTTGCCACCTTTGACGGCAATAACCTCGCGCAACACGGTGAATGGCTCCCGCTGCCCCTGGTACTGGTATTGGCCAGTGTTCGCCGGGTTGAGGCCATACACGTACAGGTCTTCCTGGTCTATGCTGAAGATGGTCAGGCCAAACGCGATGTGGCCGTTGTGCCCGATGGAGACACCCGGTAGGGCCGGTTCACCCGCACCGATGACATCGAGCTGCGGTGCGCTCAGGTGGGTGATGTAACGCAGCGACGGAGCGGAGTAGGCCCGGTGCGGGTCACTGGCCAATATGGGGCGGCCGGTCGCCGACTTGACCGGTGCTACCACCCAGGCGTTGCTGCCTTCGGCTGGGGCTTCGTATGACGGGTCGTGTGGCGCGGTGGACAGATCGGTTTTGTTCAGTGTCACGCCCTGGGTTGCCAACTGGAATACCCGGAGCAGGTCTTTGGGTAAACAGGGGTCCAGGCCCTGCGGTACTGCGGTTTCCCACGGCGGTGCCAGCGTCACCCGCAGGGCGTCGGTCTTCAGGTCCGCATGGCAGGCCAGATACGAGCGGGTCACTTCAGAGGTCAGGTTGCGGGTCAACGCGTGGCTGCGGATGCGCACCACATCCTGTGCCCGCCACTTCTCGGGGGTGTAGGCAAAACGCCTGAATTCCCAAGGCAAGCCTGTTGGCGTGGCTGTCACCTCGTCAATGTAGGCATTGATGCCCGCAACAAAACGTTCGGCAATACCCTGCGCACGCGGGCCATAGGCCTGCCATTCCTTTTGCATGTCCCCGCGGTACAGGAAGAGTCGGCTGGCGCGGTCCTGTTCAACAAAGGCGGCACCAAACACTTCGGCCAGCCGCCCCAGGCCGCGGCGGCGCCAAAGGTCGATCTGGAACAACCGGTCGCGTGCCGCGTTGTAGCCCTGCACAAAAAAGACATCGTCCTGGCTGGCCGCATAAATGTGGGCTACGCCCCAACGGTCCACCAATATTTCAGCGCTCTGCCGAAGGCCGGCTACGGTATGGGTGGTGACAGAGGCACGTGGTGCTTCAGCACTGGCCAGTAGCGGTACACACACACAGAGGGCCAGCAGCC
Source organism: Pseudomonadota bacterium (assembly GCA_040387325.1). Lineage (GTDB taxonomy): Bacteria > Pseudomonadota > Gammaproteobacteria > Burkholderiales > Burkholderiaceae_C > Allorhodoferax. Next base: position 9,225 of record JAZKDY010000088.1, on the reverse strand, counting down.
GGGCCGGGTTGTAGATGGGACTTCGGAGTGGGGTGGGCAAGGGCATGCTGCGTTGGTTCCGGTGAATGCACCATGTTAGTGAACTAAGCAACACTGTCCCCATCTTGTACCGCGCTTGTAACTAAAAACACGCCAAAGAAACGTAACCAAGTTACCATTGGTGATGTAATCTAGTTACAAAACCGCATGCAAAAAACAGCCCCCATTCACCCTGTCGTACTCGCCGTAACTGATCGTGTTCGTGCCCGCAGTACAGCCACTCGAAGCACCTATCTGGTGCAACTGGAGGCCGCGGCGCAGCGCAAACCTGGCGCCGAACGCATGGGGTGTGCCAACGTGGCCCACGCTTTTGCTGCGATGCCTGATGGCGACAAGTCCCGCGTAACCGGTATCGACAAGTTCCGGGTGGTGGCCGAAAAAGGCCCCAACATCGGCATCGTTACGGCTTACAACGACCTCCTGTCGGCGCACGCGCCGCTGCAGCACTACCCTGACCTCATCAAGCTGGAGGCGCGTCGCCTGGGCGCGACCGCACAGGTCGCCGGCGGAGTGCCTGCCATGTGTGACGGTGTGACCCAGGGTACCGCTGGTATGGAGCTGAGCCTTTTCAGCCGCGACACCATTGCCATGGCCACTGCCATTGCGCTGAGCCACGACGTATTTGACTGCGCCCTGATGCTGGGCGTTTGCGACAAGATCGTGCCGGGTCTGCTGATTGGGGCTTTGCACTTTGGCCACCTGCCTACCGTGTTTGTACCTGCTGGTCCCATGACATCGGGCTTGTCCAACAATGACAAAGCCAAGGTGCGCGAGCGGGCAGCACAGGGCCTGGTGGGCCGCGCCGAATTGCTGGAAGCCGAATCGGCGGCCTACCACGGCATGGGTACCTGCACTTTTTATGGCACTGCCAATAGCAACCAGATGCTGCTCGAAGCCATGGGCCTGCACGTGCCCGGTACCGCATTCATCAACCCCGGCGCTGATGTGCGCAGTGAGTTGACCCGCGAGGCGGTGCGCACGGTTCTGGGTAAACAGACCATCACTTCTGTTGTGACACCACCGGCTGCCGCCTGGAAGTGCCCGCCCATTGGCGTACAGGTCGACGAGCGCTGCATCGTCAATGCCATGGTCGCCTTGCTGGCCACCGGTGGCTCTACCAACCATCTGATCCATTGGGTGGCGGTGGCCCGCGCGGCAGGCATCGTTATCGACTGGAACGATTTTTCGGACTTGTCGGATGCGGTTCCACTGCTGACCCGTGTCTACCCCAATGGCAGCGCCGATGTAAACCAGTTCCAGGCCGCGGGTGGACCGGGGTATGTGCTGCGTGAACTGCTGGATGCAGGCTTCCTGCACGCCGACGTGCTGACCGTGCGTTCGGGCGGATTGCGCGAATTCACCGGGATTCCCAGCGCCGCTGCCAACGGCGCCCTGCAATGGGCGGACGCTGGTGCCAGCAAGGACGAGACCGTGGTGCGCCCGACCAGTGAACCTTTCAGTGCCAGTGGCGGACTCAAGCTCCTGCTGGGTAATCTGGGGCGCAGCGTGATCAAGGTGTCCGCCGTGCCGCAGGACCGCCATGTCATCGAAGCACCCTGCAGGGTCTTTGACTCTCAGGACGCCTTACACCACGCCTTCCATGCCGACGAGTTGAACCAAGACCTGATTTGTGTGGTTCGCTGGCAGGGGCCGCAGGCCAATGGCATGCCCGAGCTGCACAAACTCACGCCCCCCTTGGCCGTGTTGCAAGGCAAGGGCTTCAAAGTGGCCCTGGTGACCGATGGCCGGATGAGCGGGGCCTCGGGCAAGGTGCCCTCTGCCATCCACGTTTCGCCCGAGGCTGCCGCGGGTGGGCCGCTGGCCAAGGTGCAGGACGGCGACCGTATCCGTCTGGATGCTACCGCTGGCACCTTGCAGGTGTTGGTGGATGCCACCGAATGGGATGCGCGTCCGGTTGCCACCATGCCGCAGGCCCTGCGCGCCGCCAACGGCGTCGGCATGGGCCGCGAACTGTTTGCCGGCATGCGCCGCAGTGCCTTGACTGCAGAAGAGGGTGCTTGCAGCTGGTTGTAAGCCAATCCATCTTCGTCCATTTTCAATAATAAATTCGAAATCTCCATGTCTTCTGCTCCCTCATTCACCGCTCTGCAAGTCATGCAGGACGCCCCCGTCATTCCGGTCATCGTGTTGAACGACGTGGCCCACGCCGTGCCGATGGCGCGTGCGCTGGTTGCTGGCGGCATCCGCATGCTGGAAGTCACGTTGCGCACACCGCAGGCCCTTGCCTGCATTGAAGCCATCGCACGGGATGTGCCCGAAGCGGTGGTGGGCGCGGGCACGGTGCGCTCCAGGGCCGATGCCCAAGCGGCAGCCCGCGCAGGTGCCCGCTTTGCGGTGAGTCCGGGGTACACCAGCATGGTCGGTCAGGCTTGTCGCGACGCAGGACTAGCCTTGCTGCCCGGTGTGGCCACTGGTAGTGAAATCATGGTTGCGCAGGAAGACGGTTTTACCGAGCTCAAGTTCTTTCCCGCCATGCAAGCCGGTGGTCCGGCCATGCTCAAGGCCTGGAGTGGCCCGTTCTTTGATGTGAAGTTTTGCCCCACAGGCGGCGTGAGCCTGAAGAATGCCCCCGAGTTTTTGGCGTTGCCCAATGTGGTGTGTGTGGGGGGCTCGTGGCTGGTGCCAGCCGAGGCCGTCATCAAGGGCGACTGGGACGCAGTCACACAACTGGCCCGCGACACACAGGCTTTGCGAAAATCGTAAGTGCCTGGCCTTGAACGCGGGTGACCCTGGGGGCGGTGGACTTTGTCACCAAACCAGTGGACCCTGATGTGCTCATACCCCGGGTGCGCAATTTCCTGCAGTATGTGGAACTGCACAAGCAGTTGCAGGTGGCGGTGCACAACGAGGGTGCAGTGCCGGTGGAGATACGGGACAGTTTTTTCAACAAGTTTGTGACCCACGGCAAACAGGGTGGGACCGGTCTTGGCACCTACTCCGCCCGTATGCTGGCGGGTGCCCAAAACGGCATAGTTGCGCTGGACGTATCAGACCCGGGTGCCACCACCATCACCGTCACACTGCCTGCCGCGCCTTGACGGTGTCCACGCACAAACAAGTGCATGGACTTTCCGCTGCGCGAGGACTACCATGAAGATTGCGGACAGAGAAACGCAGAACCAGCCAGGGAGTTGACCAGTCCAAAGCCGCTATGCCGGCAGAGGGGTCACCATGATTACCTCAGGCTTGCTTGACCGCTTGCTGCTGTGGCAGAAGTTTGTCATTGTTGGGGTAGTGGCGCTGTTTGCCATCTCCATTCCGGTGGTTTTTTATATCCGCGAAGCTGACAAAAACTGGGACGCCGCCCTGCTGGAGCGCGAAGGCCTGGTACCCATGGCGTCCATCTTGCGAACCATCCAGCTGACGCAACAGCACCGCGGGCTGTCGGCCCTGGTACTCGGTGGTGTGGAGAGTGAAAAAGACAAACGCCTGGCCAAGCAGAAAGAGGCCGATGCAGCCTATGAAGCACTGGATGCCATCATCCAGTCCCTGAAAGACAAGGGCGTTGCTGAGGCTTGGTCGCAACCCAAGCAGGATTGGGCCGCTCTGCGCGCAAATGTCTCCGGCGCCACGCTGAGCGTGCCCCAAAGTTACCAGGCCCATACCGCGCTGGTACCCAAATTGCTGGTGGTCAACGACCTGATGGGTGACCACTTTGGTTTGAGTCTCGACCCCGATGCAGATAACTACCAGCTAATTCAGGCCATGTTTTACATCCAGCCGTATGTGACCGAGGAACTCGGGAAAATGCGCGCCAAGGGCGCCGGGCTGCTGGCCAAGAAGGAAGCGACGCTGGAGGACAAGCTGGTCATGGCCGAACTGATTGCGCGTGCAGCAGACCGTCTGGGTCAGATGCGCACGGCCTACGGCAAAGCGGTGGCCAGCAACCCCGACATCGGCAAACGCCTGGGCACGGGGATGACTGAAGCCCTGGCGATCGCAACACAGGCCATGGCCGTGGCCAGTGAGCAAATTGTCAAGGCCGACACCCTGACACATTCGGGGGTTGAATATGTGGGGCTGACCACGCGGGCAATTGACGCCCAGTTTGCGCTGAATGCTGCAGCCAACAAAGACCTGGAGCGTTCCCTTGGCCAGAAAATTGCAGACCTGCGCACACTGCGCGCCACCATGCTGGGTTCTTTGGCGCTGCTATTGCTGATGGCCGTGTGGTTGCTGCGCTCCATCCTGCGCTCCATCAGTGTGCCCATGGCCGAAGCGGTGCAGGTAGCGCAGCGTATTGCCAAGGGCGATCTGACGGCGACTTTTGGAGCGATCCATGCAGACGAAATCGGCCAGCTGATGGCCGCCCTGCGGGACATGAATGACAACCTGGCGCGCATGGTCGGCTCCGTGCGCCAGGGGATCGAGGAAATAGACGACGGTGCCTCCGCAATTGCGAGTGGCAACAGTGACCTGTCGGCGCGTACCGAATCCCAGGCCTCCAGCCTGGAGCAGACCGCCGCTGCCATGGTGGAGATGACGGCAACCGTGCGGCAAAACGCCGACAACGCACGCCAGGCCAATCAACTGGTCAACAGCACGGCCGAGGTGGCGGTGCGTGGCGGCGAGATCGTGGCACAGGTAGTCAGCACCATGGGTGGTATCAACGAGAGTTCGCGGCGCATCGTCGACATCATTGGGGTGATCGACGGTATTGCGTTCCAGACCAATATCCTGGCGCTGAATGCCGCCGTGGAGGCGGCGCGTGCCGGTGAGCAAGGTCGGGGGTTTGCCGTGGTGGCCAGCGAAGTGCGCTCCCTGGCGCAGCGCAGCGCTGAGGCGGCCCGTGAGATCAAGACCCTGATAGGCACCAGTGTGGAAAAGGTCGAGGCGGGCAACCAGTTGGTGGGCAGCGCCGGCAAGTCCATGGACGAAATTGTGGGCAGCGTCAAACGGGTGACCAGCATCATGGGCGAGATTGTGGGGGCCACCGACGAGCAGCGCCTGGGCATCGAGCAGATCGAGCAGGCGGTTGCACAGATGGACGGCATGACGCAGAAGAACGCCGCCCTGGTGGAGCAGGCCGCAGATGCCGCTGCGGCGATGAAGGACCAGTCCCACAGCCTGGTGCAAGCCATGGCGTCCTTCCGTCTGCCGTGATAATGCTATATATTAGATAGCGGTACCGCTATATCCTACGGGGGCTACAGGCATTATTTGCTTATAGATCCTGGGCGCTGGATCAGTTCTATCTTGTAACCGTCCGGGTCGGTCACAAACGCGATGATGGAGCTGCCGCCCTTGACCGGGCCTGCCTCACGCGTCACATTGCCACCCGCCGCCTTGATGGCCGCGCAGGCTGCATACACGTCGGGCACGCCCAGCGCTATGTGGCCAAAGGCTGTGCCCATGTCATAGGATTCCACGCCCCAGTTGTAGGTGAGCTCGATCTCCGCGTGCTCGGGGTTGCTGCCATAACCCACAAAAGCCAGGGAGTACTTGTACTCGGGATTTTCCGACGTGCGGTTGAGTTTCATGCCCAGGATCTGGGTGTAGAAATTGATGGAGCGTTGCAGGTTGCCAACGCGCAGCATGGTGTGGAGGAGTTGCATGGCGGCCATTGTGCCGCAATGGCAAATTTGCCGCCGGACCGCTCCTAGGCAAATTAGCCCCCTTGGGGGGGCAGCGACCCGTGCAACGGTGGAGCGTGGGGGCTTGTCTCAAGGTTTTTTCAACTCAAACACCAGGCAGGTTGTGGTGGCATGGGCGTAGAGCGTGCCGTCGGGTCCGAACAGGCGGGCCTCGGCAGTGGCGAGCTGACGGCCGCAGTGGATGACCTTGCCCTCGGCGCGGATGCGTTGCACCTTCGGGCCAATGGCCTTGACCAGGTTCACGCCGAGCTCGGCCGTTGTGTAGCCGCGCCCCGGTGGCATCAGCGTGTGGATGGCGCAGCCCAAGGCCGAGTCCAGCAGCGTGGCGTACCAGCCGCCGTGGATGGTGCCCATGGGGTTCAGGTGGGCGGGGCCTGGTGTGCCTTGGAACAGCGCGCGGCCGGGTTCAACCTCCATGATGGTGAAGTCCAGTGTTTTGGCGATGGCGGCGTAGGGCAGCTCTCCGCGCAGCATGGCCTGCATCGTTTCCAGACCGTTCAAACCAGCGATCTGCTCGGGTTTGGCTACGCCCGGACCGGGGCCGGCGTTGAGCAGGGCGAGTACGGCCTGCTCCTGTGCCAGCCAGGCGTCAAGTGGGTTCTGGGTGGTGGTGCTCATGGTTTTCCTTCGCGTCGTTGAACAGGTGCTGCAAATTATAATTGCATATGCATCAATTGCAGATACAATAAAATCATGATCGATGTCACAACCGTTACAGACGCCCCAGCATCCCAAGCCAAGCCCCAGGGCTGCACCAACCTGAAGCTGCGCCAGCTGATGCGCCGCGTGGCCCAGCACTACGACGCCGAGGTCGGCAAGACCGGCCTGAAGGGCACGCAGTATTCGCTGCTGTCCTATGTGGTGAAGCTGGGCCCCATACGCGCGGTGGACCTGGCGGGCGCGATGCGGGTGAGTACCTCCACGCTGTCACGCAACTTGCAGCCGCTGGTGGCCATGGGTCTGCTGGCCTTACTGCCCGGCGCCGATGCGCGCAGCCGCCTGATCACTGCCACCGAAGAAGGGCACAAAAAACGCACCGAGGCGCAGCGCAAGTGGCGCGTGGCACAGGAAGGCATCAACACGATTTTGGGCCCGCAGCGGGTGGTAGCGCTGCATGCGCTGATCGATGAGGCCCTTGATCTATTGACCCCCATGGACGGAGAAGACGACGATGTCTGATGTGAGAAACCCTGTGAACCAGCAGCTCGCGGTTTGGGTCGTGTTGCTTGCCGCAGCTGGCACCTTCGCCCTGACGATGGGGGTGCGCCAGACCATGGGGCTGTTCCTGAGTTCCATGAATACGGCCACCGGATTGGGCGTGGGCAGCATCAGCCTGGCCTTTGCCTTCGGGCAATTGTGGTGGGGCCTGACCCAGCCCTTTGCGGGCGCCTTTGCCGACCGCGTGGGGGCTGGGCGTGTGCTGCTGTTGGGCGTTTCCCTGGTGGCTCTGGGTACCTTCATCACACCGTTCATGACGACGACTGCAGGGCTGATCTTTGCGATTGGTGTGCTGGCCGCTGGGGGAGCAGGCATGGCCGGGCCCGCCGTGCTGATGGCGGCTACGACGCGCCTGCTACCGGCGGAAAAACGCGGCATGGCCACTGGCATCGTCAATGCCGGCGGCTCGTTCGGGCAGTTTGTGATGGCACCGATTGCCGGCGCGTTGATGGTCAGCGTGGGCTGGGGCAATGCGATGCAGGTGATGGCCGGCATTGTGCTGCTGGCGCTGCCTGCGGCGTTCTTCCTTAAGGGCAATAACGTGCAGGTGGCGGTGCCGGGCGTCAAGTCCATGGGTACCGGCGAAGCCGTGCGGCTGGCGCTGCGCACGCCCAGTTTCCTGCTGCTGGCGGCGGGCTTCTTTGTTTGTGGCTTCCATGTGGCGTTTCTGGCCACGCACCTGCCCGGTGTGGTGGCGGCCTGCGGCCTGCCCACGCAGTGGGGCGCCTGGGCGCTGGGCATCCTGGGGCTGTTCAATATTGTCGGCAGCATTGCCATGGGCTGGGCCGTGGGCCGATGGCGCATGAAGTCGCTGCTGTCGCTGGTGTATGCGGTGCGTGCGGTTGCCGTGCTGGTGTTTTTGTTGGCACCCAAGACAGGCCCGGTGGTGCTGGTGTTTGCAGCAGTGATGGGTGTGAGCTTCTTGTCCACCGTGCCACCCACGGCGGGGCTGGTGGCCAAGTTTTTTGGCACGGCCCATTTGGCCACGCTGTTTGGCCTGGTGATGCTGACGCACCAGGTGGGCGGCTTCCTGGGTGCTTACCTGGGTGGCAAGGTGTTTGATGCCACCGGCAGCTACAACTGGATCTGGTACGCCGACATCTTGCTGGCGGTGGGCGCCGCGCTGATCCATTTGCCGATCAAAGAGGCCAAACTGCCAGCCCGCGTGGTGTCAGCATGAGCACTACCAGCCCTGGCGCGCTGGACCCACGCACCCGTTTGCTGCTGGAAGGCCCTATCGCGCCCACCTTGTTGAAGCTGGGTGCACCCATGGTGTTGGTGATGGTGGCGCAGGCCGCTGTAGGGCTGATTGAGACCTGGTTTGTCGGCAAGCTGGGGACCGACGCGCTGGCTGGCATGGCGTTGGTATTCCCGGCTGTGATGCTGATGCAGATGATGTCGGCTGGTGCCATGGGCGGCGGTATTGCATCGGCCATTGCCCGGGCACTGGGCGCACGCCGCAGTGACGATGCCAACGCCCTGGTGTTCCACGCGCTGGTGATTGGCCTGCTGTTTGCGGCTGCGTTCACGCTGGCACTGCTGCTGGGCGGACGCTGGCTGTACACCCGCATGGGTGGCACCGGCGCCGCGCTGGAGGCAGCCATGCAGTATTCCAATTGGGTGTTTGCGGGGGCGGTGCTGGTGTGGATGTTCAATTCACTGTCGGCCATCATCCGTGGCACCGGCAATATGGCGGTGCCTGCCGTGGTCACGGTGGGCGGCCTGGTGTTTCTGATCCCGCTGTCGCCGTTGCTGATTTTTGGCTGGGGACCGGTGCCCGCCATGGGTATTGCCGGTGGGGCGCTGGCCCTGCTGGTCTACTACGCGGTGGGCACGCTGGTGCTGGTTGCCTACATGCGCTCAGACCGCAGCCTGTTGCGCCTCCATTGGGTGCATTGCCGGTTTCGCTGGCCGCTGTTCAGCGACATCCTGCGCGTGGGGGTGATTGGCGCGGTGTCGACGGTGGCCACCAATGTTTGTATTGCCATAGCCACAGCACTGTCAGGTGCCTTCGGGCCCGCGGCGATTGCTGGCTATGGCACGGCGTCGCGACTGGAATACTTGCTGGTGCCGCTCGTGTTTGGTGTGGGTGCGCCGCTGGTTGCCATGGTGGGTACCTGCATGGGTGCAGGGCTGCGTGAGCGTGCCATGCGTGCGACCTGGATAGGGGCGGGCATGGCCTTTGTGATGTGTGAGGTGATTGGTATTGCCGCGGCGCTTTTCCCGGCGGCCTGGTTGTCGCTGTTTGACAGTGACCCGGCCATGATCGCCGCGGGTTCACGCTACCTGCAGATCGTCGGGCCGATTTATGGTTTCTTTGGTCTGGGGCTGGTGTTGTACTTTGCGTCGCAGG
>JAZKDY010000087.1:0-6895 GCA_040387325.1 Pseudomonadota bacterium | reverse complement strand
TCCACATCTTGCTGCCGCTCAGCTTGTAGCCGCCCGCCACCTTGTGGGCGCGTGTCGCCATGGAGCCGGGGTCGGAGCCGTGGTCGGGTTCGGTCAGGCCGAAGCAGCCAATCCACTCGCCGGTGGCCAGCTTGGGCAAATACTTCTGGCGCTGCGCTTCGGTGCCAAATTCAAAAATCGGCACCATGACCAGGCTACTTTGCACACTCATCATGCTGCGGTAACCACTGTCCACACGCTCCACCTCGCGGGCGATCAGGCCGTAGGACACGTAGTTCAGGCCTGGGCCGCCGTATTGCTCGGGGATGGTGGGGCCCAAGAGGCCCAGTGCGCCCATTTCGCGGAAGATGGCGGGGTCGGTCGTGCCGTCGCGGAAAGCCTGCGTCACGCGGGGCAAGAGTTTGTCCTGGCAGTAGGCGGCGGCGGCATCGCGCACCATGCGTTCGTCGTCACTGAGCTGGCTGTCCAGCAAAAAGGGGTCTTGCCAGTTGAAGGATGCGTGCTGGGCCATGGGCGATGTCTCCGGGTAGGGTTGCTTGTTACCCCGCATCGTAGTGCCGAAAGACACAGGCCACAAACGATTGTTAGTCACCCAGGTATGCGCTTGGCGCATATATGAATACCTAAATCTAGAGGCGTCTGACCTTGCTGGCTTCCACCATGCCGGGGATGCCGTCCAGGTGCACCACCAGTTCGCCCCTGCGCAGGATCACGTTTTTGACCGACTCCGTGCGGTTGGCATAGATCACCCGGTCGCCGGGCTTGAACTGCGGCAGGCTGGGCGGCGCCACATAGACCGGGCGGGCAGGCTTTTGGCTGGTCAGGGGCTTGAGTTTGTGGGCAATACCCGGGTGCAGCGGCGCCAGCTGTTCCAGTGCCGTGCGCACGGCCGAACGCATGGCGTCGGCGGTAAAGGGTTTGGCCAGCAGAAAAAGCGCGCCGGCTTCATCTGCCTCTTGTTGGTGCGTGGGGCTGTTGGCCTGCGACAGCAGGGCGAAGTGGCAGCCGGGGCTGGTCTTTTGAATGGTCTGGTGCAGCGCAATACCAGTCAGGGATTCCTTGGCAAACCAGTCGGCAATCAGAAAATCCGGCTTCAGGGATGCGGCCATTTCGGCTGCCGCATGCGGGTTGGACGTCGTCTTGATAGCCGCCGCATCAAAGCCATAACCGGTGAGCAATTGCTGGGCGAAGGTTTGCAGCGCGGGGCTGGGGTCGGAAATCAAAAAACTTACGGCGGGCATGGACGGGGCAAACAACTGACAAGGAGGGCTGAACGGGGCGGAAACTGCACGGCAAGTATCGCATTCCTGGGTTGGCACCGATGGTGTCGCCTTGGGTGCTGTGCTCTATTTTTGGGTCGCTACACTGCTTTCAATGCGACGCAAGATTCCTGCCACCCACACCCTGCTGTGTTTTGAAGCGGCCGCCCGCCACGAAAGTTACACCCGCGCGGCGCAGGAGCTGGCCTTGACGCAAAGCGCGGTCTCGCGCCAGGTGGCTGCGCTGGAGGAATATCTGGGCCAGCCGCTGTTCACCCGCACCCGCCACGGCGTGGCGCTGACGCCGCGGGGGCGCGAGTACGCCGCCCAGGTGGCCGAACGCCTGCTGGCGCTGGAGCGCGACACGCTGAACGCCATGTCCACCCAGGGCACACAGGGCGCAGTGCACCTGGCCGCCGTTCCGACCTTTGCCACCCGCTGGCTGATCCCGCGCCTGCCCCAATTGCAGGCGCAGCACCCGGACATCGTGGTGCATATCGAAACCCGCACCCGGCCCTTCCTGTTTGCCGACACCGGTTTTGACGCCGCGTTGTACGCCGGCACCGCCGAGCAGGTGGCCAACTGGGCCGGCACACGGGCCACATTGCTGGTGCATGAAGAGGTGGTGCCAGTGTGTGCCCCGGGCCTGCTGGGGCGCACACCCAAGGCCATCAGCCCGCAGGCCGTGGCCGAACTGCCGCTGCTGCAGCAAAGCACCCGCCCCTTTGGCTGGAGCCAGTGGTTTGACGCCGTGGGTGTGGCCGCACCACACGCCTTGTCCGGCCCGCGGTACGAGTTGTTTTCCATGACGGCGACGGCCGCCATCCACGGTCTGGGCGTGGCCCTGGTGCCGCGTCTATTAATAGAGGCCGAGCTGGCGCGTGGTGATCTGGTGGTCGCCTGCGACCAGCCCTTGCGCGGCGAGCGGGCCTACTACCTGGTCACGCCGCTGCGGGATGAAGAGCCCGCGGCCCTGCTGCTGTTTCGCCAATGGCTGGCTGCGGCGGCAAATGTATGCCGCGGATAAACCCCTAGATACAAACTGGCACCACACTTGCTAGTATTTACGCGATAACTTGACTAAACGGTCAGATTTTATTGAACAGGAGTTGCCAGCGTGTCCACCTCTCCCCAACCCGATGTTCGCCCCGGGCGCCTGGTCGCCAGCGACTACGCGCAACGCTTTGCCGATGCCACACCGCGGTTGACCCGCACACAGGCCCTGCTGGAGGCCGAGCGTTGCCTCTATTGTTATGACGCGCCCTGCGCCACGGCCTGCCCCACCAGCATCGACGTGCCATCCTTCATCAAGCGTATTGCCGACGACAACCTGCGCGGTTCGGCACGCACCATTCTGGAATCCAACCCGCTGGGCGGCATGTGCGCCCGGGTCTGCCCCACCGAGAACCTGTGTGAGGCCGTGTGTGTGCGCAATACACAAGAAGACCGCCCCGTCGCCATCGGCCGCCTGCAGCGCCACGCGGTGGATGCACTGATGGAAAGTGACAAGCCCCAAATCTTCACCCGCGAACCCGCCACCGGCAAAAAGATTGCCGTGGTGGGCGCCGGCCCTGCCGGTCTGGCCTGTGCCTACACACTGGCGCGCAAGGGCCACGACGTGGTGGTGTTCGACGCCAAGCCCAAGGCCGGCGGCCTCAACGAATACGGCCTGGCCAGCTACAAAACGCCCAACAACTTCGCCCAGCGCGAGGTGCAGTGGTTGCTGGACATCGGCGGCATCACGGTCAAGAACAACTGGAAGCTGGAGACCACGGCCCAGCTGGAATCCCTGCGCAAGGACCATGACGCCGTGTTCCTGGGCATGGGCCTGGCCACCACCCACGCGCTGGGTGTGCCCGGTGAAACGCTGAATGGTGTGCAGGACGCGGTGGATTTCATCGCAACACTGCGCCAGACCGCCGACCTGTCCACGCTGCCGATTGGACGCCGTGTGGTCGTTATTGGCGGTGGCATGACCGCGGTGGACGCTGCCGTGCAAAGCAAGCTGCTGGGTGCAGAGAGTGTGCACATGGTTTACCGCCGCGGGCCCGAGGGTATGTCGGCCTCTGCCGAAGAACTGGAATGGGCGCAGACCAATGGTGTGACGATCCACCACTGGCTGGCGCCGGTCGAGATCCTCAGCACACCGCTGGGTGACGGCCGGCAAGCCGGTGGTGTGCGTTTTGAATACCAGTCCCTGGTGGACGGCAAACTTGTCCCGACCGGTGAGACCCAGATCCTGGGCGCCGACATGGTGCTCAAGGCCATCGGCCAGAAGCTGGGCAACCCGGTGCTGGCTGCAGCCGGCTTTGCGCTGGATGGCGGCCGTATTGCGACGGATGCAGCAGGCACAACCAATCTGACGGGTGTCTGGGCCGGCGGCGACTGCCGTGCCGGTGGTCTGGACCTGACGGTGGAGGCCGTGGAGCATGGCAAACAGTCTGCCAACGCCATCCACGCATCCCTCACGGCCTGACGCCTAAGAACACACAGTATTGGAGAAGCACCATGGCCAATCTCGCCACCAATTTCGTCGGCATCAAAAGCCCCAACCCTTTCTGGCTGGCATCTGCCCCGCCCACCGACAAGGCCTACAACGTCAACCGCGCGTTTGAAGCGGGTTGGGGCGGCGTGGTCTGGAAGACGCTGGGCGAGGCCGGGCCACCGGTCGTCAACGTCAACGGCCCCCGCTACGGCGCACTGCTCACGCCGGACCGCCGCCTGATGGGCTTCAACAACATCGAGTTGATCACCGACCGCGACCTGGAGCTCAACCTGAAAGAGATCACCGAGGTCAAACGCAACTGGCCGGACCGTGCGATGGTCATCTCGCTGATGGTGCCCTGCGAAGAACAATCGTGGAAAAACATTTTGGCCCGCCTGGTCGATACCGGTGCCGACGGCATCGAGCTGAACTTCGGCTGCCCGCACGGCATGAGTGAACGCGGCATGGGCGCCGCCGTGGGCCAGGTGCCGGAATACATCGAGATGGTCACGGCGTGGTGCAAGCAGTACAGCAAGCTGCCGGTCATCGTCAAACTCACGCCCAACATCACCGACGTGCGCATGCCCGCCCGCGCCGCCAAAAAGGGCGGTGCCGATGCGGTGAGCCTGATCAACACCATCAACTCCATCATGGGTGTGGACCCCTACACGCTGACGATGAGCCCCAGCACCGGCGGCAAGGGCAGCCACGGCGGCTACTGCGGCCCGGCCGTCAAACCGATTGCGCTGAACATGGTGGCCGAGATCGCACGCGACCCGCAAACCGCCGGCCTGCCCATCAGCGGCATCGGTGGCATTGGCAACTGGCGCGATGCGCTGGACTTCATCGCGCTGGGCAGTGGCACGGTGCAGGTGTGCACCGCCGCCATGGTCTACGGCTTCAAGATCGTGCAGGAGATGAGCGACGGGCTGTCCAACTACATGGACGAGATGGGTTTCACCAGCGTGGACCAGATCGTCGGCAAGGCGATACCGTCGGTCACCAACTGGCAGTACCTGAACCTGAACCACATCAGCAAGGCGGTCATCAACCAGGACAGCTGCATCCAGTGCGGGCGCTGCCACATCGCCTGTGAAGACACCAGCCACCAGGCCATCACCAACATGAAGGACGGCAAACGCTTCTTCGAGGTGAAGGAGGACGAATGTGTGGGCTGCAACCTGTGCGTGACCGTGTGCCCGGTGCCAGAATGCATCACACTGCGCGATTTGGCACCCGGCGAAAAAGACTTGCGCACGGGACTGGTTGTGAGCGATAAATACGCGGATTGGACAACACATGCCAACAACCCCATGCGGACGACGTCCCCAGCCTAAAGCCTTAAGGAAAATTGGCCTGCAGCCCCCGTCCACACTATATATACCGCTATTAGTTTAGGAGTAGCCATGACAACCCTCTTTATCCGCGGCGGCACTGTGGTCAATGCCGACCGGGCCTTCAAGGCCGATGTGATCACCCAGGACGGCAAGATCACCGCCGTGGGCGAGAACCTGACTGCGCCCGCGGGCGCAACGCAAGTGGACGCTGGCGGCCAATACGTGATGCCCGGCGGCATAGACCCGCACACCCACATGCAGCTGCCGTTCATGGGCACTACCACGATGGACGACTTCTACACCGGCACGGCGGCCGGCCTGGCGGGTGGTAACACCAGCATCATCGACTTCGTCATCCCCAACCCGCAGCAGTCCATCATGGAGGCCTACCAGACCTGGCGCGGCTGGGCCGAAAAGTCTGCCGGCGACTATTCCTTCCATGTCGCCATCACCTGGTGGGACGAGAGCGTCAAACGCGACATGGGTACTCTGGTGCAGCAAGAGGGCATCAACAGCTTCAAACACTTCATGGCCTACAAAAACGCCATCATGTGTGACGACGAAACCCTGGTGAACAGCTTCAAGCGCTGCGTGGAACTGGGCGCCATGCCCACCGTGCACGCCGAGAACGGCGAGCTGGTCTTCCTGCTGCAAAAGACTGTGGCCGAGATGGGCATCAAGGGCCCCGAGGGCCACCCACTTTCCCGCCCGCCCATGGTGGAGGCCGAGGCCGCCAACCGCGCCATCGCCATTGCCGATGTGCTCAATGTGCCCATCTACGTGGTGCACGTCAGCTGCATCGAAGCGGCAGAGGCCATCGCCCGCGCCCGCGCCCGCGGCCAGCGGGTGTATGGCGAGGTGCTGGCCGGCCACCTGGTCATAGACGACAGCGTCTACCGCCACCCCGACTTTGCCACCGCCGCCGCACACGTGATGAGCCCACCCTTCCGCCCCAAGGGCAACCAGGACTTTCTGTGGCGTGGCCTGCAAAGCGGCAACCTGCACACCACCGCCACGGACCACTGCACCTTCTGCGCCGCGCAAAAAGCCGCGGGCAAAGACGACTTCAGCAAGATCCCCAACGGCTGCGGCGGCGTCGAAGAGCGACTGGCCGTCATCTGGGACGAGGGCGTCAACACGGGCCGTCTGACGCCGTCGGAGTTTGTCGCCGTCACCTCGGCCAACACCGCCAAGCTGTTCAACATCTACCCGCAAAAGGGCAGCGTGAGCGTGGGTGCCGATGCCGACCTGGTGGTCTGGGACCCGGCCGGCACCAAGACCCTGTCCGCCAAGACCCAGTTCAGCAAGGGCGACTTCAATATCTTCGAAGGCCGCACCGTCAAGGGCATACCCAGCCACACCATCAGCCAGGGCGAGTTGGTATTTGTGCAAGGCGACCTGCGCGCCGTGCAGGGCAAGGGCCGCTACATCAAGCGCCCAGCCTTTGGCACCAACTTTGCGGCAACCAAGCTGCGCGCCGAGACCCTGGCCCCCACCGCCGTCAATCGGTAAAGGAAGATCACCATGACCAGCCACATCCACGTTGATACCGAAGCCGATACCCACTTCGACACCCACATCGACACCGTTCTGGATATCTCCAACATCCAGATAAACGGCGACCGCCTGTGGGCGTCACTGATGGAGCTGGCCAAGATCGGCGCCACACCCAAGGGCGGTGTCTGCCGCCTGACGCTGACCGACCTGGACAAACAGGGCCGCGACCTGGTGCTGCGCTGGGCCGAGGAAGCGGGCATGACCATCACCATCGACAAGATCGGCAACGGCTTCATGCGCCGCGCGGGCCGCAACAA
>JAZKDY010000086.1:54938-75099 GCA_040387325.1 Pseudomonadota bacterium | reverse complement strand
AGTCGTGGATCTCGGTCACCGTGCCCACGGTGGAGCGCGGGTTGTGGCTGGTGGCTTTTTGTTCGATGGAAATGGCGGGCGACAGGCCTTCGATGACGTCCACATCGGGCTTGTCCATCAGCTGCAAAAACTGGCGCGCGTAGGTGGACAGGCTTTCCACGTAGCGGCGCTGGCCCTCGGCGTACAGCGTGTCAAAGGCCAGGCTGGACTTGCCGGAACCGCTCAACCCCGTGATCACCACCAGCTGGTTGCGGGGGATGTCCAGGTCGATATTTTTCAGATTGTGGGTGCGCGCACCCCGGATGCTGATGGTTTGCTGCTGCAATGCCCGCGCAAGGGCTTTACCGTCGGTGTCTGGATTCAAAATGGTGGCCGGTGGAGGGAAACCCACCATGATAGTGAATGTTGGCGACCCTCCTGCGCGCCGCCGAATCCAGATGCTTATGTGTAGCGCACTATTTCAGCCTGCTGACTTCGCACGACACAAACGCAACCCCTTCACCGGCGGCGAAAGTCGCGGTGACGTTTGCGCCCCGTTGGAAATTTTTCGAGATCAGTACGTGGTTGGCGCCAGCAGCTAACATAGTTTGCACGCCATCAAATTTTGGTGCCACATTGCCGAGGTTTGCCATCGGAATGCTCATGGTGGCAGATGCTGGTCTTGACTTGTCGGCTTCGACGATGAAATCGGCCAGGTACGCGCCGTCGTCGGTGGCAGTAAAACTGCAGCTCGCATAGCCATTGCTGTTGAAGACCGCTGCCCTGCGATCAAAATCGATGACGGCAATATTGTTGACCGAAAGCGTGGCCCCGCCGTAGCCACCGCGCGGTGCTGTGAGGCTCAGTGTCGCTGCTGGCGTCATATTGCTGAACATGCCGATGAATGCCTGGGCTGCAGCCAATTCAGCCGCTTCCTTCGCGTCCTGCTTGGCTTGCGCTTCACGCTCCTGCTTTTCCTGCTCCTGCAGCATGGCGATGGCGGCTTGAAGCTTCTTGTTGTTGTCGATGATCTTGCCAGGCAACGCCTGCGCTTTCAGTGCAGGATTCCTGGTGTATTTGACCGCGGCGCTGACGTTGGGGTTGACATTGGCCGTCGCGCCACCGATCGCACCCGCCCCAATCGCTCCACCGATTTTCTTTGTGGCGGTCGTCGGTGATGAAAGGTTGCCGGGAATAGCGATGGGCGTTGGCTGGCCGAGATTCGATGTCGCCGGTGTCTGCATGCCAGCGCCTGTCGGCGGACGCAATGACGAGCTCGGCGCCTGCGCGTGCGCGTGCAGGCAAAGGCAAAGGCAAAGGCAAAGGCAAAGAGTCGCGGCCAGACTCACGCCACCACTGCGCCGTCCGATATTGCGGAGGGAAAGACACTGTTGAATATTCATGCGATTTCCTGAATGAGTTGAATGAAATGGGGACGCGCAGCGACCGCGTCTCAGGGGTTTCCTCGGTGGGGTCTTGATAACTAAGACGTCAGACGGAGGAAAAATGCGACACAAGGACGAAAAAAATGAAAAACTCGAGTTTTGGGCGCCCGTCCACCGTCTTTCTGCTTAGCGCACTGTTGCCAGATACTTTTCGATTGCCCCGGCGATGGCGTGTTTGGGGCTGGATTGGATCTTCATCAGCAGCGGGTGCCGAGCGTCTGGCAGGTCAAAGCGCTGGCACAGGTCGGTCTGAATACGTGCCAACAACGCAGCGGCCACTTCGGCATCCGCCAGAGCCCGGTGGGCACGGCCCGCACTCGGCAAGCGGTGAAAGGCTGCCATCGCGCCCAGCGAATGGCTGCGAACCTCGGGGTAGAGCCTGCGCGACAGCAACACCGTACACGCAAAGGGCTGCGGGGCGGGCAGGTCCAGCCGTGCCAGCTCGGCCGCCCAGTAGCGCCGGTCAAACGATGCGTTGTGCGCCACCATGGGCGCATCGCCCACAAAAAGGCTGGCCGCGGCCATGACCTCGGCCGCCGGTGGTGCGGCCTCGACCATGGCGTTGCTGATGCCGGTGAACGATTCGATAAAGGGCGATATGCGAATCCCCGCATTCATCAGGCTTTGAAAGCGATCCACTACCTCGCCGCCTTCCAGCATGACGATGGCAATTTCGGTGGCACGGTCGCCCATGGCGGGCGAGAGACCGGTGGTTTCGAAGTCGATGACGGCGATGCGGGTCATTCGTGTTGGGCTCAAACAAACGACGGGGCGAAGCCGCTATCCTAACGGCGGTGTAATTGCCCGCTGCCCAAGGCCGGATAAACTCCTATAACTCAGGCTTCAACCCATTAGGAACACCATGGCATCCGTTAACAAAGTCATTTTGGTCGGCAATTTGGGACGCGACCCCGAAGTCCGCTACCTGCCCAGCGGGGAGCCGGTCGCCAACATCACCATCGCCACCAGCAGCAAGTACAAGAACAAAACCGGTGAAATGGTCGAAGAGACCGAATGGCACCGTGTCACCTTCTTCGGCAAGCTGGCCGAAATCGTGGGCCAGTACCTGAAAAAAGGCCGCTCCGTCTATGTGGAAGGCCGCATCAAGACCCGCAAGTACACCGACAAAGACGGTATCGAGAAATACGCCACTGACATCATCGCCAATGAAATGCAGATGCTCGGCGGCCGTGAAGGTATGGGCGAACCCGCAGGTGACGATGGCGGCGGTTACGACAATGCACCTCCCCGCCGTGCGGCCCCGGCTGCACCACGCGCTACTGCAGCGGCGGCGCCCGCAGCCCGCCAGGCTCCGCCTCCGCGCCCGGCCAGCGGGTTCGACGACATGGATGACGATATTCCGTTCTAAAACGGGGTTTCTCCGAGTCTCTTAAGCCAAATCTGGCTGTAGCCCCCGTGAAATATGAACGTATCGCTATAAAAATAGTAGCGATTCTGGCGCTGCTGTGTGCCACAAGCAGCAGCTTTGGCGCGCAGCCAGGGCCTAGCCGCCTTACCGCCCGTGATCTGGGCCTGGTCATCAATACGGCCGATCCGTATTCGGTGGCCGTGGGCGAGTACTACGCGCAGCGCCGGGGTATTCCGGCAGAGCAGGTTTTGCGCGTGGTACTGCCCGTCAAGGCCAGCCTGAGCGTCTCCGAGTTTGATGCCCTGGCCGCCCAGGTGCGAGACCACATGGGGCCGCAGGTGCAAGCCCTTGCGCTGGCGTGGGTCGAGCCCTATGCGGTCGAGTGCAATGCCATCACCTCAGCCTTGACCCTGGGGTTTCAGGCCGCGGTGTGCAGCAATACCTGTGCGCCCAGCGCGCCATCGCGCTTGTTCAACCACAAAAGCTGGCGCCCCTGGACGGAGCTGGGCGCCCGGCCATCCATGCTGTTGGCGTCTGGCAGCGTGCAGCAGGCGCAGGCCCTGATCGACCGCGGGATCGCAGCAGACCAGCAACTGGGCAAGCGCGGCGTGCCCATGGCCGATGCTGTGCTGGTAACCACGCTGGACGCGGCGCGCAATGTGCGTGCGGGCATTTACCCGCCGGCGCGTGCTGCGCCGGGCCTGGGTGTGCAGGTCGTGCGGCGCAATGTGGCCGATACCACACCCCTGCGCCGCGTGGTCCTCTACCAGACCGGGTCGGTGCGGGTGGAAGCACCCGACAGCATTCCCTGGCTGCCCGGTGCTTTGGCCGACCACCTGACCTCCTTTGGCGGTGTGTTGCGTGGCAGTGGGGAACAGATGAGCGCGATGGACTGGCTGGATGCGGGCGCCACTGCCAGTTATGGCACCGTCAGCGAGCCGTGCAACCACTTGCAAAAGTTTCCCCACCCCCAGGTCTTGTTGGCCCGCTACCTGCAAGGGGCGACCGCGCTGGAGGCGTATTGGAGCAGCGTGGGCTGGCCGGCGCAGGGTGTGTTTATTGGCGAGCCACTGGCTGCGCCGTTTGCGCGTTAGGCGTACATAGTCAGGTCCTATCCCATGACATCCACACAAGACGGTCGCTGGCACCCCGGCATTGGTGACCCCAATGCCACCGGCTGGATCACGGTTGCTGCGTACGCCGGCGCCATGCTGCTGTGTTACCTGTGCCAGCGCAAGGCACCACCCGGTCCGGCGCGCCAGTTCTGGATGGGCATGGCCCTCGTCATGGCCGCATTGGGGTTGAACAAACAACTGGATCTGCAGACCTGGGTGACCGAAGTGGGGCGTGATCTGGCACTGGCTTACGGCTGGTATGCCAAGCGGCGGCTGGTGCAGACAGTATTCATTTGCACACTGCTGGTCGCAGGGCTTTTGGCGCGCTCCTGGCTGTTGCAAAGACTCAAGGGCTTGGACCGGTATGCCCGCAGGGCCGCGACGGGTTTGGTGGTGCTGGGTGTGTTTGTGTTGGTGCGGGCCACGTCGTTCCACCATGTCGATGCGCTGCTGGGTTTTGCCATCGAAAACGTGCGCCTGAACGTGGTGCTGGAGCTGGGCGGTATCGCGATCATTGCGTATGCGGCATGGGGGCGTTGGCGGGCGCCATTTGCCAAGCCCTCATAATCTGCGCAATAAATTACTTGCTGTCACAAAAAACCCATGTCACAACCATCACAGACTGCCAGCAGCCGGAACGCCGTTTTTCCGCCAGGGGTTGATCTCATGGTGTTGGGCCTGTTGCTGGCAGGCTTTTTTGCTCTGTACGTGCCAAGCTACATGGATGTGGCGCGTACTGTCTGGACCACGGACGAGCAAGGCCATGGTCCCATCATTCTTGCAGTCAGCCTATGGCTGCTGTACAACCACCGCCATGCACTGGCGGCTCTTCCCGCGCAACCCGCCTGGGGTCTTGGGCTGCCATTGCTCTTTCTGGGTTTGGTGTTTTACGCCTTGGGGCGTTCCCAGTCTTTTCTGGGGGTGGAGGTTGGCTCTCAGATCCTGTTGTTGTGTGCGCTGACACTGGGATTTCTGGGCAAGCGGGCGTTGCGCCTGATCTGGTTTCCCCTGTTCTTCCTGGCGTTTATGACGCCCCTGCCGGAGGTTTTGGTGGCGGATGTGACGGCACCACTCAAGTCCGCCGTCTCCACAGTTTCGGCCCACTTGCTGTACGCGCTGGGTTACCCCGTCAGTCGGGCCGGCGTCATTCTGAACGTAGGGCAATACCAGTTGCTGGTGGCCGATGCCTGCGCGGGCCTCAACTCCATGTTCACGCTGGAGGCACTGGGCCTGCTGTACATGAACCTGATGCAGTACACCTCGGTGGCGCGCAACGTGACGTTGAGCATTCTGGTCATTCCGATTGCATTTTTGGCCAATGTGGTGCGCGTGATTGTGCTGGTGCTGGTGACCTACCACTTTGGTGACGCGGCGGGCCAGGGCTTTGTGCACGGCTTTGCCGGCATGGTTCTGTTCCTGGTGGGCCTGGTGTTCGTGCTCTTCACCGACTACTTGTTGGGCTGGGTGTTCAAAGAGCCCGCGCGTGCAGGAGTACAGCCATGACCGCTACCCGCATTCGCGCCCTGATTGTGTTTGCGGCCATGGTCACGACCGCCGCGTTGGCCCATTGGGCGACCCCGAGCACCCATCTGAGCGATGTGTTGGGCAAGCCTGATCTGGAGAAGATTTTCCCCGCGGAGTTTGCCGGTTGGCGGATCGATGCGCGTGCCGGTATGGTGCTGCCGTCGCCGCAGACCCAGGCCATTCTGGATAGCATCTACAACCAGACCTTGTCGCGCACCTACATCAACCCGGCAGGCGAACGGGTCATGCTGTCCGTGGCCTATGGTGGTGACCAGTCCGACGCCACACGGGCGCACTTGCCCGAGGTGTGTTACCCCGCGCAGGGTTTTCAGATCACGGCAAACGCTATCGGTCAGCTCGATCTGGCCGGGCGCTCAGTCAGTACGCGGTTGCTGATGTCCAAGCTGGGCCAGCGCAATGAGCCCATCACCTATTGGTTGATCGTTGGCGACCGGGTGACCCTCTCCAGGGTCGACCAAAAGCTCACCCAGTTCAGGCTGGGCCTGAAGGGTTTGATACCCGATGGCATGCTGGTGAGGGTCTCCAGCATTGACAGCGACATGTCCCGTGGCCACCGCGTCCAGGCGCAGTTTTTGGCCGATATGGCCACCGCTTTTTCTGAAACATCGCGCGACCGGGTGTTTGGCACCCTGAGCGCTGCCCGTTAGTCCGAACGGACTATTGCGGCATGTCACCCCTCTGACGACAATTCAGGCATGGCAGGTCCTGTGTGGTCTGTCAAGTGTCTCAGCCATTTCAGGGGTAACAAAATGTTCATCAAGAAGTCTTTCGTCTGCGCAGCCATTGCGGCATCCGCATTTGCAGCGCAGGCCCAAAATATCGTCGTTAACGGCAGCTTTGAGCAAGTCAGCGCCGGCAATACGCAAAATGGTGGTACGTGGAATATCTACAACACCATCACCGGCTGGAACGGCACTCCCAACATCGAAGTGCGCGACGCCGTCGCAGGCAACGCACAGCAAGGCTCCAACTACGTTGAGCTGGACACCACCAACAACAGCGGCATGTTCCAGACCGTTACCGGTTCTGGCTGGTACCAGTTGAGTTTCTGGTATTCGGCGCGAATGAACGTACCGGCTGGCTCCAATGGACTGGGCTTTACGTTCGGTAGCCTGTCGGGTCAGGTGCTGGCCAACGTGGCGGGTTCACCTTCGGGCAATGTATGGCAGCAATACACCGGCCTGGTGCTGTTGAACGGACCTACATCGCTGATGTTCCACGCCTCGGGCATTTCCGACAGCCTCGGTGGTTCGCTGGACAACGTGTCTGTTACCGCAGCAGTGCCGGAGCCAGAGTCCTACGCCATGATGCTGGC
Source organism: Pseudomonadota bacterium (assembly GCA_040387325.1). Lineage (GTDB taxonomy): Bacteria > Pseudomonadota > Gammaproteobacteria > Burkholderiales > Burkholderiaceae_C > Allorhodoferax. Next base: position 68,331 of record JAZKDY010000086.1, on the reverse strand, counting down.
TGGCCTGGCATTGATGGGCACTATCGCGCGTCGCCGCAAAAGCAAGGCCGCCTGATTCGTCTCGCAGCTTCATGCTTCAGAACAGCTTGCTTCGGCAAGCTTTTTTTATGGCATGCAGCCTACCCAAATCGGGGTGATTAGTCCGAATGGACTATTGCGAAATCCCCGCATCGGACCATACTGGAGCCTCCTATTGGCGGCCAAATTTCCAGGAGAATGTTCCATGAAACTCAAGACTATTCGCAATCTGTTGCTCGTATCCGGCGCAGTATTCGCCACCACTGTTGCCAGTGCCGCTGAATATTCGTTCGAGTTTCTGGCGCACGACAACTCCTACCAGGTTGAGGGCATCTTCACGACTGCGGATGTTCTGAATGGTGCAGGCGGCTACAGCATTGTGGGTATCACCGGAACGGTCACCGGGGCAAATGGTGGGGCCATCACCTCGCTGGTGAATGATCCGGTGGCGCCCAATGCGAACAACCAGTTTGGCTACATCTACGACAACAATTACTTCCCGTCCAGCCCACTGCAACTGAACTGGTTTGGTGTGTTGTTCACCACCGGTGAAGACACCAAGTGGAACCTGTGGGGTGGTAACCAAAACAACACACCGTTTACCACTAATTACACACTGCATTCGTACACCGGAACCGGTGGCGCATCGGTCCTGGGTGGCTTTACATCCGCTGTTCCAGAGCCTGAGTCTTACGCCATGATGTTAGCTGGTTTGGCCTTGATGGGCACAATTGCCCGCCGCCGGAAAAGCAAAGCCGCTTAAGCAGCGCAGCACCTACAAAAAGCTTGCTTCGGCAAGCTTTTTTTGAGCCCAGAATTTGAGGATCCGTGTGCGGCTAGTCCGAATGGACTATTGTGAAAGTGGATGTGTTGCGCCAGACTGGTCTCAGTGGTCGAGGTCTCGCCCATACACATGGTTGAACTTTGCAGGGAACACTTATGAAACTCCATAAAACGCTACTGGGCCTCGTCGCCACATTGGGTCTGGGTATGGGCGCTGCCCATGCCAACTCGTTTGCACTGGGTGGTCTGCCCACAGGGCAAATCGAAAACCCCGGCACTTTCTCTACTGACTTTTATTCCAGCGCCGCAGATGCATCGGCAACGATCAGCTTTGATCTCGCGGGCTACGCCTCACTCGATGGTTTGAACGCTTACCAGGACTTGTTCACATTGAGCATCAACAATGTCGTGCTGGGCTCGGGCTCCTTCAATCTGGGTGGTGGTGGAAGTGATTTCTTCACATGGACTCCAGGTCATTCAGGTACTTATGTGAATTCGCCGTACGTCGCTTGGGGTGGTGGTACGGTGAGCTTCTCCGGCGTTGTCTTTGGTTTGAATGCAGGTGTTAATACCGTTGCATTCCAATACATCCCTGTGCAGGCAGGCCCGCAAGGTACTGGCGACGAGTCATGGGGCATCAACCAGGCCACGGTCAGCTCCAATGTCGCGACCATCAGTGCAGTGCCCGAGCCAGAGACTTACGCCATGATGTTGGCTGGTTTGGCCTTGATGGGCACGATTGCCCGTCGTCGGAAAAGCAAGGCCGCCTAAGCCGCCGTGCTCCCAAACCAAAAGCTTGCTTCGGCAAGCTTTTGTGTTTTGTGTCCCCTCGGTTACTCGGATTCTGTCCATTAGTCCGAATGGACTATTGTTTTGCATCGCCGGGAACTGTCTAATTGGCACAGGGAAGCTTGCTATGGCCGTGCAGGTGGTTATCTATATCCGGGCCGGATTTGACAAAGGGCAAACCATGAAAAAAATTCTTCCAACACTTTCGCTGGCTCTACTGGCAGTCGGTGCTAACGCCAGCCAGATTCAGTACCAGACCGGCAATTACACCGGTGGTCTGACGTTCGCCAGTGGCAGCGATTACCAGGCTGCGGTGGATGCGGCCGTTCTCTCGTCACCAGTGGTACCCATCGCCAGCTACGACAGTATTAATCCAGGCTTGTCCCAGGGTGGTAACGATGCCTACAAGGCCACGGTGACGTTCGGTGTTACGACTGCCGGCACTTGGGATTTCCGTTCAGGCGTGGACTTTGGTTTGGGTGGGGCCATGTTTTTGGATGGTGTGGCTCAAACCTTCCGGACCACAGATATGTGGTGGAACGGCAATTACAACAACGCTGCCCAGCATCTGAGTTTTTCCAGTGTACTGGCCGTGGGTAATCACACGTTGACAATCTATGGACTGGAGTGGTGCTGCTCTGGTGCACAGCAGGCGCAGTTCAAGGCAGCCGGCAGCAATGCATTCGTTTCTTTCAGCAACCAGGACGGTTTGGTATCGGCCGTTCCAGAGCCGGAGTCGTACGCCATGATGTTGGCCGGCTTGGGTCTGATGGCTACAATTGCGCGCCGTCGCAAGAAAAAAGCTGCCTGATTGTTCTGATTGTTCCTTAAAGATAGCTTGCCGCGGGCAAGCTATTTTTGTTGATAGCTGCACCAATAAAATCGACACGGATTTGCGTTAGCGTCAATTTATTTGCTGTCACAAGGCTCAAAGAATGGCTACACAGGTTTCGAGTATCCCCAAAAAAGAAGATTTGGCGCGTTATTACGCGTTGATCTCTCAGGTCTTCGGGGTGCGCCGCCACATTGATCTCATGCACTGGTTGCAGGGCGATGTTCAACGCTATCTGCCCCACGATATTTTGGTAGCAGCCTGGGGTGATTTCCACTTGGGTTTAGTGCATTACGACATCGTGTCGTCCATGCCCGGGGTGCGTTCGGAGAACGCTATGTCTGAAGCGTTGACGCCACTGTTGACGGGCTTGTTTGATCGCTGGATTGCCCAGGACCGCCGGCCGTTCACGCTGAAGGTCTGCGAACGTGGGTTTACGTGGAACAACGACGCAACACCCGGCCCTATCGGTGACGCGATGCGCAGCATGCGCTCATCACTGATCCACGGTATCAACGACCAACGTGGGCGCCATGACTGCCTGTACGTGTTGTTCAGCGCGCAGACCCAGCGCCACCGCAACGAGCGCACCGCACTGAAGTTCATGCTGCCTTACATTGACAATGCACTGCGCCAGGTCGAACTGCTCCCCAACCAGTATGCGGCGAGAAACGCACCAAAGGTTGAGGTGGTTGATGTTGGCCCAGACAACGAAGTGACTGTGCTGAGTGAGCGTGAGGCCGGAATCATGAAATGGGTCGCCATGGGCAAAACCAATGGTGAGATCGGCAGCATCCTGGATGTGAGCACCTTTACTGTCAAGAATCACATGCAGCGCATCTTCAAGAAGCTGGACGTCCTCAACCGCGCGCAGGCGGTTTCGGCTTTTGGCAACTCCAAGCAGGATGCCTGACGTGCGTAGCGACAATGCCGCCACACTAGCCGCGCGTAATAACCCGGGGCCACTTGGCAAGGACAATTTGCTGAGCAGCGTCGAGGCTGGGCTCGAACCGCTGGTGCTTGTTTTTGCCCTGTGGTCCATTGCTGTCTACTTCGAGGGCGACCTCTCTGGCGCGTACCTCATCCTGTCTGTGATTGTTTTCTCCTTGTCGTTTCCTGGTACGCCAAGGTTGAACGCGTCTGGTTGGCACATGGCTGCTGATATTTTTACCAACTGGTTGTGGACGGGCGCTCTGCTGGTTTTTGTTGGTGTTGCCACAGGCTACCACCGGGAGTTCAACCGGGAAGCATTGCTGACTTGGCTGGTCGTAGCGCCGTTCGCACAAGTTGCAGCGCAAGTAGCCTTGAGGGGTTTGGCGCCTTTCCTGGTTCAACTACAAGGACCGGCGCAACGCGCCATCATTGTGGGCATGAACGAGCAGGGGATTGCGTTGGCACGCCGCGTAGGCGAAACACCGTACTCCCGCATCGAGTTTGCAGGCTTCTTTGATGACCGTGACGAGACGCGATTGGATGCGACCGATGACTTTCGCGTATTAGGGGGCTTGCCAGATCTGCCAAAGTACGTGCGGGACCACGGTGTCAAGTTGATTTATCTGTCACTGCCGATGGCATCGCAGCCACGTATCCTGCAAGTTCTCGATGAGCTCAAAGACACTACGGCCTCAATCTTCTTTGTGCCTGACATGTTTATCACCGACCTGATTCAGGGACGCACCGGCTCGGTTTGTGGCATGCCGGTGATATCGGTGTGCGAAACACCCTTTCGCGGTGCCAATGGATCCGTGAAACGCATCAGCGACGTTGTTTTGTCGATCTTTATACTGTTGTTGATTTCTCCCGTGTTGCTGGCGGTTGCCATCGCGGTCAAGATGAGCTCGCCGGGACCCATCATTTTTCGCCAACGCCGTTACGGTCTTGATGGCGAGGAAATTTTGGTCTATAAATTCCGTTCCATGACAGTCACCGAAGATGGGCCAGTGATCACACAGGCCCAAAAAGGGGACACCCGGATTACGCCTTTGGGGGCTTTTCTGCGTAAGACGTCGCTCGACGAACTGCCCCAGTTCATCAACGTGTTGCAGGGTCGCATGAGCATCGTTGGGCCTCGTCCTCATGCAGTCTCCCACAACGAGATGTACCGCAAGCTGATCAAGGGCTACATGGTGCGCCACAAGGTGAAGCCCGGCATTACAGGCTGGGCGCAGGTAAACGGCTACCGGGGCGAGACTGAAACTCTGGACAAGATGCAAGGCCGTATCGACTACGACCTGGACTACTTGCGAAACTGGTCGTTGCGGTTGGATCTTTTGATTATCTACAAGACTATCCGTGTGGTGGTTGGTGATCAAAAGGCGTACTGATGTCATGAAGCATTGCAGTGACATGGGGATTATTGTTTTCAGACGCTTGCGGTATCAGCAGATACACGCAGTGAACTATTTTTTGGTTTGGAGTTAGCGCACATGGGTTCGAATTTTGCAGATCTGCAGCCAGACATCCAGCCGCTCGGAACCGCGCGGGACTTTGTGGACGAGTTCATTGACGTGCTCAAAAGGCAGCCCGTCATGCACCACTTCAGCAGCCAGGAATTGACTCTGCTTGCTGAGTACATGGACTGCTTCGGCGTGCCTCGCAAATCAACCGTTATCCACGAAGGGGACGACGGAGACTTCTTGGCCATCCTGGTCACTGGCGAGGCTCAAATCGTCAAGTGGCAGGATGCCGAAGAAACAATTGTTGGCATTGTCAAACCTGGCGAGTTGTTCGGCGAAATGTCCATGGTCGATGGGTTGCGCCGTTTTGCCAGTTGCATCACCACGGAACCCAGCGACTTTGCTGTGCTGACCCAGCAAAAGCTGAATGACATGTTGGCCGACCATCCGCGGTTGGGAAACAAGTTCTTGCTGATGCTGCTGGGCTTGTCAGCGGCCCGCCTGCGCAATGCCTTGCATGTAGACGAGACGCTGCGAAGCGCCGTAGTTGCATGCATATGACCCTGGTAGCAAATCGTCGTAAAACTGTCGCCGCAGTGCTGGCTTGCTGCGCGTCGGTTGGCGTTGCGCATGCGCAAGACGCCGCCACCGAGAAACTCAAGTTGCGTGCCGGGCTTACACAGGTCCATGACAGCAACTTTCAGCGCGCAATCGACGCCAAGGCTGCATCTGACTTCATCAATACCCAGACGCTGGATGTCAATGTGGCGTTGCCCTATGGACAACAACGACTGGAGCTGGAGGCCAATCTCGCCAGCAACAAACACCAGACGTTCACACAATTTGACTATACGGGCCATAACTACAACGCTGCTTGGCGTTGGAGTCTGACGCCAACCCTGATGGGTGTACTGAGTACCAAACGAACCGAAACTTTAAATTCGGCTGCCGACAGTCTTGATCCAAGCCTGCGCAATACAAACGTTACCAAGATTGATAACCTGAACGCTGGTTATCTGCTGGGTGGCCCGTGGCAGTTGTTTGCAGATTACAGCAAGGGCTCTTCAACCAACGAACGCGCATTGCTCGGCATTACCGACGCCAATTTCCAGTCCTACACTGCGGGGGTCAGCTACGCGCCCAGCGCCGGAAATTCCCTGAACTACGCCCGTCGCGCAGACACCGGTACCAGCACCGGCAACTACAGCTACAACGGGCATGCATTTGTCGTTGCCTATGCCCCCACCACTAGCACGACCCTGAAGGCGCGTTTAGCCTATCTGGAGCAGCGCTTCAGCGTCGACCCCAAGTTCGATTTCAGCGGCATCACTGGCGGGCTGGAGGGAACGTGGAACGTGACCCCTAAAACCAGCTTCAACGGCAGCTGGTTGCGCGACATCACCGCCTTTCAAACCGTGGACTCAACCCATGCACGGACTGACACATTCAGCATCTCGCCTAAATGGCTCATGCGGCCAACGCTATCCATCGGTCTGGCCTACAGGCAGGCTGTGCGTGATGCCCTCGGCAGCCCCAACGGGACTACCAGCACGCGCCAGGACCGCACACAAGAAACAAGCTGGAATTTGAACTGGCAGCCACGTGCCTATGTCAATTTGCGTGCAACTGTTTCCAAAGCCAGCCGGGCATCCAATGTGATTGACCAGGATTTCACGGCCCAATTGGTTTCGTTTGGTGCCCAATTTATTTACTGACTCTACTTGACCAAATCCACACCATGCAAATTCAGCACATTCACTCCAATCTAGTCCGCACTGCAGTACTGGTCGCTTTGGTTCCAATCCTTGTCATGGGTTGCAGCAAGAAAGACAAGGCACCCACACAAGCCGTGGCAATTGTGGACGGGCAGGAAATATCGGTCCACCAAATCAACACGGTGCTGACCAAAGTCAACGGTGTGACACCTGACACACTGCCCAAGGTCAAACGCGACATTCTGGAGGGTTTGGTAGAGCAACAACTCGCTATCAATCTGGCTACCGCCAACAAGTTGGACCGCAGTCCTGAAGTGGTTACCGCCATCGAAAACGCCAAGCGCGAAATCATCGCCCGTGCTGCCCTGGAGCAGATACGCAACGCCCAGCCCAAGCCCACCGATGAAGAGGCCAAGGCGTATTTCGACGCGCACCCAGAGCTCTTCAGCCAACGCCGCGTGTTCAACCTGCAGGAAATTGCCATCGACAAAGCGACACCCAACCTGGCCGAAGTGCGCAGCAAGGTTGCAGTTGCCAAAACCATTGAAGAAGTTGCTGAATGGCTGACCCAAAAAGGCATTGGCTTCAAACCCAGCGCTGGTGCCCGTCCGGCTGAACAAATCCCGCTGGAGGTCTTGCCTAAGTTGCACGAGTTCAAAGATGGCCAGGTGGGACTGATCGAAGGCAACGATGCACATTTCATTGCACGTGTCGTGGCCTCCAAGACCTTGCCTATCACCGAGGCGCAGGCCATACCCCGCATCAAGGTGTTTTTGGCCAATCAACGTGGGGTGGAGGCTATCAAGCGCGAAAAAGAAGCCATGAAAGCCAAAGCCAAGGTCGAGTACCTGGGTGAGTTCGCCGGTGGTGAAGCCGCATTCAAGGCCGAGGCTGAAGCCAAAGCCAAGGCCGTGACGGAAGCCAAGGCGGCAGCGGAAGCCCAGGCCAAAGCCGTGGCAGAAACGGTAGCCAAACAAAAGGCAGACGACCAGGCCCAGGCGCAGGCCGATGCCGAAGCGCGGTCCAAGGCGCGGGCAGAGGCGCGCGCCAGTGCCACCAAGGCATCTGCTCCCGCCAATATCAACCTCGAACAAGGCATCAAGGGACTGAAATGAAAAAGCTAATCCGCCTGGTGACCGGTGTGGCATGCGCTACGCTGTTTGCCACATTGACATCTGTCTGCGCATTCGCACAAGACCGCTTGTTTGAAGACCGCCTGGGTTCGGGTGACGTGATCCGTGTGCAGGTGTACCAAAGCCCCGATCTTTCGCTTGAGACCCGCATTCTGGAGACAGGTCACATCAGTTACCCGCTGATTGGCCCAACTAAAGTAGCCGGTCTTACCATCCCCGAGGCAGAGGCCGTGATTGCCAAGGCACTGAAGTCCGGTGGTTTCATCCAGCAGCCACAGGTCACCATTGCGCAACTGCAAATTCGGCGCAAGACGGTGACCGTGCTTGGTGCCGTCGGCCGGCCGGGGCTCTACCCACTGGACAATATCAACACCCATCTGTCCAATATTCTGGCCGCCGCCGGTGGTATTGCCCAGGGTGGTTCCGACACCGTCATCCTGGCAGGAAAACGCGATGGCAAACCCATGCGCCAGGAGATAGACGTGGCTGCTACCTATCTGGACAACAAGCTGGACAACGACGTAGTGCTGGCCAGTGGGGACACGCTTTACGTGCACCGCGCGCCGTCGTTTTACGTGTACGGTGAAGCTGGCAAGCCCGGCCCCTACCGCCTGGAACGCAATATGACAGTCATGCAGGCACTGGTTACTGCCGGAGGCCCTACCCAACGCGGTACCGAGCGCAACCTGCGCCTGAACCGTCGCGCGGCCGACGGCACTGTCAAAGAATCGCGACCTGAAATGACGGACCTGGTACAGCCGGACGACGTGATCTACGTGCGCGAAAGCCTGTTTTAAAAGAATTGACCGCATGACCCCCAAGCAGCTTCTACTTATTCTCTTTGCCCACCGGTACGTGGCCGTCATTGTCTTTGTGCTGGTTGCCATAGGCGGTGTGGTATTCACCCTGCTCACACCCAAGACCTATGTAGCCACAACAGACCTGCTGGTGGATAGCAGGGCCGACCCCATCGCAGGAGCCGTAACCGGTGGTACCAACTACCTGGCCACCCAGATTGCCATCATCCAGAGCGAGCGCGTGGCCATTGGTGTGGTCAAACGATTGCGTGTTGCAGAAACACCAGCGCTAATCGAACAATGGAAAGCTGCTACACAAGAGAAGATTCCTCTTGAAAACTATTACGCCAGTCTGTTGCGCCGAGGCTTGCTGGCCGAGCCATTGCGTGCCAGCAATGTTATCCGCCTGAGTTTTGAGGGAACGGATTCCAAGTTCGCCACGGCGGCCGTCAACACTTTCGCCCAGGCATACCTGGACCTGACGGTGGACCTGCGGGTAGAGCCCGTGCGCCAGTATGCGGACTGGTTTGACGAGAGGCTTAAGAGTTTGCGTGCCAACGTTGAAACTGCACAGGCCAAACTGTCGGCTTATCAGAATGAGAAGGGCATCATCGGTATCGACCAGCGTACCGACCAGGAAACCCAGCGCCTGGATGCACTCACTGCCCAACTGGTCGCAGTACAAGGAGAGAATCTGGCGATTGGCAGCCGTGAGCGAAATTCGGGTGGCGAGTTGTCACCCGACATTTTGGCAAGCAACTCCGTAGCCGGCATCAAGGGCCAACTGAGTCAAGCCGAGGCCAAGCTGAGTGAAATGCGCATCAGCCTGGGGCCCAACCACCCAATGCGTGTTCAGTTAGAAGGCCAGATCGCCGAGCTCAAAGACCAGTTGGGCCAGGAGATGCGACGCGTCACCGGTGGCACCACGGTAGCACGCACCACCGCCAGCATGCGTGAGGCAGAACTGCGCGGCATGGTCGCGGCACAAAAGACACGAGTATTGGCCCTGCGCCAAGAGCGTGACCAAATTTCGGTGCTGGCCCAGGACGTGGAAGCGGCCAAGGCTATGTATGACTCGGTGCTCAAGCGCACCAACCAGCTCAATCTGGAAAAGCAATCCGATCAAGCCAACGTGTCGGTGTTAAGCCCCGCCATAGAACCGGACGCACCGGCGAAACCCAACCGTCCCAAGTATTTGGCGATGACATTGTTTGGCGCATTTGCCGCAGCGTTTGCTGCAGCGCTGGCGCTCGAATTCTTAAACCCAAAAGTACGTGTATTGGCCGACATCATGGTGGACGATGTGCCGGTTTTGGGCACCATTGAACGACGCGACACCAACTACTCATGGGGCCAGCGAATAGCGCTGTTTGTGAAGTTCTTTACCCGGCGCAAAAAGCGCAAAAAGGTTTATGCGGCCAGCCGCCTGGCGGGGTTGTCATGAGCGAGCCACAGTTCCATTCCTCGCTGTTCCCTACCGATCTCGACATTGAGCTGGACGGTGTTGGCCCCAAGACCGGTTCCAAACGGGCGTTGGGCCAGATCCTGCTGGATGCACAGGTACTCACGCCAGAGAACGCCTTGCGCATCATCGAGTTGCAGCGTGAGAAGAAAATTCGCTTCGGCGAAGCAGCCGTAGAGCTAGGCTTGATCAGCGCTGGCGATATTGACTATGCGCTGTCGCACCAATACGAATACAGCTACCTTCCACGCACCAGTGGGCAGCACACAGACCCCGAATTGGTCGCCGCGTACCAGCCGTTTAGCCACGAAGTGGATCAACTTCGGACCATACGCTCGCAGCTGATGCTGCGCTGGTTTGAGCAGCACAAAGGGCATGCCATGCTCGCCGTTGTGGGGGCCGGTCGTGCTGAAGGTGGGAGTTACTTGGCTGCCAATCTGGCTATTGTGTTTGCCCAGATGGGCGAGCGCACACTCCTCATTGATGCGGACATGCGCGCACCCCGCCAGCATGCTCTGTTTCAGCTGAACAACCAGATTGGTTTCTCCAGCCTGCTGGCCAGCCGGGCAGATGTGGCCAGCGCCATTCACCATATCCACTACATCAACAATCTGGATGTGTTGCCTGCCGGTCCCATTCCGCCAAACCCCCAGGAACTGCTTAACCGCCCCAACCTGACAGAGTTGTTTGATTGGGCAGGAAAGACGTATGACATTGTGTTGATAGACACATCGTCCTTGAGCAGTGGTGCGGACGCACTGATGGTGGCCAGCAAGGCGGGTACTGCACTGGCGGTGGCCCGGGCGAACGAGACCAAAACCAGTGCCTTCAAAAACATGATTGCCGAGCTGAAACGCTCCAAGATCAATGTGGTGGGGTCTGTGTTGAATGCGCCGCCGTTGATTGATGTTGGCGGTTGACTGCGACGGTTTGAATTTGGTATGTCGGAAATTATTAGATCATTATTGGTTGTACTGTTTATTGCGCTGATCACATTTCATTTTGCAAGAACGCCATTTGTAAACGTCGGAATATCACCAAAGAACTTTGATATTCGACGAAATGCATGGTTCGGAGTGACTTTGGCGCTATTTCTGGCCAACAATTTTTGGTTATTTTTAATAATATCCGCTATTATTTTCATATATGGTCTAAAAAAGGATCTCAACCCATTTGCTTTTGCCATGGCGCTACTATTTGCCGCGCCTCTGATTCAGAGTCAGGTCTCTGGGTTTGGCGTCGTCAATTACCTTGTGGATCTAAACTATTTTAGAATAATCGCAGTATTTATATTACTGCCATTAACCCTGCAACTCAGAAAAGAAAAAGGCGCAATTCGATTCGGTAGTACTACTCCAGAAAAGCTACTGATTGCCTATCTCGCGCTGGGGCTTTTTCGTCAAATATTAGTCGATAGCACTACCAACACTTTGCGCACATTTTTGTATGATGTAACTGACGTCATACTTCCATATTATGTTGCCAGTCGATATTTCAAAACAATAGAGTCAATTCGAGACGCCATGGCGTCGTTCGTGCTGGCCGCTGCCATCATGGGGCTTATTGGCGGTTTTGAGTTTTTCAAGGGTTGGCTGCTTTATTCCAATATACCTGGCGCCTTGGGAACAGAGTGGGGTTTGGGTGGTTATCTGATGCGGGGTGCTAACCTGCGTGCCACAGCAACCACTGGGCAGGCTATCGTTCTGGGCTATGCCATGGTAGTTGCGCTTGGGTTCTACCTATTTGTCAGTCGTTCAATAGTCAGTAAGAAATTGGCGTTACTAGGATTGGGTGCGCTGCTGATCGGGTTGCTAGCGCCATTGTCCCGGGGACCGTGGATGGGGGCACTTCTATTGGCTATCGTCTATATTGGTACCGGGCCAGATGCGGGGCGCAATCTAGCAAAAAGCGTATTCATTGCATTGCTTGTATTCTTGGTAGCACTGGTAACGCCCTATGGGGCAACCATTATCGATCACCTGCCATTTATCGGTACGTTGGAAGCCGCCAATGTAACGTATAGGGAGCGCCTATTCACAAACTCCATGACGGTGATCATGCGAAATTTCTGGTTTGGTTCATACGATTTTATGAGCACACCGGAAATGCTGGAGCTCAAATTCACATATGACGGTGGAATCATTGATTTGGTTAACTCCTATATCGCTATCGCGTTGTCGGGCGGTATTACTGCGTTGGCAGCATTCACCAGCTTTTTTGGATGGATAGGTGTAAAACTGTTTGCTGCGATAAAAAATAAGCCGCCGCAGCACGCTGAGCTGCATCAACTACAACGTGCACTAATTGCGACTCTGACGGCGATTTTATTCATGATTACGGCGGCTAGTAGTATTGCGTTGGTGCCAATAATATACTGGATAGTTGCAGGATTCTGCATGGCTACCCTGCGATTGAGTGTAACCAATGAACAAATTCATGCTTAAGTATCTTTGAGATATTAGTTTTCTAAATGATTAAAAGAACTTCACATGTCAAAAGCAATTCTCCAATAGGTGAAGAGTTTTCTGTTTACCTTGACTTGCTTCGAGTGGTTGCAGCCTACTACGTAATGTTGTTCCACATGAAAAAGCTTCAGTTAGGACCGGAGACATGGTTGATGTTTGTACCGGACCATGGTCATGATGCAGTTATTTTGTTTTTTGTATTGTCTGGGTATGTCATTGCTGCAGCCACCGAAAAAAAGCAGGCTTTGGGATTCCGGGAGTATTTGCTTGATAGAGCGTCTAGGGTGTACTCCGTTGCGCTGCCAGCGCTACTGCTAAGTGCTTTTCTTGCCTTATCTTTTCAGTCACTGTTAAAAGTAGAGAAACCTTATTCTCTGGATGAACTGGCAGTCAGTACGGTGGCGAACCTGCTATTTTTGGGTCAATCTTGGAATTGGAAGATTTGGGTTTTTTACAACCAGCCCTATTGGTCACTGTGCTATGAGGTTATGTACTACGTAGGCTTCGGGGTTTTCATTTTTGCAAGAGGATGGACCCGGTGGTTGGGGCTGTTTGTTGTGGCGTTGATCGCCGGCCCGAAGGTTGTGCTTTTGCTTCCGTGCTGGGTGCTCGGTGTTCTTGCATATAAGTACCGCGATCTCCTTCCGCTAAAGACCGGCACGGGGCTTGCTATTGGTTTTGTCCTGCCTGCCCTGATTCTTATTGCGCTGAGCAAGCTTGGGTTCGGTCCGGCTGTGCGGACTATGGCCCTTGAATTGTGGGGTGACCAGAAAGCTAGCTTAGAGTTTTCTAAAGATTTTCTTATTGACTATGTCACTGCTAGTCTGGTCGCTGTGAATTTGTATGCAGCCAGATATATCAGGTTTCCATTTCTACTCTTTTTCAAGCGTGCCATAGTGGTGGCGGCTTCTTTTTCATTCACCTTGTATCTGATGCATCTACCCATGATTTTCCTGCTTGTGAATAGTTTGGGGGGCAGCGTGGGCAGTGCGTATTCATTTTT
>JAZKDY010000086.1:8100-54928 GCA_040387325.1 Pseudomonadota bacterium | reverse complement strand
TTGGCTGGCGCGTTGGGTATTCCGCTCGCGTGTTACCTGATTTCGATTGCAACTGAGCAAAGGCGACCTGCTCTCCGCAGGGTATTCGACAGATATTTGCCCAGTCCGGCACGGTAATTTAACTTGTATGGACACCACTATGGATTTAGGAATATTGACGCTAGCAACGCCGAGTGATTATAAAAAGGCGATTGGACTGGCTCTTTCAGCACGTGTATCCAATCCTGGTCTTCCGCTTGCGGTGGCATGTTCGCCAAAGCTAGCATCGACACTAAAGCCACACTTTGACTTTGTTATTGAAGAGAACCCAGCTCTAAGAGGTTTTGTGCACAAGGTGCATCTCGACAAATATTCCCCGTTCAAGGACACTTTTTTCTTCGATTCTGATGTACTCCTGTTCAGAGACCTCAAGCCCATTGCGCAGCAGTGGGCCAATCAACCTTATACCGCGTGCGGAAAGTACTTGCGCGAAGGACACAGCGCATTTGGGCTGGATCGTGCTCAGGTGCTGAAGAAAATTGGTAAGCAGGAACTGGTTGTTATTGATGGTGCCGGGCATGCTTTTTTCCGGAAACCTGATTGCTTTGCCGTCTTTGACCTCGCCAGGGAAATAACCGATAAGCATCTGGAATACGCTGGCAACATCAAGTACGCGGACGAGGATGTAATGGACATCGCCATGACGATGCTGAATTTGGCCCCGGCGCCAGAGGCAGACTTCTTTTCACGTTACGTCTCGGCTGCGCCAGGCACCATGTCCATGGACGCGACCCAAGGCCGGTGCACCTATGTCGCGACTAAAACCGGACAAGTGACCGCGCCGCACATGATGCACTTTGCGGCGAACGAAGCTGCATTCCAATACGCTTGGCAACTCCATCGACTTTTCAAGGTTGCCAGTGTGAGTTCGTCGGGGTTACTGATGGATGCCGTGAACGATTTTTACACGCGCAGCATTGCATGGCCTGTCAAGGCCCGCCTGAAGCGCCTGTTCGCGTAAAAGTGTTGGACACCATGTCTCTTGTCACAAAAACCATTGAAGCAGCGACTTTTCTGATGCAACGTCGGGCTTGAGAAAATGGTCGTCAAGGCGGGCGTAATCTCGGTTGGTGCACTTCTGGTTGGCCAGATGATTCGGTTCTTTGCCAACATTTTGCTGGCCGGGTATCTTGCGCCAGATGCTTTTGGCATGGTTGGAATCGTCAACATGATTCTGCTGGGCATCAATCTCTTTTCTGACATCGGACTGCGGCAACTGGTGATTCAGAAGAAGGATGTCCCCACGCGCGAGTTTCTCAACACCGTATGGATGGTGCAGATTGCGCGCGGTGTGTTCATTTTGACTGTAGCGCTGTTGGGCGCATTGTTGATTGCAGGTCTTCAGCAATGGGGTTTAACCCGTCAGAACGTCTACGCAGACCCCATGGTTCCACTCCTCATAGCAGGCGCAGCGTTCAGCGCGCTGGCAAGCGGGTTCGAGTCTACAAAAGTTCTCACCGCACGGCGTGACCTCAACTTGAACCGGGTTACAGCCCTTGTTTTGGTTTCCCAGATATTCTCGGTACTCGTGATGGTTCTGATAGCAAGAGCCACGGCATCGCCTTGGGCGCTGGTTGCTGGTGCAATCTCTTCGTCCATGCTGCAGGTGGTGATGAGTCATTTTTGGCTACCGGGCACGCGAAACAAAGTGCACATCGACAAGGAGCTTGCGGTATCACTGATATCAAAGGGTCGTTGGATTCTGCTGGCCTCGCCACTGACATTCCTGAGCGCCAATGCCGAAGTGTTCATTCTCGGAGGTCTTGTGAATGCGACCCTGCTTGGCAACTACATGATTGCTTTCTTGCTGGCCAACGTGGGGCACCAGATCGCCACAACCCTATCCCTCAACGCTTTCTTTCCGGCCTTGAGCAAAGCTGTTCGCGATGGTGCGACGACCGTCGAGAGTGGCTACAAGCGCTATCAGCTCATGTCCGACGCGCTGATTGTTTCTGCCGGCGGGTTTCTATTGGCATCGGGCCCTGCATTTGTCTCTCTGTTCTTTGATGATCGTTATGCAATGGCAGGTAAATTGCTGTCGGCTCTTGCAATTGGTCTGGTCGGTGTTCGCTACCACGTCATTGAACAATTGATGACTGCCCAAGGAAAGTTCAAGTTCGGTGCATTGCTGTCAGCGCTGAGGCTTGCGTGCGTGATCATCGGGACATTTGTTGGGTTCTACTATTTTGGACTCTTGGGCGCAGCATGGGGCGCCGGACTTAGCTGGTTTGCGGGGTGGCCCACATTGCTTTGGTATCGCGCAAAGAGCATGCCTTGGCCATGGCTGGTCGAGAGTGCAGCGCTTGTGTTCCTCGTTGCCGGGTATGCGGCAGGCAGTTTGCTGGCCCAACTTGTCGAGCGTTTTCATCTGCGCTTCCTGCACGCGTGAAAGGCGTTAATCGTGACAGACATTGATTGCGTTATCGTCAGCTACAACACGGATGCACTTTTGCCAGCCTGCATGGCTTATCTGAAGGCAGCATCGCATGGGGTTCAGGTTCAGACCATCTTCGTTGACAACGCCTCCAGAGACCAATCGGCTGAAGTCATCAGCACTGAATTTCCTGAGTGCCCATTGATTGTGAACTCCGAGAACGTCGGGTTTGGCAGAGCCAATAACCAAGCCCTTGCCCTTGCAAAGGGTCGCTACGTTCTGTTGCTCAATACCGATGCGTTTGTAGAACCTGACACGTTGACAAAAACGATTGCCTATATGGACGGTAACCCAAAGTGCGGCATATTGGGTGTGCGCTTGGAAGGGCGCGATGGGGTTCTGCAACCATGTTGCCGCTACTTCCCAACACCTTGGAATACCTTCTTGCAACGCACTGGATTGGCGCGTCTGTTTGGGAGTGTTCAAATGGTAGACGACATGGCGTGGGCGCATGACACGGTCCGTTCCTGTGATTGGGTGGTGGGGTGCTACTACCTGGTGCGCAAGGAATTGATAAATCAGATTGGACTTTTTGACCCCCGTTACTTCTTGTATTTTGAGGAAGTCGACCATTGCTTCGCAGCCAAGAGAGCGGGCTGGGATGTTGTGTTCTATCCGCATACGACAGTTGTTCATCTGGGTGGTGAGAGCGCAAAATCTGAAGGGTCGATTACTGAAGGCGGCAAGCAACTGGAGGCCTTGCAAATTGAGAGTGAGCTTCTGTATTACCGCAAGAATCTTGGTTTTGGAGCGGCCTTGGCCAGTGTCGGGCTTACGTGGCTCGCCGAAAGTTTGAACTTGTTCAAGCGCCTGCTGAAGCCGGGTGTCCCGGTGAATGCTTCTTCCGCATGGCATCACATTAGGTTGGTATCGCGTATCTTCACTCAGACCCGCTGGGCAACCCAGCCCACGCGCTAGGAAATCGAATGTTTGTGAATATCAGAGCGGATTTGTCAGCGCATGGCGGCCATTGGGGCGCACAAGGATTCTGGGCGATGGCCGTGTACCGCTTTGGTCGGTGGCGCTACACCATCGCCTCCCCGTTGGTGCGCAAGCCATTTTCTCTGCTCTACAAAGTTCTCTACAAACTCATCCAAATTCTCACCGGCATTGAGCTGCCCTGCGAGACAGTGGTTGGCCCCGGCTTTGTTATCGACCACTTTGGAGGCATCGTGATCAGTGGTTATGCACGATTTGGTGCCAATTGCCGCATACGCAATGGTGTAGTGGTTGGCCTGAAAAACGTTTCGGACCCATGCGCGCCGCAAATAGGCGACAACGTAGATATTGGCGCAGGTGCCAAGTTGCTGGGCAATATAACCATCGGAAACAACGTAGCCATTGGAGCCAACGCCGTGGTTACATGCAACGTGCCAGACAACCACATTGCCGTCGGGGTGCCGGCAGTGATCAAGCCCAGGCGCAGCGAAGGCGCACAGACATGAACGCAGTGGTGAAAAGCACCGCGCTTGGTGTGGTTGCCATTGGCCGCAACGAGGGCAATCGCCTGAAGACCTGCATTCAGTCGGCTCTTGCTGGGGGCTTGGTTCAGATCGTTGTATATGTGGACTCCGGTTCCACCGATGGTTCCGCCGACTATGCACGCAGCCAGGGTTGCCAGGTTATCAACCTGGACATGACGACTCCCTTTACGGCTGCCCGTGCGCGCAACGAAGGTTTCGCTTTGGCGCTGCAATGCGCGCCCGCCCTGACCCACGTCCAGTTCATAGATGGTGATTGCGAGCTTGTAGAGGGTTGGCTCGAAGCAGCTTTGGCCTTTATGCACCAACACCCTGAAGTAGCTGCAGCGTGCGGCCGCAGGCGCGAGCGAAACCCACAGAGCAGCGTCTACAACCAGTTGTGCGACATCGAGTGGAATACCCCAGTGGGTAAGGCAAAAAGTTGCGGTGGTGATGTGTTGATTCGGGTAGATGCTTTGCGCGCAGTCGGTGGCTACCGTGCCAGTTTGATCGCCGGTGAAGAGCCCGAGCTGTGCGTGCGCCTTCGTGCTGCAGGCTGGCAGGTCTGGCGCCTGGACCAGGAGATGACGCTGCACGATGCCGCCATGCTGCGCTTTGGCCAGTGGTGGAACCGGGCCAAGCGGGCCGGATTCGCATTTGCCGAAGGTGCCGCATTGCATGGCGCGCCACCCGAACGCCATTGGGTGCGTGAGTCACGCAGTGCATGGTTGTGGGGCGCGGTAATTCCAGCATTGATTGCTGTGTTGTCCGTTCTGCTGACCCCTTGGGTGCTTGTCTTGATGTTGGTATATCCGCTGCAGGTGACAAGGCTGTACTTGCGGGCGCGCCACAGCATGCCGTTGCCTGGTTGGTACGCTGTTTGCTTGGTGTTGGGCAAGGTGCCTGAGTCGCTGGGGCAGATCAAGTACTTGTTGAGCCGTGCACGCGGAAAGCGGGCCGCGTTGATTGAATACAAATAACTTTCTTCTGCAATCTATGACCCAGCGCATTGCCTATTTCATCAACCAGTACCCCAAGGTCAGCCACAGCTTTATCCGACGGGAGATACTGGCCCTTGAGCGCCTTGGCTTTCAAGTCCAGCGCATTGCACTGCGCGGCTGGAACGAGCCTGTAGCAGATCCTGAAGACGTAGCAGAGAAGGCCCGCACCCAATACGTGCTGAAGGGTGGTTTGTTGCCTCTGTTGTTTGCCGCACTGTGCACCCTGGTGGGTTCCCCTATTCGGTTCCTGGGCGCGTTGGTTCTGGCTTTTAAAGTGTCTCGCCAAGCGGATCGCCCTTTTGTCTATCACCTGGTCTATTTGGCAGAAGCATGCCGCATGCTGCCATGGTTGCGTGCTTTTGGTGCCCAACATACACACTCCCATTTTGGAACCAACAGCACAGAGGTTGTGATGCTGGTGCATGCTTTGGGTGGGCCTCCATACAGCTTCACGGTACACGGCCCTGAAGAGTTTGACAAACCGCAGTTCATTCACCTGGGTGAAAAGATACGACGCTCCAAATTTGTTGTTGCCATCAGCTCCTATGGGCGCAGCCAGTTGTACCGCTGGGTAGCGCTTGCGCAGTGGCCAAAAGTACAAGTGGTGCACTGTGGACTGGAGACTGCTTTCCATGACGTAGCGCTGACGGATACGCCTGATGTGGCGCGCCTCGTGTGCGTGGGCCGGTTGTGTGAGCAAAAGGGCCAGTTGCTTCTCATTCATGCCCTTGCGGAGCTCGTGCAGCGTGGTGTCCAGTGCGAACTGGTCCTGGCTGGAGATGGGGAGATGCGCCACGCGGTAGAAGCGCTTGTAGCCCACTATGGACTTCAAAGCCGGGTGCGTATCACGGGCTGGATTAGCGGTGCGCAGGTTCGCGAGGAACTATTGGCATCGCGCGCGTTGGTGTTGCCCAGCTTTGCCGAAGGGCTTCCTGTGGTCATCATGGAGGCCATGGTTTTGCAGCGACCGGTGATCACTACAGCAGTAGCGGGCATACCTGAACTGGTGCGCAATGGAGAGAGTGGCTGGCTGGTTTCGGCGGGTTCAGTTGACGAATTGACTGACGCCATGGCTAATTGCCTGGCAACACCTGCGACGCAGTTGGCGGTGATGGGGCAGGCGGCGCGTGCGCGCGCCTTAACACGCCACTCCATTGACACGGAGGCCTCCAAGTTGGCCGGACACTTCATTCGGGCGATGTCGCCATGACTGTGTTGTCCATTGCGCTTACCCTTCTGGCTGCGTTGTTGCTGGTTCCATGCGGGGTGTTGCTGGTGCAGGTTTTGGCCGCGCTAGTGCCTGCAAAACAAAGTCCCGCCGAACAGAGTCCACGAGCCACTATCCACGTGCTGCCAGACGTGTGTCTGCTAATGCCTGCGCATAACGAAGCCACTGGCATCGCTGCGGTGCTGCAATCCCTGGTACCCCTGCTTGGCCACGGCTCGCGCTTGTTGGTGGTTGCAGACAACTGCACGGATACCACCGCGGCGATAGTCCGAGGGTTCGCGACCACATGTGAGTTTGTCGAAGTGATCGAACGCCACAATTTGCAGTTCCGCGGAAAAGGGTACGCCTTGGACCATGGCGTGCGGCATCTGCAGAATAACCCTCCGGAGGTGGTTGTTGTGGTCGATGCAGACTGTGAACTCGCCCCTAAGTCCATCGACACATTGGCACAGCTCTGCATGGCATCACGCCGACCCGTACAGGCTCTGTATTTGATGCTGTCGCCGTCCGACGCGGGCGTCAAGGTTCGGCTCGCTGAATTTGCGTGGCTGGTCAAGAATAAGGCCAGAGCGTTGGGCTTTCAACGGCTGGGTTTGCCGTGCCAACTGATGGGCACTGGAATGGCTTTTACCTGGCAACAGATCAGCCAGGCCAAGCTAAACACCGGGCACATTGTGGAAGACATGCAGTTGGGCGTGGATCTGGCGCTGGCGGGCACTCCCCCATTGTTTTGTCCGGATGCATTGGTGACTAGTGTGTTTCCCGCCACCGCAGAAGGCCTCTCCACGCAGCGGACACGCTGGGAGCACGGGCACCTGGGTGTTATCTTGTCTCAAGTACCCCTGCTTTTGTGGCGAGGGGCAAGTCGCGGCAACTGGGCGCTCTTCGCTATGGCGCTGGACCTTTGTGTTCCGCCGCTGGCTCTGCTGACGTTGTTGGCGGGTGCCACGCTGACAGCCAGCCTTGTATTGGTATGGACCGGTGGTAGCGTTATGCCAGGCATCCTGTCCGTTGCAGCTTGCGCAATGTTGGGCTTGGCTGTCATGGCCGCCTGGTACGAATTTGGACGAGCAGTGATCAGCCTGTGGCAGTTGTGTCAAGTACCTTTGTATGTGGCGAAAAAAATACCGCTCTACTTCTACTTCCTGGTCAGGCGCCAAAGCAGTTGGGTGCGCAGCAAGCGGGATGGCGAGCAATGAAAAGTGAGTTTCCCAACGTTGGCCGTAATGTGCATTGCCTGCTCGGCTTGCCGTTTGATGTGATGACATTGGAGCAGGCGGTGGGTAGTATTCGGGTGGCCGTCGCGCGTCGCGCCCCCTGTTTTTTTTCTACGCCCAACCTCAACTTCCTGATCGCCGGGCAGACCAATGCGGCGTTTCGCAACTCGGTAAGCCGTAGCGACCTGAGCCTGGCGGATGGCATGCCCATTGTCTGGCTGGCCAAGTTGTTGGGGATTCCCATCGCACAGCGGGTGTCGGGGTCCGACGTATTTGAAGCGTTGCGTAACAGCGCAGGGCCGCTATTGAAGGTGTACTTCTTTGGCGGACCGCCCGGTGTTGCCGAACGCGCTTCGCTGCAAATCAATGCGGAAGGCAAGAGCATGGTGTGCGTGGGGTATGAGTCACCAGGTTATGGCTCTATTGAAGCGATGAGTCAAGCCGAAACCCTGGGCAGGATCAATCAAAGCGGCGCAGACTTCTTGATCGTAGCGTTGGGGGCGGTCAAAGGGCAGTCCTGGATAGAGCACAACCTGGAAGCCTTGGAGGTGCCGGTTGTAAGCCACCTTGGAGCTGTAGTCAACTTTGTAGCAGGCGGCGTGAAGCGCGCGCCGCGCTGGATGCAAAAATCGGGTCTCGAATGGCTTTGGAGAATCCGCGAAGAGCCCGCGCTCTGGAGGCGCTATATGTCGGACGGCGCAGGACTCATCAAGCTGTTGATCACCCGCGTAACCCCCCTTTTGTATTACAAATACTTGCACCGCGAAAGCGCTTCACGGCGTATTGAGGCAAGCATTGAATGCGACAATTCGCAGCGCATCAACGTCCGCTTACAAGGTGGAGACGTCTTGAAGAGTGGCGCATTAATCCAGCACCACCTTTCTGAAGGAAGTTCGAGCTGCAAGAGATTGACAGTCAGACTCATTGAACTGTCGTGGATACCGAGTGACTTGCTTGGCATGCTGCAAGTGATTGGCTCCCATGAGCAGATCACACTCCGGCTATTGGTTCAAAAGGTAAGGCCAAGCGCATTGCAGCAACTCAGTATGAGTGGCTGCCGCTATGAGTCCGTACACAATTAGATAGAACTCGCAATGTTGAAACTATTCAGAAGCCTTCTTAGGCGGTATGCACTGCGGACTGGAAAGTTGAAATCGGTATACATGAAGATTTGTAGACCGACTAGTGTTGAGTTCGCCAACTTTATGCGGCTCCACGGTGGGCTTTACTCCGTGGGAGAGAACGTCTATATCAATATAGGCGTGAACATAACGGACCCCGCATATGTTCGCATAGCCAACAACTGTACTTTGTCTGCATGCACACTACTCGGCCATGATGGAGTTACCCGAGTATTGAACAATGCCTACGACAAGAAACTTGATTCTGTCGGAAAAATAGACATAAAAGATAACTGCTTCGTTGGACACGGGGCAATTGTTATGCCTGGCGTCACTATCGGCCCCAATTCAATCGTTGCCGCTGGCGCATTGATTACAAAGGATGTACAGCCAGGCATGGTGGTTGGTGGCGTGCCAGCCAAAGTAATTTGCACCACGGAAGAATTGGTAATGAGGCTCGAGAAACGAACGGAAAAATATCCTTGGAATGACATGATAAAGCGTCGAAAAGGGGCATTTGATCCTGAAATGGAGCCTGAATTGATTGCAATGCGGGCGAAATATTTTTATGGCGAATGAGCATCAACTGACTGGATCTATTTCTGCCTCAATTCCTGATTGGAGCAGAGAGTTCAAACCATGGTTTTCTTGGAATCCGTCGCGATCATTATTGGCTAGTGTTCGCAGTTATCAAAACATAGATCCATCAAATCCATTTGGCTTTGCAATCAAAGGATTGGCAGTTTTTCGCCACAGGTTTTGGAGCGCCATTGCTGGTGCCGATATTCCAATCAATTGCAATATTGGTGGTGGACTACTTATTCCTCATCCCAACGGAATTGTTATTCATCCAGATGCAATCGTGGGCGTTAACTGTTTGTTATTTCAGCAAGTGACCATTGGGCAATGCAAGGGTGGCGTGCCGGTCATTGGTGGTCATGTTGATATCGGAGCAGGGGCAAAAATTCTGGGTGAGGTCGCGATTGGTGATCACGCAATTGTTGGAGCAAATGCCGTGGTTCTTTGCAATATTCCTCCCTTTGCAACCGCGGTCGGTGTACCTGCAACTGTTACGGCGCAATCGAAGTAGCTATCCGAAATCCATGACGCCAATTCTCCCATCCATGCACCAAATGCAATTACTTCTGATGGCTGATTGTGTAAAGCAATCGTAGATAGCCCAGCTCAAAAAAAATTTACCTTTCCAACTAGAAAGATATGTTGTCGCCCAAGCCACAGTATTGGATAGAAATTGACTTGCTAAGGGCGTTAGCCGCAGCGTTGATGATTATTAATCACTCTGGAGTTGCATGGTTTCAAGAAGTGGCTAACCAGCGCTTCATCGATATGGCGATGACTTTTATAGGAGGTCTTGCCCCCGTCGTATTCTTTTTTGCAACTGGACTTGGGAGTGGAATTAAAGCAGCAAATACTGGGGACCATCAACCGATAACAAAAACCTGGACAAAAGTTTTGATTTTGTTCATGGCAGACAGCGCGATGTGGCTTTCATCTGGAAGATCTTGGGGTTTCGATTTTCTGGCGTTTATAGGGTTATCTACGCTTGTGCTTGACTTGGTCTATCGCACGTCCCACCCAAGAGCATACTTGATGTTTGGGATAACTCTTTCGTTGATACTGCGATTCGTAGTGGCCCCAATTCTGAGTTTGCAATCGCTGGACGGAATGCAGAACCAAGCGATGCACTTTGTACTTGGCGACATTGGAGTACCTGGAGTTTCCTACCCACTTTGCCCCTGGTTAGTATTTCCACTTCTTGGCGCCTTGGTGGGTGATATTGTCAGCCGGAATGCTATTAAGGTTCGCAATTCACGGAACCGACTGTCGCTCATACTAGGCTTGACTGGCACATTGGGGCTCGGTCTATGCCTTTACCTAGAACAAAAAGGAATGCTTTTCTTTAGATGGGGAACACTCTCTTTTGCATACACAGTCTTTTCCGTTTCAGGATTACTGCTAGCAGTATCTTTGGTGCTCTTTCTGGTAGCGCAGATTGCGGCGCCATCAATCTCGGCGCTGTCATTACCTGGAGCAGCAAGTCTGATCGTTGTTCCAGTTCATTACGCATGTGTAGCAATCATATATTGGGCACTTCCAACTTTGGTTCAGCAGAACTTTCCAATTGCATCCATCGTTACGTTGGTATTTGTCATTTACATATCAAAAAATCTGAATCAGCAAATGATGCTCTTCGTCGGCGTTGTTGAAAGGCGGGGGGCGGGGTTTGGTCTCGTGTTTGCCGCATTTCTAGCCACAGCTGCCTGCGGTTTGGTATCGAACACATCATTCTCCCTGACTATGATGATTTTTTCACAACTGCTCGCTTGCAGTCTCTTTCTGCTTACTTCGCGGACGTCGAATTTCCCAATAAGAACGTCTATATGAATTTATTGCAGCTGATTTCATTTTAATTACTTGAAAGAAATATATGAGTATTATTAGTACCTACGATAGGCAGGCATTGCGGAAAGACTATCAAAGTGCAAAACCGTATCCGCACATTGTGATAGACAATTTTTTGGATTTTGGCGTAGCTAGCGCTGCTGCGGGCGAGTATCTGCCTTATGAGCAAGCGCTTCCATTGGGGAAATCATTTGCAAAGGTTAATGAGAATAAAAAGGTTCAAATTGTTGACCCGGAAAAATTCCCAACTAATATATCGCGTATAACAGCCGCACTTGCCGCCCCTGATTTGTTGGCTGATCTTGAATATATTACCGGGATCGATAATTTGATTTGGGACCCCAAGTTTTCTGGAGGTGGAATGCACCAGACGGGTCGAAGCGGATGGCTTGATGTGCATGTCGACTTCAATTTCAACGAGGAATTGCAGTTTCATCGAAGGTTGAACATACTTATTTACTTGAATCCTACTTGGGAGCCGTCATGGGGCGGGAATCTTGAATTATGGGATTCGGGTGTAGAGAAGTTATTCCATAGCATTGAGCCTGTCATGAATCGTTGCGTGATTTTTACTACCAGTCAAATTAGCCAACATGGCGTTTCCGCAGTAAATTGTCCTGAGGGTATTCAAAGGCAATCAATAGCGGCGTACTACTATACGAAGGAAGCGCCTGTTGGATGGGATGGAAAAAAGCACAGCACAATTTTCACCGCGCGTCCCGAAGAATATATGAAGCGCAATCTACTTATGCCAGCCGAATCTGCAATTGAAAAGGCAAAGTCGCTCTGGCAGGATGCAAAGAACAGCGTAAAAAATGCTATTGGACGCGACTAGATTGCTTTCGACCGCGAGATGGAACTAAAGTAAAAGTACGCGAATCCAAAGTTGCTGGTTTAGATGTCAGTAGTCCGCACTCGGACGATCTTCCGTTGGCGTCACTTTTTTGGCAAATGTATATCGAATAAATTAGGGGGGCAACAATGGTGTTGAATCGACTGAGACTCTATTTTTTGGCAGCGACCTTGGGTACGTGGGTTGTCGCCTGTGGGGGTGGGCAATCGGACAGCCGTGGTGGTGTTGCTCCACCTGGAGATGTCCCTCAAGGGGTCGCCGCACCAACACTACCGCGGGTAGGCATTGGTATCGGGGGGTTGAGCTATTGGGACAGAAGCTTTGCGATGGCTGATGTCGGACGCCAAGCGCAAGCACGTGGATTGGACTGGTCATACGACGCTGCGGTTGATGCTGACGGCAACCCCGGCAAAGACTTTCAATTGGCTTACTCTGCAACGAAGATTTCTGCAGGCACCTATAAATTGAGTTTTTCAGGGCGCGCTGTGGTTACGGCAGGTGGTGCAGGGTCCGTGCAAAACGCGATTTACGATGCACCGAGCAACACGACGCGGGCTGATTTGGTGTTGGCCAATGACGCTACCGGCAATATGTGGCTGGTCTTTAAGGACACCTACCGTTCTGCGGCCTCTGCAAAGGGTGATGGCGTCGCCAACATTCGTTTGTGGCGACCAGGCTACGCAACTGATGGTTCTGCGGTATTTACGACCGAATTTATTTCGGCTATGAAAAAATTCAAAGTCCTGCGCGGCATGGATTTTGTGAGCGCAAATACAAATGCACAGGTCACTTGGTCAGAGCGAACCAAACCCGGCTATTTTGGACAGACCGGCACCAAGGGCCAATCCTGGGAACTGCTTGTGGCGTTGGCCAACGCCACTGATCGTGACGTTTGGATCAATGTGCCTGTAAAAGCGGATGACGATTACATACGCAAGCTCGCACAATTGGTAAGGTTTGGCAGTGACGGCAATCTGCCCTACACCAGCGTGCAGAGCAAGCCTGTTTATGCACCGCTGAAAGCGGGCTTGAACGTATATGTGGAATATGGCAACGAGATTTGGAACTTTGGTGGTGGCTTTATGGGCTACCAGTGGGCACTGGAGTTAGCCAATGCCAACAAGTCCGATCCAACGCATCCAATTGCGTTTGACGGACCGCAGACCGATCAATATCGCGCATTTAGGCGATGGATCGCATTCCGGTCGGCGTCGATCAGCCTAATTTTTCGAGAAACTTTTGGTGACGCGGCCATGATGTCAAGAGTGCGGCCAATTCTGGCAGCTCAGGCGGGAAACGCCAACTTGATTCTTTCAATGGGATTGCAGTGGGCACAGTCATTTTACGGACAAGTCCGTCAAACCGCTCCATTGAATTCCGTCGTACGTAAACCCAGTGACCTTTGGTACGGGGGAGGCGGGGCAGCGTACTACGACGGTGGCGTAGATCCCAAAGACACCAATGCCGCTACTTTAGACACATACTTTGCCAACATGCCCACGCCAGTATTTGCCAGAAACTCGATTGCAGATTCGATCTGGACCCGTGCATTTGGCTTGAAATATATTGCCTATGAGGGTGGGCCGGGGCCAGGGGGGAGTGCGTTGGGTTCGATCTCGGGCGCTGCCATATCCCCCACGTTCAACAATGACCCACGCATGAAAGACCGCATGCTGATAGCCCAGGATATATGGGACCAAGCCGGGGGTGATGAACTGGTGTACTACGTGTACAGCAGTTCTGCCCCATGGAGCTTTACGAATGAGTTGGTGCAGCAGGTGGTGTCTGACACCGGTTCGGTCAAGCTGCAGGCAATTGACGCTATCAACGCCAAAGCCAAGCCGCCGGTGACTTTGGGCAGTATGGTGCCGGGCACAATTAATCTGAAAAATGCGGCGTCCCAAGTCATTGCATCCGATCCCGCGTCATGGGCGTTGTCTGGTACGGTGTATCTGCTGCGTCCTGGGGCCGTCAATCCATCGCCGTACGTTCTGGTGCCTATTCGGGTAGCAACTGCCGGTACCTTCAAGGTGTCGCTTAACGTTGGCACCAGAGTCACAGGGACTGTGGCATTGTTTGTCAACGGCAGTAGCCAGGGCCCGATCAGTCTGGCGCCAGATGTCAGCAACACCGCAACTGTTAGTTCCAAAGTGACGGTGTCCTTGCCTGCGGGTCTTTCGGTCCTGCGTCTGGACACACCACAGGCCTCTGGTGATATTTTCGTAAGAGATGTAGTGGTGGAATAGAGATGAAACGGCGACGCTACATATTCGATAGCGACATATTCAGATAGGACGGGGGCTGTGGCTATATTTTGCATATGAGTACCTCTATTCTGGTCACCGGCGGAGCCGGCTACATCGGCAGCCACACCTGCGTGGAACTTCTCAACGCAGGCTACACGGTCACCGTGTTCGACAACTACTGCAACAGCAATCCTGAGGCCTTGAACCGCGTGGAGCGCATTACTGGCAAGTCGCTAAGCCGTGTCCAGGGCGATGTGCGCGACAGCGCTGCGCTCGAGGCTGCGCTGCGCACAAGTGGCGCTTCTGCGGTCATCCACTTTGCCGGGCTCAAGGCCGTGGGTGAGTCGGGTGAGAAACCATTGGACTACTACGACAACAACGTAGTGGGCAGTGTGCAACTGCTGAAGGCCATGCGTGCCTGTGGCGTGAAAACGCTGGTGTTCAGCTCGTCAGCTACGGTGTATGGTGCGCCGCAGTTTTTGCCCTACACCGAAGACCACCCCTTTGCGCCTACTAATCCCTATGGCCGCACCAAGCTGATGGTTGAAGAAATCCTGCGTGATGCATTTGCCAGTGACCCAGGCTGGCGCTTCTCAATACTGCGCTACTTCAATCCCGTAGGTGCCCATGAGAGTGGCTTGATTGGCGAGGACCCGCAGGGTGTGCCCAACAACCTGATGCCGTTTGTGGCCCAGGTTGCCGTGGGCAGGCGGGAGTTTCTCAGCGTGTTTGGTGACGACTACGACACACCAGATGGCACGGGTGTACGCGACTACATTCACATCGCTGACCTGGCCGAAGGACATGTTCGGGCGTTGCAGTGGATGTCGCACACAGAGAGTGGGGTATGCAAGGCATTCAACCTGGGGGCTGGTATTGGCTACAGCGTGTTGGAGTTGGTGCATGCTTTTGAGACTGCCAGCGGCAAATCGGTGCCCTACCGGGTGCAGGCGCGCCGTGCCGGGGACCTTGCGGGCTTTCACGCGAATGCAGATGTCGCCAAACACGTGCTGGGATGGCAGGCAACCCGCAGCCTGCAAACCATGTGTGCCGACACGTGGCGCTGGCAGAGCAACAATCCACAAGGCTATGTGCGCCAAGTGACAGAGCCGTAATGGTCAGCGGATAAACTGTGCCGCAAACGGGTGGAGTTCATCGACCCCAAATTTGCAGAGATTGATAAATGACAAAAGGCATGATTCTGGCTGCGGGGCAAGGCACCCGCGTCCGTCCACTGACTAAAGACCTCCCCAAACCGATGGTGCCCATTCTGGGCAAACCGGTTATGGAGTACCTGATTGAACACATGGCCCGCCATGGCGTACGCGAAATCATGGTCAACGTGGCGTACCACCACCGCAAGATTGAACATTACTTTGGCGATGGCAGCCGCTGGGGGGTGGAGATTGGTTATTCCTATGAAGGGGTGCTGGACCATGGCGACATCCTCCCGCGGCCCCGCGGATCGGCAGGTGGCATGCGCCACATCCAGGATTTTTCCGGTTTTTTTGACGAAACCACGTTGGTGTTGTGCGGCGATGCCTTAATTGACCTCGACATTGGTGCAGCCGTGCGCGAGCATAAGGAAAAGGGCGCCGTGGCAAGCGTGGTGGCACTGGATGTGCCACCCGACCAAGTGCAGTATTACGGTATCGTGGTGCCCGACAAAAGCGGGCGCGTACAGTCTTTCCAGGAAAAGCCCCAACCCGAAGAGGCCAAGTCCACATTGGCCAGTACCGGCATTTACCTGATGGAGCCCAGTGTGGTGGATCTGGTGCCTCCGGGCCTGAACTTCGACATTGGCTCGCAGCTGTTTCCAATGCTGGTAGAGCGCGAGCTGCCATTCTTTGTGCAAAACCGCTTCTTCAACTGGATCGACATTGGCCGGGTCAGTGACTACTGGTCTGTGCTGCAGCGGGTCTTGCGCGGCGAAGTAGCCCACATGAACATGCCCGGCCGCGAGGCACGCCCCGGGGTTTGGGTCGGTCTGAATACCCGTATTGATTGGGACACGGTGACCATTGAAGGGCCGGTCTACATCGGCTCCAGCGTCAAGATTGAACCCGGCGCACACATTGTGGGGCCTGCCTGGATTGGGCACGGAAGCCACATCCGCGCGGGCGCCAAGGTCACACGCTGTGTGCTGTTTGACTACACCCGCATTGGGCAGGACATGGCATTTGCCGAGATGATTGTGTCCCCAGACTACTGTGTGGACAATCGCGGCGGCACGGTCTACCGCGGCGATGACAATTGCAAGTTGCGCTGGAGTGATGCGCGGGCCTGAACCTGTCACTTTTGGATCTCCATTAGTTCCAATGGACTATTGACCCCCTGGTTGCCTGAATTGAAAATCGGCGCAACCAAGGAGTGTTTATGAAGATTTTTCCGAAATTGTTTGTTGCGGCTGCCGTTGCTTTGTTGTCGCAGGCCGCCTCAGCTCAGGCTTTCAGCGGCGGTTTGCCGGCTGGCTGGACGGGTAGCGGAGCCTTTGGCACCATGGCCGCCAATGGCGATGTTTCGCTGGCAACTGGTGGCGGATCTCAGTACGGTTTTGTATCCACTGCCGGTGGTGTGACCGGTGTCAGTCCGTTCGACCTGGACGGCAACAGAAACGGTTCTGTGTTGCGCTCCAGCGTCTTCAGTGCATCCGCAGGCGACGCGCTGGATTTTGATTTCAACTTTGTCACCAGCGATGGCTCCGGTTTCTCGGATTATGGTTGGGCGCGTTTGCTCAATGCCGATATGTCCCAGGCGGCGCTACTTTTTACGGCACGGACCATTCCTTCCGGCAACACCGTACCAGGCTTTGGCCTTCCCGCAACCACTGCAACGGTTAGCCCCTCGTCCATCATTGCCGGAGCTCCGGTATGGGGTGCTTTGGGTGGTAGCAGCGGTACATGTTTCGATTTTGGTTGCGGATCCACGGGTTGGGTCTCGTCTACCTACTCCATCACGGCTTCCGGTAACTACATTCTGGAGTTCGGCGTGATCAACTGGAATGACACACAGTTCGACACGGGTCTGGCGTTTGACGGAATCACCGTGGATGGCACACCGATTTCTGCGGTACCCGAGCCTGAAAGCCTGGCCTTGATGTTGGCTGGTTTGGGATTGGTAGGCGCAACTGCCCGCCGCCGCCAGGCCAAATCCGAAAAGCTGGCTTAACTCACAAGTCCCCCAATCAAAAAAAGGGCCCCATGAAAATGGGGCCCTTTTTTACGTCAGGCGGTTACGGGTTTGGACCGCATCCTCAGATTGAACATCCGCATGACCATGCGGTATATGAAACGCAGCATCAGCAGCGTGGCGATTGCCTCCGCAAAGGTCAACACAAAAGCCAGGAGGCCGTTCTGGGTCTGCGCACGCACACCATACTTCGCCACCATACGGTCACGTGCAATCTCGATACTGTCGTAAAAAGTGGGCACTACCAGTAGCGTCAGCAAGGTTGAAGTAATGGTGCCACCGATGATGGCCACGGCCAGCGGCTGGTAGAACTCTCCGCCTTCACCCAGACCAATGGCTACGGGCAACATGCCGGCGATCAATGCAAAGGTGGTCATCAGAATAGGGCGCAAACGCACACGGCCTGCATCCATCAACGCCTCTTCACGGTCAATGCCCTCAGCCTCGCGCTTGCGGGCAGCGTCCAGCAGCAGAATGGCGTTCTTGGCGACCAGACCCATCAGCATGATGATGCCGATGAAACTCATCAGGTTCAGCGTGCCGCGGGTGATCAGCAGGGCCAGCACCACACCAATCAGCGACAGGGGCAGCGACAGCATCACCGCAAGCGGCGCAGTGAATGAGCCAAACTGCATCACCAGGATCAGGTACATCAAGCCAATGCCAGACAGCAAAGCAATCAGCATTTCGGTGAACAATTCTTTTTGATCCTGGCCGGCACCACCCAAGGACAAACCATAACCCGGTGGGTAGTCAAACGACTTGGCCAGTTTCATGGCGTCGTCGGTCACTTCACCGGGCGAACGGCCCTGGGCATTAGCAGACACGGTGATGTTGCGCTTGCCGTTGGCGTGTTCGATGCCGGAGGGGCCTTTGCCCATGGTGATGGTGGCGATCTGGTCCAAAGGCACCATCAGGTTGGTTCCGGCTACCGCGATAGGCAGGCGCTCGATGCTTTCCTTGCTGACCCGGTCGTTGGGGTGCAGGCGCACGGCCACGTCGCGGCTCTCACCAGTGGGGTCAACCCAGTCGCCCACCTCAATGCCAGCGAAGGCCACGCGCAAGGCCTGCGCCGCGTCGTTGGTGGAAATGCCCATGGAGTTGGCCAGACCGCGGTTGAGTTCGATCTTGAGTTCTTTCTTGGGATCTTGCTGTGAGAGGCCCACATCCACTGCACCGGGCACCAGGCGCAGTTTGTCCATGTAGGCGCTAGTGATCTCCAGCAGCTTGCGCGAGTCAGGGCCGGTAAAGTCAATCTGAATGGGCTTGCGTGCGCCATTGTTCAGATCGTCCAGCACGGTGTATTCGGCGCCCACCAGGGTGCGCACCTTTTCGCGCAGCTCCGTCGCAATTTCCTTGGCACTGCGTTTGCGGGTGTTGCGCTTGCCAATGTCCACATAAATGCGGCCGCCGCTGGCGGTGATATTGCTATTGGTTTCCTTGGTCTCGGTGATGGTGCGGGCCAGTTCGGCGGCACGCTCCATCTTCAGGCGCGCATATTCCACGGATGAGGACGCCGGGGTGCGTACCTCGATCATCAGGTTGCCAGAGTCGGTGGCCGGCAGAAAGCTGGAGCCCCCTACCTTGACCTGCAGAACCACGGCACCGATCAGGCTGCCGACCGCAATGGCGGCCATCCAGCGTCGGTGGTGCAGGGCCCAGGCAATCACATTGCCGTACCGGTCGGCCTGGTGGTCAAACCAGTCGTTGAAACGCGCCAGCACTGCGCTCAGCCCCTTCTTGGGTGCGGTGTGGTGGTCCGCAGGGTCGCCCCAGTAGGCCGACAACATCGGGTCCAGCGTGAATGAAATGGCCAGACTCACCAGCACCGAGCAGGTCACCGTCAGCGCAAACGGGCGGAACCATTCACCCGACACCCCAGGCATAAACGCCACAGGTATGAACACTGCGATGATGGAGAAAGTGGTCGCTGCTACGGCCAGGCCAATTTCGGCCGTGCCTTCCAGCGACGCGGTGCGGCGGTCCGAGCCCATTTGCATGTGGCGCACGATGTTTTCCCGCACCACAATCGCATCGTCAATCAGCACACCAATGGCCAGGGACAGGCCCAAAAGCGTCATGAAGTTCAGCGTGAATCCGCACAGCCAGACCGCAATAAATGCAGCAATGACCGATGTGGGCAGGCTCAGTGCCGTGATCAGGGTGGAGCGCCAAGAATTCAGGAATGCGTAGACCACAAAAATGGTCAACACGGCGCCCAGCACCAGGGACTCAATCACGTTGTTCAGACTGCGCTGGGCATCCACACCACCGTCGCGGGTGATTTCCAGCTTGGTGCCGGGTTTGTCTTTTTCAAACTCCTTGTTGATGTCCTTGACGAGTTTGCGGATGTCGTCGGCCACGCTGACCGTGCTGGCATCGCGGGAGCGTGTCACAAATATGCCGATATTGGGTTTGCCGCTGCGAATGCTGAAACTGGCAATGTCGGCAAAACTGTCGTTGATGGTCGCAACATCTGCCAGCCGCACGACCTGGCCGCCAAAACGCTTCACCACAATGCTCTGGAATTCGGCCGGTGACTCGATGCGTCCGACCAGCCGGATGCTCTCTTCATCCAGTGCGCCCTGCACCTTACCTACGGGGGCATTGGTGTTTTGCGCCCGTACCGCGGCCACCACTTCACCAATCGACACATTGTGTTCCCGCAGCTTCTCAGCGCGCACCAGCACGGATAGCTCGCGTTTCAGGGAGCCGTTGATGTTGACATTGGCCACACCGGCAATGCCGCGCAGCTTGTCGGCCAGCACGTCTTCGGCCAGGCGCGAAATTTCGGCATGGGTTTGCGTGCTGGATGACAAGGCCAAGTTCATGATGGGCTGGGCGGACGGGTCGTAACGGCGCAGCACGGGTTCACGCATCTCGGTGGGCAGCTTGTAGCGCACACTGGAGATCACGTTGCGCACCTCGTCCGAGGCCTCGATCATGTTTTTCTTGAACGAGAACTGCACGTCAAAACGGGCGTTGCCTTCGGTCGAGTTGGAGTACACCTCGGTCACGCCGGAGATGCTTTGCAGCGACTTCTCCAGGCGGTTGACAATTTCGCGCTCAACGGTATCGGGGGATGCGCCCGGATAGGCGATGTTCACAAACAGACCTGGCACTTCCACGTCCGGGTTCTGGTTGACCCGCAGTTTGCTCAGGGCCAGCAGGCCCATGGCCATGAGCGCAATGATCAATACGATGGTGGCCGTGGGCCGTTTGATACTGAAGTCGGAGAGAAACATGTTTATGTTCCTTTGGCGTTCGATGCGGCCGAGGCTGCGGCTGTGGGCGGCTTGGCGCTGGCTAACTCAGCGCTTTGGCCTTCCTTGAAGCTGGAACTGGGGTTGCGCAAAACCATGTCGCCCTCACTCAGGCCGCTGCGCACCTCGTAGTTGCCAGTGCGAGGGTCGCGGGGACCCACAGTCAGATCAACTTGGCTCAGGGTATTGTTTTTGACACGCCACACGGAAGACTTGTCCCCGGCCTTGACCAGTACCGACTCGGGCAGTGTGAGCGCCTGCACATTGCTGGACTCGATGGTGCCCTCGGCATACAGGCCCGATACCTTGGGCTGGGTTGTGCCGTCGAAACTGACCAGCACTTCAACCTGGCGTGTCACATCATTGGCGCTGGGGTCTACGCGTGTGACCTTGCCGCGAAATTCCTGGTCGGCATAACCATTGATGCGGAATCCCACGGTCTGGCCTACCCTGACCTGGCTGATCTTGTCGGCGGAAACCCGTCCGGCAAAACGCATGCTGGTCGGGTCAATGACCTTGAGCAGCTCTTTGCCGATGGAAGCGGTGTCGCCGGCCGATGCTTTCCGGTCGCTGACCACACCGTCGAAGGGCGCGCGCACGACGGTGCGTTCCAGTTGCTGGCGGGCCAATGCCGCGCGTGCCTTGGAGGCCGACAATTCACTTTGTGCGCTATTGCGGCGTACCTCGGCGTCGTCCAGGGCCTGTAGGGAAGTCATGCCCGAGGCGCGCAAGGTTTTCAGGCGCTGCAGATTGCGTTCGGACTGGTCCAGGGACTGCACCGCGTTGCGGGCGTTGTCTTCTGCAGAGCGCAGGTTGTCCTGAATGGTGGTCTGGTCCATACGTACCAACACATCGCCTTTGCGCACCACGTCGCCGTTTTCCTTGAGCACCTGCAACACCACGGCAGAGACCTCGGCCCGCAGATCAGCCTTGCGCTCGGGCTGTATGGACCCGGTAACCACCGGGCCTGATGCCAGTGCGTTGGCGCGGATTGTGATGAAATCTTCCGGCGCAATTACCAGTTTGGCAGGTGCGGCTGCAGCAGCGTCTTTTTTTTCACCTTTGCCAGGACTTTTGTCGCACGCGGCCAGGCTTGTGGCCAATACAGCAACGATGAGAAGGGGACGCAGCATAGAGAACTCTCCGTGTGAAAACTGTTTTTTTTGGGGGGTGCGTGGCACTGGATTCATATCCAGATTTGCACAAGGCCACGATTATGGCGTCTACCGCCGAATTGCCAAAGAAGAGCGCAGCGCACGCTCTCTAGAGGGAGAATGATGGTCAGGTTTTGCGAACCAGGGCGGTAGCGGTCGCCAGGGCGGTGGCGCCCAATGCAGCCGACTTGTTGCCCACGACGACCACTGTGGGCAGCTCGATAGTGCGTACGGCCGGAGCGGACGCACTGTGCATGCCCACCACGATGGTGCTGAGCCAGGTGATGGACAGGGCAGCACCCAATGTCAGGCCGAGGATTTTGGATACAGTGCGTGTGGTCATGGTGGGCTCCTTGTTGCGTTGGGGTGAACTGTAGAGAAGCCTCCTCCGCGGCGCACCTGCTTTGCGACCGGTGGCCGCAATGGGTGACGATCTGCTGATTTGGGGGGGTGGGCGGCGGGCTGAACGGCGCGGCGATGCTGCCGCCGGTCCTATGGGTGGTTACAAATACTGGACCAGCGCCATGACCAGCGACACGCTGAGCATGGCCAGCACGGCGGAAACCGCCACACCCGCGGTGACCAGTTCCTCCGCCACGTTGTAGCGTTGAGAGAAGATGAATACGTTCGCACCAATCGGCAGCGAAGCGGTGACCACCATCACGGTCAGCGGCAGGCCGTGCAGGCCCATCGCCAGTCCCACCCCGGCCACCAGGGCCGGTAGCATCAGGTTTTTCAGCAAGGCCAGGCCAAAGGCGCCTTTGAGCTCATGGCCTATGCGGGCGCTGGCCAGCGTGGCCCCCACCAGCAGCAGCGACATGGGTCCCATGGCAATACCCAGCAATTGCAATGGGCGGTCCAGCACCGTGGGCATGACCCAGCCCGTCTGTGCAAACAGCAGGCCCAGGATGATGGGCAGCGGCACCGGGTGCAGGATGCCGTTGCGCAGCGCGTCCAGCACCGGGCGCCGCCATGCCGCCCGGGCCGACGGGGAGGCGCTGTCGCGCGCGGCCTGGCGTGCCACACCCAGCTCCAGCGCGATGGTGGCCAGCGTCAGCAGCACCAGTGCGTGCAGCGAGATGATGGTGAACAGCGTCAGCATGCCGGCCTCGCCATAGGCCAGACCAATCAGGGGGATGCCGATGGCCACCGTGTTGCTGAAGGTGGCCGCCAGCGCCAGCACCGTGGCGCGCGGTGTGGCGCGGCCCCACACCAGCATCAGCCCAAACAGCGCAATGGCGGCCGCAAAGTAGGCCGCCACGGGTTTGAAGTCCAACTGGTCCACGTGCACCGTGCTCATGGTGCGGAACAGCAGCGCCGGTGTGAGCACCATGAAAACCAGGCGGCTCAAGTCTTTTATGGCCTCAGCCCTCATCCAGTCGGCACGGTATGCTATAAAACCGATAGCAATCAGCAGAATGACCGGTAACAGCGACGACAGGACGATGGATTGCATGGGGAGAGTGCAGGCAGAAAACCCGATTTTCGCTGATGCAGAAACAACCGTTGAATAATCGGGGCATGCACACCCCAGGTTCCGCCATCGTCCTCTGCACCTTGAATGCCAAGTACATCCACGCCTCGCTGGGACTGCGCTACCTGCTGGCCAACATGGGGGATCTGGCCAGCCAGACCGTGCTGCGCGAGTTCACCATCGCCCGCAAACCCCAGGAGCTGGCGGACGAACTGCTGGCCCTGCAGCCCCGGGTCATCGGTTTTGGCGTGTACATCTGGAACGTGACCGAAACCACGGCGCTGGTGCGTTTGCTGAAGGCCGCGCGCCCGGACATCCGTATCGTGCTGGGTGGCCCCGAGGTCAGCCAC
The DNA here is from genome assembly GCA_040387325.1 of Pseudomonadota bacterium. GTDB lineage: Bacteria > Pseudomonadota > Gammaproteobacteria > Burkholderiales > Burkholderiaceae_C > Allorhodoferax. The sequence continues at coordinate 31,475 of JAZKDY010000086.1, read as the reverse complement.
GAGTGGGCCGAGCAGGACATCGTGCAGCTGTCCGACCACGTCATTACCGGATGGGGCGACATCAGCTTCCCCAAGCTGTGCCGCGCGCTGTTGTACGGACCGCAGCCGCTGATGAAGGTGATAACCGGCGAGCAGCCCGAGCTGGACAGCATCACCCTGCCTTACAGGCTGTACACCGACGCCGACCTGGCGCACCGCTTGTTGTATGTAGAGGCCTCGCGCGGCTGCCCGTTCAAGTGTGAGTTTTGTCTGAGTTCGCTGGACAAGACCGCGATTGCCTTTGACCTGGAAACCTTCCTGGCCGAGATGGACATTTTGTTCCAGCGCGGCGCGCGCAACTTCAAGTTTGTGGACCGCACCTTCAACCTGAAGATTGATGCCTCGGCCCGCATCCTGCAGTTTTTTCTGGACCGCATGTGTGACGAGCTCTTCGTGCACTTTGAGGTCATCCCCGACCATCTGCCAGACCGGCTCAAGCTGCTGATGGCGCAGTTCCCACCCGGCGTGCTGCAGCTGGAAGTCGGCATCCAAAGCTTCAACCCCGAGGTGCAAAAACGCATTTCGCGCCGCCAGGACAATGCCAAGACCGAGGCCAACCTGCAGTGGCTGGTGCAGCAGTCCCCGGCACACCTGCACACCGACCTGATCTTTGGCCTGCCGGGCGAGACCTGGGAGAGTTTTGCCGAAGGCTTTGACCGCCTGCATGCGCTGCGCCCGCATGAAATCCAGTTGGGGCTGCTCAAGCGCTTGCGTGGCACACCGATCGCCCGCCACACGCAAGAGCACGGCATGGTTTACGCCGCGCAGCCGCCTTATGCGGTGCAGCAGACGGGGGTGGTGGATGCCGAGTCGGTACAACGCTTCATCCGCCTGGCGCGCTACTGGGACCTGGTGGCCAACTCCGGGCGCTTCGGGCAGACGCTGGAAGTGCTGCTGCAGAGCGGCTCCGCAGTTGGGGCCTTTGCTGCGTTTGCCGCGTGGAGCGACTGGCTGTGGCAGACCACCCGCAAGACCCATGGGCTCACGCCCGAGGATTTGGTGGACGCGCTGTTTGATTACCTGACCACGCAACGCGGAGCGCCGGTGGAACCGACACGGCAAATACTGCTGGCCGACTACCAGCGCAGCGGTGCCCATGCCCGCCCGCGGTGCCTGCACGATGTGTTGCCACGTCCGGCAGCGCCACAGCACAGCAAACACGCCAAGCAACTGGCGCAGCGCCAAGCCCTGCATGGGCGCGCAGCCCAACAAATACATTGATTGTCTGTTTTATAGCGCCTTGACCACGGCAGAACAGGCGCCCATACTGGTTGTTATGGCAGCTACCCCATCCCGTTATCTGACCGCCCCGTTGCGGGATCTGGACGCATGGACCCGCTACTTCCGCGATGCGCAAATCCCGGTGCTGGCAGGGACCTCGGCGGCACTGGAAGTGTTGCGTGCCGATGAAGACAATGTAGACGCCAGCATGTTGGGCGCCACCATCGAGTGCGACCCGCTGATGTCGCTCAAGCTGCTGGCCCATGTGGCCAGCAAACGCCGGGCCGACACGGCGACGGAGACCGAGAGCGTGACCACCTCCCTGGTCATGACCGGCATCTCCCCCTTCTTCAGAGACTTTGGCCTGCAGCCTACGGTGGAAGACCATTTGCACGACCAGCCCCAGGCGCTGGAGGGCTTGCGTACGCTGCTGCACCGTGCCGACCGTGCCGCTCAGTTTGCGGCCGGTTTTGCGGTGCACCGGGGCGACACCGACGTGGGCGTGATACGGCTGGCGGCTTTTCTGCATGACTTTGCCGAGATGCTGATGTGGTGCCACGCCCCCACACTGCAACTGCGCATGGCCCAGGCCCAGCGGTCCGACCCCAAGCTGCGCAGCGCCACCGTGCAGCTCGCCACGCTGAATATGGAGCTGGACGATTTGCGCCAGGCCTTGATGAAGTTATGGCACCTGCCGGAACTGCTGGTGCGCATCAGCGATGACCGGCATGCCGACACGGCCATTGTGCGCAACGTGGTGCTGGCCGTGCGCCTGGCACGCCACACCACCCAGGGCTGGGACAACCCGGGTGTGCCGGACGATATAGACGACATTGCCAAGCTGCTGAACGTGTCACCCCCAGTGGCGCTGGCCTACGCGCACCGGACCGAAAGCGCAGCCTAGTCCAGCACGCCCAAACGGCGCAGCACCGGCAGGCGCTTGGCCACAAATTCCGTGGCCTGGGCTTTCAGTTCGTTAATGTTGTCCTGGGCCACATCCATCGGTTTGCCGTCCTTCAGCAAACGCTGGCCTTGCGCCAACAGTGCAGCCCAGGCAAAGGCCGCCAGTGCGGCAGGGTCGGGTTGGTCCATGGGGGTCTTGCCCTCCTGCATGGCCAAGAGGAAGAGCTGCTGAAATCGGCTCAGTGTGACACCGGCGCCGCTGACCGGGCTGGCCACACAGCTGATGTCGGCATGGTTGCGCGCCATGCCCAGCAGATGCCGGTTCAGTTGGTCGGTCTGCGGCCTGGCCCTTTCCACCACCGCCGCATCCTGCACGGCCACCACATCACCCGTTCCGGCCAGCAGCATGATGGCCTCGGTCAACTGCGCAAAACTCACACTGGCTTTACTGGCACCCGTTTGCAGCCGCTCCCACAGTTCGCCGATGCTGTGCACCTGGTGGTCGGCCATGGCGGCCAACACCGGCTCGTAGATTGTTGGGGTCAGTGTTGCCTCGCCGACGGGCGCCTTGACCTTCATGGACACGTCGGCAGGTGCGGTCGCCAGCATCACCCGTTGCGCGCGCAAGGCCTGCGCCTGGTCTGCCGGTGCCAGCTTGCGTGGACCCTTGATCCAGTAGTCGCGGCGGAACTGCTGGTTGACCAGAAAGTCGCGCACGGTTTCGCGGAACATGGCGTCGGGCTGTTCCTGCAGCAGCGCGTTTTGGGCGGGTGTGAAGTTCAGCGCCGTCAGGTGGTCCAGGTAATGGGCCGAGCAGGCGTACCCCAGCTTGGCGCCCGATAACCAGCCCGCCATGCGGGTGAACGACATGGGCTCCCAGTCGTGGTTGAAGTATTCGTGGGCCAGGTAGTTGCGGTTGGCGCTATGCAGGCGTTTGAGCCGGGCGGCGATCTGCGGGTTGGCCTGCGCATAGTGGCAGTTGCTGTCCACCAGGCGTTCGGCAAAGGCCAGCGCGGCGTCTATACGCCCGGCCATGCCCTTGCCGGGCACGCCCATTACCTGGGCATGTTCGGCCAGCAGGTCGCGCATGGGTGCCATGGCCGCCCAGCCAGGCTGGGTGTTGTAGCTGATATAGAGCACACCGCCTACGCGCAGCTTGCGCCGCACAAAATCCACGATCACCGCGCGGTTGGCGTCCGAGATCCAGCTCCAGATGCCGTGTACACCAATGAAGCTGAAGTCGGGCAGGTCCGTGCGCTGGCAAAAATCGGCAAAGGCTTCGTCAAAAATGCGTGTGCCCTGCGCATCCACACCACTCACACCGGCCAGCTCTTGCGCAAACGCCGTTTGTGAAGGGTTGAAGTCGGTGGCAAACCAGGCGTTGCCGGATGCGGCTGCGTGCACATTCACGCTGACACCCTGGCCCATGCCCAGCTCGCACGCCGGGCCTTCGGACAGTGTGGAGGGTGCTGCCCACCCGGCGCTCAACAGGGCCAGGCGGGTGCGCAAGGGGTTGAGTTCGGTGTAATAACCGTAGGTGTAGCCAATGTCGGTGATGTAGCCGTCGTTCCAGTCAGACATGGGGGCTCCGGTCAGCGCACCAGTTGGTTGAGCTGGATGATGGGCAGCAGCACGGCCAGCACGATCAGCATGACGATGATGCCCATGGCCACGATCAGCAGCGGCTCCAGCAACGTGGCCAGTTGCATGGCGCGGCGTTGCACCTCGGTGCTGAGCTGTTTGGCCGCACGCTCCAGCATCACCGGCAACTGGCCGGTTTGTTCACCCAGGCGGGCAAACATGCTCAAGAGGCCGGGAAAGCGTTTCTTCTGCGCCATGGCCGATGCCAGTGGCGCGCCCTCGCGCACCAGCACCAGCGCATCCAGCGCATCGGTGCGCATGGCCCGGTTGGACAAAGTGTCGGCAGCGGCCTGCAGCGCTTTCAGGATGGGTACACCGGCTGCCGCCAGCATGGACAGAGTGCCGGCAAAACGTGCCGCGTTGTAGCCGCGTGACAACTTGCCCAGAATCGGCAAAGTGAGCCACATGGCATCAAACCTTTCACGAAATGTGGCGCTAGCCCACGCCAATCTTGAGCATCCCGCTATCAAAATAATAGCTATCAACATCAGCCAACCCTGGTTGCGCACAAAGTTGCCAATGCCCAGCATGATCACCGTCAGCATGGGTAACGCACGTTTGCTGCCGGCAAACACCTCGGCCACCTGCGGCACCACGTAGCCAAGCAAAAACATCACGATGGTGATGGCCACCAGGGTCACGATGGCGGGGTACAGCGCTGCGCCTATCAACTGGGCCTTGAGCGCCTGGCTTTGTTCCAGGTCATCGGCCAGGCGCTCCAGTACCAGGCCCAGATTGCCGCTGTGTTCACCTGCGCCAACCACGGCGCAGTAGGTGGGGGCAAATTCGCGCGGGTGTTGGGCCAGCGCGGTGGCAAAGGGGGTGCCGCCATTCACCTCGGCCCGGATGGCCGCTACCAGGTGGCGCTGGCGCTCGTCGTCCGCCTCTTCTGACAGCGCGGTCAGCGCCCGCTCCAGCGGCAGGCCGGAGGCCACCAGCCCGGCGATCTGGCGCGTCCAGATGGCCAGCGCCGTGGCGTTGAATACCCGTGACGTCCACAGCGTGGTGCCTTGCGTGCCGCCGTTGGCGTTGCCCGTTCCCACTGCACCTGGACCCACCGGCTCCACCACCATGGGCACCAGCAGTTGGGCGCGCAGCAGGCCGCGGGCGGCCTTGGCGGTGTCGGCTTCAATCGTGCCTTTGCGGGCACTGCCGTTGGCATCGAGGGCTTCAAAGGAATAGGCGGGCATGGGCTGATGTTAGCTTCTGATCAAACCAGGGCCGTCGCTTTGGCATCCCGACCTGGGTACTGGTGTAAACCCCGATCCGGATTTGCCGCGTCATCCGGGAATACCAGCATGACAAGCACAGCACCGTGAACTACGATTCATTAATCGCACGATCGTGCTTTTTGATTTGGGCCCACTGACACAAGCAATGGGTACCGGGTCAGCCTGCGACAGCGCCCCCACCAAAGAGGTCGCACTGCCTTTTCTAAAGACGGATTCCCTTCAACCCCTGGGCCCCTGGCCCTACTGGAGCGTATTGTGAAAAAGACCTTGATGACCTGGTTGGGTGCCTGCTTGCTGGCCCTGTCCCTCCTGCCTGCTTCCACCCTGGCTGCGGGTTATACCCAGACCAAATACCCCATCGTGCTGGTGCACGGGCTGTTTGGCTTTGACAACATCGGACCGGTGGAATACTGGTACGGCATTCCCTCCGCGCTGCGCTCCGACGGTGCCAAGGTCTATGTGACCCAGGTGTCCGCCGCCAATAGCACCGAGGCACGTGGTGAACAGCTGCTGACCCAGGTCAAGCAGATCCTGGCCGCCACCGGCGCGGCCAAGGTCAACCTGATTGGCCACAGCCACGGTGGCCCGACCATCCGTTATGTCGCCTCTGTGCGCCCCGACCTGATCGCTTCGGCCACCTCGATTGGTGGTGTCAACAAGGGTTCTGCCGTGGCCGATGTGCTGCTGAAGGTGGCGCCTCCCGGCTCGCTGTCCAACTCGGTCATCGTCTCCATCACCAACGGCTTGGCGACCATCATCAACTTCCTGTCGGGCGGTAGTGGCCTGAACCAGAATTCGCTGGCCGCGGCCCAGTCGCTCAGCACCGCCGGTGCCGCCAAGTTCAACCAGGCCCACCCCTGGGGCGTGCCGACCTCCTCCTGCGGGGAAGGTGCCTACACGGCACGTGGTGTGGCGTACTTCTCGTGGAGCGGTGCCAAGGCTTATACCAATGTGTTTGACCCCATCGACCCTGCGTTGGCTTTGACTTCGCTGGCCTTTGGTGGCGCCAAGAACGACGGTCTGGTCGCCAGCTGCTCCAGCCATTTGGGCCGTGTCATCCGCGACGACTACGCGATGAACCACCTGGACGAAGTGAACCAGACCATTGGCCTGACCAATCTGTTCGAGACCAATCCGGTCACCATCTTCCGCCAGCACGCCAACCGCCTGCAAGGCATGGGCCTGTAACACGTCCATGGCGATGCGCCGCACGGCCCGGGTCAGCCTGGGCCTGCTTTGCCTGGCCCTGGTGGGAGGCGGTTTTTTTGTCTGGTGGCCAGCGGATGAAGCCGCTGCCCCACCGGCAGCGGTGATTGGCCCGGTCACTCGGGCCGCACCGTTTGTGCGCTCCATGCAGGACACGCTGCCTGACGGTAACCTGCAAACCCTGCCTGCGGGCGCCGCACCGGGCGCCAGCGGGCCACTGGCCTACGGCGAACTCAAACGCCTGTTTGACTACTACCTCAGCGCCGTGGGTGAGCAAAGCATAGAGGCCATCACGCAACAGATTCGCGGCGAGCTGGACCGCAGGCTGCCACCCGCGCAGGCCCAGAAGGCCCACCGCCTGTTGGGCCTGTACATAGCCTTCAAACGCGAACTGGTGCGCGTGGAAAGCCAACCCCAGCTCGTAGGCAACGGCCTGCTGGCAATACGCGGCCGTTTTAACGCCATGCAGGATGTGCGGGCCAAGTACTTCAGCGCGGAGGAAACCCAGGGCATGTTCGGGTTTGAAGATGCCTACGACATGGATGCGATTGCGCGCCTGGAGGTTGACCAGAACCCTGCCCTGAACGCCCAGCAGAAGAAACAGCAACTGGCCGCGCTGGACGCGACCATGCCCGAACAGTTGCGCAAGGAACGCGACGCTACCAGCATGGTGGTGCGCCTGGAACAGCAGGCCCAGGACTTGCGCGCCAAGGGTGGCAGCGAGGACGATGTCTACCGCATGCGCGCCAAGGAACTGGACCCCCAAGCCGCGGCGCGCCTGGCCGATGTGGACCGTGAAGAGGTTGCGTGGAAGCGCCGCATAACCCGGTATCTGGAGGAGCGCAGCAAGTTATTGCAGTCGCAGTCCAATGCCAGTGAGTCGGAGCGCCAGGCCAGCCTGGCACAGCTGCAGCAAAGCAGCTTCAGCGACGCCGAACGGCCGCGCCTGGTGGCCTACGAATAGTCAATGCGCTGCGAGGCGTTTGCCGTGGGGCAGTGTGGGCAGGCGCTCCAGCAATTGGCGGCAGTAGCCGGTGATGCGCAGGCATTTGTTGATCTCATCCACCGGCAGCGGGCCGGACACCACCACGATGTCGTTGGCCCGGTCGATGTCGCCGGCGGCGCGCAGGCGCCGGCGGGTGTTGCTGGCCCAGGAATGGATGCGCGACGGGTGACCATGCTCATGCAGCTTGCCGGTACGCACGTCAAATGCAATGGCCACCGTGTCTGTCATCAACCGCAACTTGTGCTCGCCCGTCGCCTCACTGGGTGGCGTGCTCAAGTCATACAAATGGTAGTTGCCTTGTTTGAGCTGGTATTGAAGTGACATGCTGCGGATTCCTCTGGTGGCTTATTGTGGGTCGCGGGTCATGGAACTAAAGCAAATGAAAGCATGGATTCACGGACTAATCCCGGGTTACCCGGACCAGCTCCTCGCGTGAGGTGATGCCCTTGGCCACCAGGCGCTCGCCGTCTTCGCGCATCAGCGTCATGCCTGCGGCCTGCGCCGTGGTGCGGATATCGGCCTCGGATGCCCGGTGGTGGATTTGCGCGCGGATGGCGTCGTCGGTTACCAGCAACTCGAACACGCCGGTGCGTCCCAGATAGCCTGTGTTGCCGCAGGTGTGACAGCCCGCACCGCCGCATTGCACACACAGCTTGCGCAGCAGGCGTTGCGCCAGCACGCCCAGCAGGGATGAGCTCAGCAGGAAGGGTTCTATGCCCATGTCGGTCAGCCGCGTCACTGCGCTGGAGGCGTCATTGGTGTGGATCGTGGCCAGCACCAGGTGGCCGGTCAGCGAGGCCTGGATGGCGATCTGCGCGGTCTCGAAGTCGCGGATTTCGCCAATCACGATAACGTCCGGGTCCTGGCGCAGGATGGCGCGCAGGGCATTGGCAAAATTCAGGTCGATCTTGGCATTGACCTGGGTCTGGCCCACGCCGGCCAGCTCGTATTCGATGGGGTCTTCCACCGTCATGATGTTCTGGCGCCGGCTGTCCAGCTTTTGCAGCGCTGCGTACAGCGTGGTGGTTTTGCCCGAACCCGTGGGCCCGGTTACCAGGATGATGCCGTGGGGCTGGGTCACCAGGTGTTCAAAGCGTTGCAGCACATCGCCCTGCATACCGACCGATTCCAGGCTCAGTTTGCCGCCACTTTTGTCCAACAGGCGCAACACGGCACGTTCACCATGCGCACTGGGCAAGGTGCTGACGCGCACGTCCATCCCGCGGGTGCCGATGCGCAGGCTGATGCGGCCGTCCTGCGGCATGCGTTTTTCGGCAATGTCCAGGTCAGCCATGATCTTCAGGCGCGAGATCAGTGCGGCGTGCAACGCGCGGTTGGGCTGCACCACGTCGCGCAGCGTGCCATCCACGCGAAAACGCACGCTGGAGTGGCGCTCATAGGGTTCGATGTGGATGTCGCTGGCCCCGTCGCGCGCGGCCTGGGTCAGCAGGGCATTGAGCATGCGGATGATGGGCGCGTCGTCGGACGTTTCCAGCAAATCCTCAATGGCGGGCAGGGCCTGCATCATGCGGGACAGGTCCACATCGGCCTCGACCTCGCTGATGACGGTGGCGGCGCTGGATTCGCTCTGCGCGTAGGCGGCGCTGATGCGCTGGCGCAGCAGCTCGGCGGCTTCGGTCTCGACCTGGGCCGCGCCAAACTTGCGCATGACTTCGGCCACGGCGCTTTGCGCCGCATCACTGGCCAGGTCGTGTATCCACAGGGTCAGGATGCCGTCCTGCTCTTCCAGCAGCAACTGGTGGCTGCGCGCAAAGGCGTAGGGCAGGGGGTAGAGCACAGCGCCTGCCATGGTCAGGGCTTGACAGCGGGCACCACCAGCGCAGGTGCGGGTGTTGTTGTGGGCCTGGGGAGCTGGGGCATGATGACGGATTCGTTGACCGGTAAGGCCGTGCTGTTGGCCGGCTGCGCCTGCTGTTGTGCGCCGCGCATCAGATCGTAACGGTCCAGCGACAGTGCATCGGTGGCCGCGGCATCCCGCACCACCACAGGCCGCAGAAACACCATCAGGTTGGTTTTCTTGCGGCTGCGGGCCTCGCTCTTGAACAGGTTGCCAAACAACGGCACGTCGCCCAGCACCGGGACTTTCTCCTGGCCGCCGGAGTATTCGTCGGACAACAGACCGCCCAGCACCACGATGGAGCCATCGCCCACGAGCACATTGGACTCGATGGAGCGTTTGTTCGTGATCGGCCCATTGGCGTCCTTGAGGGTGCTGGCCTGTAGGGTCGACACCTCCTGGTAGATGGTCAGCTTGACGGTACCGTTTTCACTGATCTGTGGCTTGACCTTGAGCGTAATACCGATGTCTTTGCGCTCAATGGTCTGGAAAGGGTTGACCGAACCTGTGTTGCCGCCAGCGCCGGTGTTCGTGAACTGGCCGGTCAAAAACGGCACGTTCTGCGCAATGATGATCTTGGCCTCTTCATTGTCCAGCGTTAGCAGATTGGGTGTGGACAGCACATTGCCGTCGCCGTTCGTCTGCAGGTAACGGGCCAGAAAGCCCAGCACATAAACACCGTTGACCTGGTTGGCCACGGCCAGGTTGGCGCCGGTGGCCAGTGTTGAGGTGCCGGCCACGGCCTTGGTGGCCAGGTCGATGATGTTGGTGCCGCCTATTTTGAAGTTGGTACCCAGAATGCCCACGGTGCCGTCACCGGCCTTGCCCATCGGGCCCTGCCACTGGATGCCGAATTCGGCCGCCTTGTCGGCATTGACCTCGGCGATCAGGCTTTCCACATAAACCTGGGCGCGGCGTGTGTCCAGCTTGTCGATGACGGCGCGTAACTGGCGGTACTGCGGCTCGGGCGCGGTGATCACCAGCGAATTGGTGGCCGCATCGGCCTGGATCTGGCCGCCGGTGGTGGACTGGCTGGTCGCCGTGGAGCCGCTGCCACCCGTGGCACCGGCCGCACCGCCAGCGGGAGCTAGGCCGGTGGCTGGGGTGCTGGTGCCGCCGGTCGTGCTGGCGCCGCGCGCCTCGCCGGACATGGCCGCGCGCAGCGTGGCGGCAAGCTTGGTGGCCTCGGCGTTTTTAAGGTAAACCACGTAGATGTTGCCGGTGGCGCTTTGGGTGCCGGGCTGATCCAGTTTGTCGATCAGCGATTTGGCCAGCGCCATACGGGCCGGATTGGCGGCGCGCAGGATCAGCGTGTTGGAGCGCGGCTCGGCCATCAGCGTGGTCTTGAAGCTGCCATCGGCCGCGCCACCGGGGGCAGTGGCCACGCCACCGGGCTCCAGCAGGCGCAGTACCAGCGGCGCCAGGTCCACGGCGATGGCGTGTTTGAGGCTGATGACCTCGACATCCGTGGCATTGGACACGTCCATGGCGGCAATGATCTGGGCCATGCGGCGCAGGTTGTCGCCGTAGTCGGTGATCACCAGCGAGTTGTTGCCTGGGTTGACGTTGATGGTGTTGTTGGGGCTGATCAGTGGCCGCAGGATGGGCAGCAGGTTGTTGGCGTTCTCAAAGTTGAGTTTGAAGATCTGCGTGCTGATCTGGTTGCCGGCGACCATGGTGCTGTCAAACACCGCGCCGCCTTGCAGCTTGGCATCGGCTTCGGGCACGATCTTGTCCAGACCCGCGGCATCGACCACGGTGAAGCCCTGCAGGCGCAGCATGGCCAGGAACTGGGCGTAGGCCATGGCCGGGGTCACCGGCTTGTCGGTGGTCAGCGTGATCGTGCCTTTGACACGCGGGTCCACCACCACGTTGCGACCGGTCAGTGTGGCCATGGTGCGGGCCACGGCGTCGATCTCGGCGTTGGTGAAGTTCAGCGTGATGGGGTCGCCACGTTTGACCGGGCTGCCCTGGGCGGTTGCAGGGGCTGGCTGGGCCAGAGCACTTATGGAAAACTGGCCTGTAGCCCCCGCCAACATTGAACATATCGCTATTGAAATAATAGCGTTCGGTTTGGTTTTGAAGATGACGGTGTTCATGTGCTGCGGTCTCACTTTAGCCCACGGTGATGATGGAGCGGGCGCCATCGCGGCGCCCCAGAATGTTCAGAAGATTGGACAAGGCCTCGACCCGCTCGGGCGCTGCGCTGGCCACGCCATTGAAGCGCAGGCGCTGGCCCACCCACTCGCCCTGGCCGCTGAGTTGCAGGCTGCCCTCCAGCGTGCTCAGTGCCAGGCTGGGCGAAGGGCCGCCCTGCAGTATGAAGCGGTAGCTGCCCATGGGCGACAGCGTGGACAGGCGCGAGGAGATGTTCAGTGCGTCCAGTTGCACCCGCCCCGTCAAGTGGACGCCGGTGGGGCCGAATTCGACGGCGAAGTCTTGTGTGGCGGCGCTGAGCTGGCCTTGGGCCTGCACGGTGTTCCACGGCGTGCCCAAGCCGGCCAGCAGGCTGGCGGGCCATTGCGACTGGCTGTCCTGCAGCACCAGGCGTGCGCCTTTCCAGCCCACAGCGGTGGCGCGCAATTGCAGGGGCTGGGGTGTGCAGCAGTCGGCCGTTATCTGGATGGACAGGCCGGTCCACACCGGGCGGATGCGCCAGGAGACCTGGCCGGGCAAGGCCATGGCATTGACACTGCCCTGACCGCCCGACAAGACCAGTTGCGACGAGCCGCCCCAGATACTGCCCTGGGCGCTGACCAGTTGCAGCTGCTGGCCGCTGGCCTGGCTCAGCGCGGCGGCCAACCAGCGTGCCGGTGCGAATACGGTGGTGGCAATGACGCCACCCAGCAGCACACCGGCGATCGCCCAGCGCCAGGGTGCAGGCTGGTGCAGCAAACCGGGTGTGCGGGGTGTGGCCATGCGTGGACTAACGTGCGGGCAGGCTCATGACCAGCGTGCCGGTCCAGGTGGCACCGGCTGGGGTGGTGCCGCGGGTCAAGCGCGCTTCCACCGGGACCGAGCGGGCATTGAGCCGCGCCTGGGCCAGCCACTGGGCCAGCGCATCGGCACTGGCGGCCTGCAGCGTGACATTGGCACGGTCAGCCACCACGTTGACCTGGGCCGCACCGGCCAGGGTTTGTTTGGTGGCCAGATTCAGCGCGCGCAGGGCCTCGTCATACCCCAGCGGCGCCTGTTTTTGCAGTGCATTGGCCTGGGCCTGCAGCGACTGCATGTGTTGCAGTTCGGCATCCAGTGCGGTGGCCTGGGCGGTGGCGGTGCGCAGGGTTTGCAGCGAGGGCGCCAGCACCAGCTTCCACAGCAGGGCCAGCACGATCAGCGCCAGGGCTGCGACCAGAAAGGTTTTCTCACGGGCTGCCAGTTGGCGCCAGCGGGCCTGCAGGGGGGCCAGCAGTGTGGCGCCGGAAGGTTTGCTCATGGTCGGCGCTCCTGCTGTTTGAGCACCAGGCGTTCGCCGTCCAGCGAGACGTTGTAGCCCAGGGCCTGCAGACGGGGAATGGCGGCAGCCAGTGGAGGGGCGACCGGGTCTGCCAGTGTGATGCGCAATTCTCCCGCTATAAATTCAATAGCGTTAGGTGCAGTCAATTCGGGGGCTGCAGCCTGAAATTGCCCAAGCAATGTTTCCAGATCGCCGTTGGCGGCCGCGCCGCTCTGGCGTTGCAGCAGGGCCAGGGCGCTGGCCATTTGCCGGGGTGCGTCCACCACCACACGCACATCGGGGAAGGTGGTGGTCAGGATGCTGCGCAGGGCCACACGTTTGGCGGCCAGTGCGGACTGTTCTTTCCAGGCCCAGGCCTGCAGGCCCACCAGGTTGATGAGCACGATGGCCACCAGGGCCCAGCGCGCCGGTTGCCAGCGGGAGGACTGCAGCAGGTCATGGCCCAGCTGCGCCAACTGCTTGCGCCTGCGGGTGCCGCGGGTACGCAGCAGGTCGAACTGGGCCAGATCCCAGCTCGTCTGGGTGGTGGCGATGGCGCGTTGTGCCGCCGTTTGCAGGCTGACACGGCCGCTGAAAAACTGCTCGGCAATCGCCGCCACGGCCGGTTCGGCCAGCACGGCTGCGGACTCGGAGCCCTGGACCAGCAGTGCTACCCCGGTGTGGCCCAGTGGCAGCACAACCACGCCCTGGGAACTGCTGCAGACCAGTTGGGCCTGTTCGGCTGTGCCCATGGCGCTCAGGGTGATGGCATCGGGTGTTTCGTCAGGTGGCGGCGCCAGCTCGGGCACGATGCGCGCGACGGGACGCCCGGAGTGTTCCAGTTCCGCCAGCCAGGCGTGTATCCAGGCGCGGTCACAGGCAGCCACCCAGTTGGGTGCGTCAGCGCGGGCCTGGGGCTGGATCGCAAAGTGGAGTTGCGCGGTGTCGTCGAGCAGGCGGTCTTCCAGCAGTCCGTCGAGCACGGCGCGCAGGCGGGGCGCATTGCCCTCCTGAAAGAAGCCTCGCTCCAGCGTACCCTTGGGAAATTCCACCCGGTGCCAAGACAGCCGCGCGGTGGGCACGACCACCACGACCTCGGCGTCGGGGGTGTGCGGCAGCAGGTTCAGCGGTGCGTCCAGGTGGCGCTTGGCGGTGCTGCCGTCCTCGGTCCATACGGTGCTGCACGGCGTGGTGGCCGTGGGCAGGGTGGGCGGTAGGGTGACGATCAGTGAGGACATGCAGGATTTTTGTGCTGCGTCATTGTAGGGGGGCAGTTTGAACGCCTTGTGCGCCCCGGTCCCGCCACAAGGTCTTCACGGCAATGCCGTCGCGCTGGACGACGGAGCGCTCGTCCACGACCGTCTGGTCCAGGCGCAGGCGGCCGTGGATTTCAAAAAACCGCGAGTTCACGCTGTGCTGGTTTTCGTTCAAATCCCCCGCCGCATCGGGCACCACCTTGCCCACATCGCTCAGGGTGTGGAAATGGGCGAACTGGCGGGTGGTGACCAGGCGCTCGGCCTGGGCCATGTCCAACCCGGGAATGGTGGCAAACAGCACGGGTGCGCTTGCTGTGTTCAGGTTGACCGGTGTGCGCAACGGCAGCAGTGTGACGAAGGGGCGCAGCAGGGCCAGGCTGCGTGGTGACAGGCCCAGCCACACCAGTTGTCCCACCCGCTGGGGCATCAGCGGTGCCATGCGGGCGGAGCCATTGTTGGGGCTGGTGTCCTGCGCAAAACGCAGGTTTTCAATCAGGGCCGCCAGCTCGGAGCGGGGCAGGCCCAGTTTCTCGAACAGCTTGGCAAAGGCGCGCACAGCAGGCTCGGAGGGTTTGCCGTTTTCCACCAGGTTGAGCACATTCATGCGCCCTTGCAGGTCGCTGATGTAGCCGGACAAAAAGGCCTGGGTGGCCGCGTCGGTGGTGTTGGTGGCAACGCCTTTTTCGGCGGCCAGAAAGGTGGACAGGCGGGCCTCTTCCAGGGGCACGGCCCAGGGTTCACCCAGGTGGTCCGCTCCGCCGGAGCGGGCATCTTCGCGCAGGATCAGGCGGGCCCAGTCCAGCGCGCCGGTCAGCACCCACAGCGACTGCACGCGGGCGCGTTCGGCAGACTCCACCTCCACACTGCGCCACTGCTGCCACAGCGCGGCGGCGGCCATGCTGGCAACGAGGGCCACGGTCAACATGGCGGCCAGCAGGGCCGCTCCGCGGTGGTGGCGTGCCCTCATGGTTTTCCGCCCCCCAATGTGATGCGGCCCCAGTCTCGGGTCAGCGTGCCGGCAAAGGCATCGTTGGGTGGCAGGGTCAGTACCAGGCGAATTCCGTCGGGCAGGACCGCCTCGGCCGGAATGGCAATCGGGTTGGCGCCAGGTGTCTGGGGCGTTTGTGGCGGTGGTGGTGGGGGTGCGCCGTCGCTGGACAGGGGGTTGGTCCAGGCGTCTGCACGGAAGTAGAACACTTTCCACTGGTCCAGCGCGGCCACGCGCACCTCCAGCTTCTTGTCGTCCTCGCTGGCGTTTTGCGCCCACTGGGCCGCGCGGGCCCACATGGTCTGCAGATCGCCCCGGGTCTGTACCGGCGGAGACTGCCAGCGCAGCCACTGGCCCGTGCCGTCGATGTCGCGCCGGGACCAGGCCACGACCAGCAAGCCGTCCCCCGTAGCGGCCGTGCTGCGCCGCGTGACACGCAGGGCGCGGCCGTCCCAGTCCAGTGCCGGGGTGTTGGGCAGCTGCACCAGGGCATCCAGATCGGCCGCCCATTGCGACAGGCCAGCCTGCAGCGTCAGCACCGTGTCGGCGCGCTGCTGCAACTGGGTTTGCGCCTTGGACATGCCGTCCAGCCCGCGCCAGCTCAAACCCGCCATCAATGCCAGGATGCCGATGGCGACCAGCAGCTCGATCAGCGTGAAACCGCGTTGGTGTGTGGAGGCCATATCTTTTAGTAGCGCCCGACCACAGTAGACAGTGTCAGCAGCGTCGCTTCGCGTTCGGCAACCTGCGCTTCCACCCGCAGAAAATTGGGATTGGGCGTGGGTCGCACCGACAGCGTGACACCCAGGTTACGGCCGGCCTGTTCGCAGTTGGTGGTGTTGTCCCCCACCGCAGGCATTTGTTTGGACAGGCGCACCGCCACCAGCGCGTTTTCGGCACACAGCTGTGCCAGCAGCAGGTCGGACTGGCGCTCGGCATTGCGGGTCAATGCACCGGTGGAACGCACGCCGGCGGCCAGCGCAATGGCCACAATGGCCAGGGCGACCAGGACCTCGATCAGGGTGAAGCCCTGACCGAACCGCCGCAGGGTGGCGTGCTGTTTCACGGCGAGGAGGCTGCCACGTCGGCGTCGCCCGTGACCTTGAAAGGCCGCACACCATCGGTGGCGATGCTCAGGCTGCGCGTGGGTTGCGACACCGATGCCAGCCGTATGCGCTGGGGACCGATGATGGGTTCCGGGCCCAGCACCACAGCGTTGGTGCTGCTGGTCACCACGTCATTGCCCAGCCAGGAGGTCGGCGGGGTCGCGATGGGAAGGCCTTCAAATACAAAGCCATTGGGCGTGGGCCGCCATATCACTGCGTTGGCACTCATGCGCGACGTGGCGCGGGCTGATTCCAGCAACGCAGCCAGGCGCTGCGCGTCACGCTCCAGCTGGGATTGGGTCGTGTCCCGCATGGCGAGGCTGACACCGGCCGTTGCCATGGCCATGATGGCGACAACAACCATCAGCTCCAGCAGCGTAAAGCCTCTACTAGTCCCAGCTGCCGATGTCCGCATTTTTGCCCTCGCCGCCCGGTTGACCGTCTGCGCCGAAGGAGAGCACATCCACTTCCGCCCGCACGCCGGGGTTCAGGTACTGGTAGGGGCGGCCCCAGGGGTCATTGGGCAGCTTGTCCAGGTAGTGTTTCCAGTTGGAGGGAACGGGGCTTTCGGTGGGCTTGGTCAGCAGGGCCTGCAGACCCTGTGCCGCGGTGGGGAAGCGCTGGTTGTCCAGCTTGTAGAGCTTGAGCGCGCCCATCAGGTTGTTGACGTCGGTCTTGGCGGCCGTTGAGCGTGCGTCGTCGGCACGGTCCAGCACATTGGGCACGATCAACGCGGCCAACACACCGATGATCACCAGCACCACCATCAGTTCAATGAGGGTGAAGCCAGAGTGCCGGATGCGCCTGTGCGCAGTGCGCACCGATGGGGAGTGGTTTGCTTGTGGGTTCATGGTCGGGTCAATCATAATCGCGCAATGCAAACAAATGCTCTTCAGGTGTGGGGGATTCGGCTGGCAACCCTGTTGCTGGCTGCGTTGGCAGCGCTCAGCGGTACGTATTGGGCGCTCAAAAGTACACATGCCAATAGTGCCTCAGGTGCCGCGCCCGCTGCCGGGTTTGCGGCCCTGGACCCTCTGGCTGTGGCGCGCGCCCTGGGTGGTGGAGGCGTTGCAGCGCCAGCGGGCGCAGCGGTTGTGCCGAGTACGGCTTACGTACTGGTGGGTGTGCTGGCCGATCGCCAGCATGGCGGAGCAGCCCTGATCTCTGTCGATGGCAAGGCAGCCAAACCTTACCGCGTGGGCGCCCCGGTGGAAGGTAACCTGGTGTTGCAGTCTGTCGAGGGACGGCGCGCAGTGCTGGCGGCGGGCTTGGAAGGCCCCGCTCAGCTGACGCTGGAACTGCCCCCGCTGAGCAAGTGATGCAGTCGCGTGCGCGACTGCCGGCGCTGACTGCCCGGCACGGTACCCTGGACGCGTTGCGCGGCACGGCGGTGTTGTGGATGACGTGTTTCCACTTTGCGTTTGACCTCAACCACTTTGGTTTTATCCACCAGGACTTTTACCGCGATCCGGTGTGGACGGTACAGCGCACTTGCATTCTGAGCCTGTTCCTGCTGTGCGCAGGTGTTGGCCAGGCGGTTGCCGTGCATGCCGGGCAGACCTGGGGTCGCTTCTGGCGGCGCTGGCTGCAGATCGCGGCCTGTGCAGTGGCGGTCAGTGTGGGCTCGGCCCTGATGTTTCCCAACAGCTGGATTTATTTTGGCGTTTTGCATGGCATGGCGGTGATGCTGCTGGTGTGCAGGACCACGGCATCCTGGGGGCGCTGGTTGTGGCCCGCTGGGCTGGTTGTGGTCATGCTGGGCGCCTATGCGCCGCAGGTGCAGACCTGGCTGCCGTTTGGGCAGGCCTGGGATGTCAAGGCCCTGAACTGGCTGGGCCTGGTCAGCCGCAAACCTGTCACCGAAGACTATGTGCCCCTGCTGCCCTGGCTGGGCGTCATGTGGTGGGGCATGGCCGCCGGTCAGTGGGCGCTGGCCCGGGGCTGGATGGCGGGTGTGGGCCAGGCCACCCAAGCCTGGCCACTTGCGCCGCTGTCGTGGCTGGGACGCTGCAGCCTGAGCTGGTACATGGTGCACCAGCCGGTGCTGATCGGACTGTTGACCCTGGTTGGATCGCTGCGTTAGTAACTACGGCCCTTGGTCACCGTTTCGCGGGTGATTTTCCAGACGCCGCGCACGTTTTCCAGTGCCAGCGTTTTACTGACCGAGTCCTTGTAGTTGGCAGATCCGTAGTCCTGCGTGAACGCAACTTCCGCCGTTTTGGTGTCACAACGTACGGTATTTACTTTGCCCGTGGTGATCTGGATATCGCCTTGCTTGCTGATGCGGCTGGTGCGCATGGCTTCCCATTGTTTGCGGTCCAGGGCATTGCCGGGCACAAAGTTGCCGGAATAGGCACCCAGGTAGCTGGTCACATCCTTGCTGTTCCATGCTTTCAACCAGGTCTCCACCGCCTGGGGCAGCTTGGCGCAATCCGCTGCGGTGGTGGCTGGTGGTGTTGCAACCGGCACGGCGGGTGTGGGCAGGGTAGGCGGCTTGGCCGGGTCGGCCGGCAGTGACGCTGGGCGGGAGTTGAAGCTGCGGTCCAGAACGGCACTTACGGGAACCTGGTTGTCGCAGTGCATCAGCGCATCTTCGTCTTGCGCGTTACCGGAGGCGCTTGGCACGTCGGTGGCCAGCGTCTGTAATTTCAGGGTGTTGAGCAGTGAACCCGAGGTGGCGAGCACCCGCACGGCGGACAGCTGGAGGTCGTATTCCGCATTGGCCAGGGCGCGGCGCGCCTGGTAGAGCTCGTTCTCGGTGTCCAGCAAGTCCAGCAGGGACCGTTGGCCAATATCGAACTGCTGCTGGTAAGCCTGGCGGGCCTTGGAGGTGGACAACTCGTGCTGGCTGAGCAGGTTGATCTGCGCCGACAGACGCTGAGAGTCATTGAACGCAATCTCGCCGGTTTGCCAGACATCGCGGCAAGCCTTGTCGCGCAAGTCGTAGGCACTGTTCAGTTTGGCGACGTACTGGTTGACGCGGGCCTTGTCGGAACCACCGCGGTACAGGTTGTAGCTCAGTACCACTTCGAGAGCCGTGTCACGGTAATCTCCGTTGACGCCACTTTGGTTGGTTTCCACACTTTGCCGCGCACGCAATTCAACCGTCGGGCTGTAGGCGGCGCGGCGCACGTTACTGTCTGAACGGTAGGCCCGTACCGTCGCTACTGCGGACAAAAAGTCGGGGTTGGTGCGCACCGACTCCGATGGGAAGCCGGAGCCTGCTTTCAGGAACTGGCCCATGGGCTCTGCCGGGGAAAGATTCTGCGCCGGAAGCTGACCCACCAACCGCTGGTAACGTGCGGACACATCGTGCAGATTGCTGGATTCGGTGAGCCAGTTGGACTCTGCCAGGGCCATACGGCCCGCTGCCTGTTCGAGGTCGACCTTGCGCCCAACACCGGCAGTGACCTTCTGGCTCAAGCGATCGTGCACTTCCTGGTGGGTCGTAAAGTTGTCCGCTGCGAGCTGGACCAGCTCGCGAAAGCGAAGCACGTCGGTATAAGCGCGGGCTGCGTCCAAAGCGGTCTGGTTGCTGGCGGACAACAGGTCAAAATACGCGGCCTGCTGGGCGTAACTCAGACGCCGCGTTTCGTGCAAGGTGGCAAAGCCATCAAACAGGGTCTGGCGCAATTGCAGGGAGGCACGGCTGCCGTTGTAACCCAGTGTGGAGGCCAGGGACGGCGTCTTGGTTTCGTACGTACCGCCTGCTACCTCCAGGTCGATTCGGGGCAGCCAGGCCCCTTGCGCAACCCCGCGTTCCGCTTTGGCCGCTTCCAGGTTGTGGAAGCGCAGCTTGACCTCGGGGTTTTGCAGGATGGCGCGCTCAACGGCCTCCTTGAGGGTAGTGGGTGATTGCTGGGCGCCGACCCATGGGCTGAAGCTGGCGGTAGCAATCAAGACTGCTGTGCTGATGGCGGTGAGCTTGGTCATGTTTTAGGAAATCTTCCTGCAATGGGTGGGCGGTGGGCGGCAACCGGCCCGGCGACGGACTGTGCTAGTGTTCGTCGAGTATAGATAGTGGTGCATTTTGCTAGTAAATTGCGAGCACTGCAGCCAGTGTGGACGCCAGTGTTTTAAAAATGGGGTCATGTGTGAAAAAATACACAAAATGTTACAAAGTTGCCCGGCCGGGGTTTGGGTCCGTCTGTTTGCTGCGCATGTCGGCAGGCTGTCCCGATGCCATGCCCGTCGCGACTTGTTAAGCAGTTGACGATGGCTGTCACCCGGTTTTTTGCCTGGATGTAAGGGATTGCCTGTTGTGTTGAAACGCCCGAAGTTCGCTTGTAAGCCATGGACCAAGGCTTTGGCGCTGGGGCTGTGTCTGGGCGTGCTCTGGATG
Source organism: Pseudomonadota bacterium (assembly GCA_040387325.1). Taxonomy (GTDB): domain Bacteria; phylum Pseudomonadota; class Gammaproteobacteria; order Burkholderiales; family Burkholderiaceae_C; genus Allorhodoferax. The sequence continues at coordinate 11,241 of JAZKDY010000086.1, read as the reverse complement.
GGGTCCGCATCCTATGGTGGTGTGGATTTTGAACGAATGCTGGCATCTCTTACGCAGCGCTGGGGAAGCGGGGTCGCCGCCAAATTTAATGCGTGGCAGAGTCTGATCACCAGTAACAAAGCGTCCGGGGATGCCGACCGGTTGAAGCGCACCAACGACTTTTTCAACCGGAATATTGTGTTTGGTGACGACACCGCCGTCTGGACCCAGGAAGACTACTGGGCTACGCCGCTAGAGACATTGGGTAAAGGCTTGGGGGACTGTGAGGACTTTGTGATTGCAAAGTACTTTACCTTGAAGGAAATGGGTGTCGAGTCCAACAAGCTGCGACTGATCTATGTGCGGGCCAAGACCGGCTCGTCAGACAGTACGGCCTTGCAGGCACATATGGTTTTGGCCTATTACGCCAAGCCAGAGTCGGAACCCCTGGTGCTGGACAACCTGATTGGTGATATTCGCCCGGCATCGCGCAGGCCTGATCTGGTGCCGGTCTTCAGCTTCAATAGTGAAGGTATCTTTACCGGCGTCTCTGGCAAGGATGCGACGCCTGCGGCTGGAACAGGGAGGCTGTCACGCTGGGAAGACTTGTTGAAACGCGCACGCGCGGAAGGATTCGAGTGATGGCTCATCACAGAAAAGGAAGTTGAAAATGTCAATGTTTCGCCAACTATGGCTTGCCATCATCGCCAGCACCCTGATGGCTCTGGCCGGAAGCTTGCTGGTTTCGATGCTGAGTGCGCGGGCTTACCTGGAGTCCCAGCTTTCCATAAAAAATACGGACAACGCCACCGCTCTGGCGCTGTCCCTGAGCCAGAGCAACCCGGACGAGGTCACGGTTGAGCTGGTAGTGGCGTCCCTGTTCGACGGCGGACACTACGAATTGGTGCGGGTAACCAACCCGCTGGGTCAAACGATGGCCGAGCGTGTGGGGGCGGACCTGGACCTGGGTGCTCCTGCATGGTTCGCCCAGTTGTTGCCGATTCACGCGCAGGCAGGGCAAGCCCAAATTTCCAGTGGCTGGAAGCAGTTCGGTACCGTAACACTGGTCAGCCAAAGCCGATTTGCCTATGCCGCGCTGTGGAAAAGCGCACAGGAAATGGTCATGGCGCTGACCCTGGCAGGGCTGGCGGGTGGGTATATGGCGACGCTGGTTTTGCGCCGCTTGCGCCGCCCGTTGAACGCAGTAATTGACCAGGCGCAGGCGATTACCGAGCGGCGTTTTGTGACCATGGAAGAGCCTGCGGTCCCGGAATTGAAGAAACTGGCGCAAGCGATGAACGTAACCGTTGCGCGCCTAAAAACCATGTTTGATGACGAGGCAAAACGTCTCGACGGCGTCAGGCGCGAGGCGAATTGCGACACCTTGACCGGGTTGGCCAACCGCAGCAATTTCATGGCCCGTTTGCGAGATACAGTTCAGGCCGAGCAATCGGCAGGGGGTGCTGTATTCATAGCGCGGGTTGCCAACCTTGCAAGTGTCAACCAATCGTTGGGCCGTAAAGACACCGATGAATTGTTGCGGGCATTTGGACGTGGCTTGCTGTCCGTGTCCCAGCGCTACCCGGAGGCGTTGGCGGCGAGGCTCAACGGCGCTGACTTTGCAATGTTGGTACCTGCTTTGTCCTCTCCGCAGGATGTTGCGGATGAGTTGTTCCGGGCGCTGACCAACGAGGCGGCCGCCTATCTGCCGGATCGCCCCAGCACGTGGCTGGGTTGCGGACATTTCCCTCCCGGCGTGGAGATGGACACTATCTTGGCGCAAGTCGACATGGCGCTGGCCGCGGTTGAGGCCATGGGCCCCAGCGGGGTAAAAGTGGTGGACTTGCATGTCGGCGACGATGCACCAAAAAGCTCGGAAGAGTGGTCCACGTTGATACACCGTGCGCTGAACCAGAAATGGGTGCGGCTCGTGTCGTTTCCCGTCATGTCGCTGGATGGAAAGCTGGTGCACCGCGAGTGTCCGCTGCGGTTGATGTTCGATGAAAGTGGTGAGTGGCAACCGGCGGGCAAGTTCCTGCCTGTGGCGGAGCGGTTGAAGTTGACGCCGCAGCTGGATCTGGCCGCAGTGTCCTTGGGGCTGGATGAGTTGGAGGCCAAGCCCCAGCTCACAGGTCTTGCTATCAACCTGTCTGCGAGCTCCATTCACTTGCCGGAGTTTCGAGCCGATTTGCAACGCCTGCTAAAACGCCGTTCGGGTACGCAACGTCTATGGCTCGAAGTGCCTGAGTCCGGCGCACTGTCACATTTCGATGCATTCAAGGCCTTGTGCGTAGACCTGCGGGGGGTGGGTTGCAAACTGGGGCTGGAGCATTTTGGTCGGCAGTTCAGTGAGATTGGCCGATTGCATGACCTGGGCCTGGACTACATCAAGGTCGACGGTAGTTTTGTGCGTGGACTTGACGGCAACGCAGGAAATCAGGCCTTCCTCAAAGGCCTGTCCACTATTGCCCACAGCATAGGGCTGAAGGTAATCGCAGAAGGCGTCACCAATGAGGCCGATCTGAAGGCGTTGGGTACGGTTGGGTTTGACGGTGCCACGGGGCCAGCTGTCAACGAGCCCAATGTCTAGGCACTTCCAGTAACCGACGGATTGGCAGGGTTGGCTTTGCAGCCGTTCCTGCCATCCGACCCACCGCGCTATGGAGTCGGCGTCGACCCTGCCTTTAGCAGGTCTGCAGCAATCGTCAGGCTGACCGATGCCGACGCAGTGCCACCATGGCCATCGCTGATGGTGTAGCTGAAGGATGCATCGCCAACATAGTCCTTGGTGGGGGTGAAAACCACACTGCCACCGACCAAAGCAACGGTGCCGTGTGTAGCGTCCAGTACAGAGCTAATGGTGAGTGGGTCGCCATTGGGATCGGTGTCGTTACTCAGCAAGCTTGCCGATGCGATGGTCAGGGGCGTGTTGGCGGTGCCGGCGACGGTGTCAGCGACGGCGACTGGCGCGGCGTTGACCGTCAAATCGACCGTCGTTGTGGCCGTGCCACCCTTGCCATCACTGATCGTGTAGTCGAAGGACGCTGCACCAAAGTAGCCTGCGGCAGGGGTAAACACTACATCCGATCCGACCATGGCCACGCTTCCGTGGGTGGCGTCTTGCACGGAGAACAGTGTGAGCGGGTCCCCATCCGAATCACT